>NZ_LZXY01000013.1:0-79550 GCF_001756615.1 Glaciecola punicea
CCCCCCCCCAGCTGTAAGCGTGCGGCTATAGTGCCCATATTAGTCAGGGCGGTGAGCACTTGCTCGCGCTGCAGTTCAGGCTGGTTTTGGACCTGACCAAGGGTCTGATCGAGCGGTTCAAAAAGTGCCTTATCCAGTATTGCCATCTGCACGGGCAATTGATGCATATTTGAGCGCAAATAATCCTGCTCAGTATATTTGAAATCAGGCGGGTAGGTCACTTTGCGTACGGTTGAAGCAAATTGGCTAGTGCATCCGGCTATGAATAAGGCGCTTATAAGGGTAATCGCCGCAATTTTTGGTAAAGTCACGTTTACTTTTATCATCTTTTGCGCTCCAGCGTAAGTACGTTAAACGTTCACAATTAAAGCGCTTTCTCTGTTTTATGAATCATCTCAACAAGTTCGTCTTTGAGGTGAACGCGGCGTTTTTTTAGCGACTCTAGATAGTCATCTGCTACGCGTGCGTTATCTTGTTCTATCTTATGCACTTCGTTTTCCAATTCGTGGTAGCTGTCAAATAATTTAGCAAAGTGGGCATCGTTCATTTTAAGATGACGAATTGTATGGTGGTGTTCGGGGAGGTCCTTTACGAGTGTATGTTTTTCTAATGACATTTTCATAATCCTTGTTTATTCGCATGAGCCCTTATGTTAACGAATCTGGATATAGTCATGTTGATCTGGATCAGCTTTATTGCAATGCTATAAGGCTTGGGTCGCAAGGAGGCGTCTACCTTTACCATATGCTTCGGCGGCGATATCGACCAGTTGATGACAACCGTGCCGGCACCCAAAGCAGCGTCTGTAGAGTAAAAATAGCAGAAAGGACCATTAGCTTGCTGGCCTCTTTCTTTGGTTTGAAGGATAGTTAAGGGGTGGCTGGGATTTCCTCTAACAGTTTTGCAATATCCGGATTGTCGCTATGTTTGGCCAAATTAATAAGAAAGCTTTTTTGTATTTCGTCAAATAATATATTGGTCAAAAGCGCTTTTAGACGCTCTAAAGCCATGCGCTTAAAGGTGTACGAAAATCGTACTTGGCTACTTGTAGAAGCGACTAATATAAATATGGGTATTTTGCTTAACTCAAGTTAGTATACACGTAAAGCAACAGCTTCTTTCTCCACTCTTTTTAACGCAGATAATTTACGATATTCGATTATGCCGAAACGCCGTCTAAGCAAGCTTAATAGTGCTTATAATAAAAATAGAAGTTCGCAGGAAACCCTCGGCGATATAAAGGCTAGTACTGCAAACGTGACGCAAAAAAATGATCTTGAGAACTCAAAGCGAAACAAGGGGACTGAGACTGCCGCAAACGCGCGAGTTGAAAAACGAAGAGCAGACAATTCAACGCTTAGGCAAACGCTTAAATACTCTCAAAAAGAGGCCTTAGCTTCCTCCGCTATGACAGCAACCAGTGATAACTTCTTCAATGCGTTTGCCATTTACCTCCACGCCAGCATGACACAATTGGGCATTTTAACGGGATTACCTCAATTGTTTGGTGCGATTATGCAAATTTTTTCGATTTGGTTAAGCAATTATTTTTGTCGCAAAAAAATCATCGTTTGCGGTGCTGTTTTACAGTCAATCGTATTAATAATAATGGCAGTTTTAGCACTCCTTAGACCAACATACGGTATATGGTTTTTTATTTTGTTAGTCCTTTTGCATCACGGCTTACTCAATCTTATACAGCCACAATGGCGGGCGTGGATGGGCAGTATTGTGCCTGCGAGCAGGCGTGGTTCTTTTTTTGCCGCACGTACTCGTATTGTCATGTTTGCATCGCTATGCGTATTTTTAGCTGGCGGTGCATTATTAACTGCAGCGGATAAAGTAGCATTAGTGTGGCTCGGATTTGCATCATTGTTTTTAGTTGCCGCCATAGGACGACTTAATTCAGCTTGGTTATTCTCCAAAATGGTAGATGATCAAGCAAGCGCTGGTAAAATTGCGTTTACTCAAACCTTGGTCGCTTTTAAAGAATCTTTGCAAGATCCGGTGTTTAAACAATACAGTTTCTTGGTGGCTGGTTTGAGTGCAATGGTGGCTATTTCTGCGCCATTTTTTGCTGTGTATATGTTAGAGCACTTGGCGTTTACCTATTTAGAATTTGTACTTGCGGGGATCTCATCAATTGTGACGCAGTTTATCAGCTTGAAATATTGGGGGAAATTTAGCGATAAATTCGGTAACCGTCTTGTCATTATGATTTGCACCGGGGCAATCAGCGTAATCCCTGTGCTCTGGTTGTTCGGTGACAGTTTTATTTACATTGTATTCATTCAAGCATTTTCAGGATTATGGTGGAGCGGTTTTACCCTAAGTAGCGCTAATTATTTATATGATATTCGTCCTCACCAAAGCAACTTCGCCACCTACGCGGCCACCCAAGCTGCGCTTGCTGCCGTGCTGGTGTTTATTGGCTCGCTGGTGGGCGGGGTAATTGCCTCTTACGCCAATTTGTTTAACGAATGGAGCGGCCTATCGACTTGGCTTAGTAGCGCATTATTTATCGTGTTTATCTGCTCTAGCATTGGGCGTTTGCTGGTATTTTTCTACTTTATTCCTAAATTGCATGATACCGGTATTCGCCAGAGACCCAAAGCACTGTCCTTGGTGCTAAGAGTGGCGAGGTTTAACGCTATTTCGGGTATTAACTTTGATTGGTTAACGGTGGCAAAGAAAAAGCGTGAGAAGTAATCCCGCAAAATTATAGTTGTAGATATCACCTGATACAGAAAACAAAAGCGCTTTACCATTGGGGCTGTTCGCATAGCTAACAATGCCGGCTGTTGACACGATAAAAGCAACAATACGCATCAACATAGGCAATCTTCTCTTAATTCTGCTTGGACACAGCCGTCGGTAGTTACGGTAATACGTGCGCATGCGCTATACAATAAATATCTATTTGATAGTTATGACCGACTAAAAGAGCGAGTGACTAAGTTGCATACAATGAATATAGCGTTTATTCTACTAATTGATAATATATGCACGGTACGTAAACATGATTCAGGATATGAATGCAATATTGCAAGGCGTAATAGCTAACAAGAGTTGTATACGAAATAAACAGCAGCGCAAATGGATTTGTAGCGCCGTGCAAAAAATTGCCGCCGATTATCGAAGAAGTGCAGATACCCATCTCTTAAAATTTAATCTTAGTGCATTTGAGGATGTCGATTTTTACTTAAAAGATGAGTCAACTCACTTAACCGGCAGCCTCAAGCACAGACTCGCCCGTTCTCTTTTTTTATATGCTTTGTGCAATGGTCATATCTTCGAAGGCTCTACCATTGTAGAAGCATCATCAGGCTCCACCGCCATATCCGAAGCTTATTTTGCACAATTACTAGGTTTACCGTTTATCTCTGTAGTACCAACAGGTACATCACCCGAAAAACTGGCCAGCATTAAGCACTACGGGGGTTCAATCACCTTTACTGAATCAGCCAATATTTATAATGAAGCTCAGCGCATTGCCACGCAAACAAGTGGCCATTATATGGACCAATTCACGTATGCCGAGCGAGTTACCGATTGGCGTGGTAATAACAACATTGCCGAGAGCCTATTTGATCAAATGTTAGATGAAGAGCATCACGTGCCAACATGGGTGGTAGTAGGCGCAGGCACTGGCGGCACCTCAGCCACAATTGGGCGCTATATTCGATATATGTCTTCTAAAATTGGTGACACAAAACTGTGTGTTGCGGATCCTGAGGGTTCGGTTTTCTTTGATGTATTTACATCAAGTATTGATACTCCGACATTAAACACTTACGAAACAGGTGTTTTCAAATGCACATCAACCAACATTGAAGGTGTTGGCAGGCCTCGCCACGAACCCTCTTTTAACCCACATATTGTAGATAAAATGCTCAAAATAGATGACTCTGCAAGTGTCGCTACCGCTATTTGGTTAGAGAGCTTACTAAATAAGAAGTTTGGTGGTTCAACAGGGTTGAACGTATACGCCGCAATTGTGCTTGCCCATGAAATGAAGCAGGAAAAACAGAGCGGTAGTATTGTGACGCTCATATGCGATGAGGGCACACGATATTTACAAAGCGTGCATAACGCAAAATGGCGTGAAGAAAAAAATCTCAACATAGCGCCGTATATTACACTGCTGCAGAACCTTCAGTGATTTAGAGTAATCATTCGGCTATGAGGCGTGAAGAGTTGAGCAAATAATCGCTGAGTTTTTAATTTTTAACATCGCGTTTACACTCTGCATTGAGCGCCTTAATAGGCCTAATTTCGCACAAAAGCGAGAATGATATATGACGGCAGCAGTAAGAAAAAAGCCGCTAATAGTGCTGCTCTGCTTAGATTGCGCGGTATTTTCCTGACCACGGCCACCACCTCACTTGGTATAATGCCTATGCTGTTTGAAACCAGCACGCAGGCGCAGTTTTTGATCCCCGCGCTGATGATTATTAGGGAAGATATACGCGCCAAAATAAAGAGATTTCAAACAGTGTAAGTAGCGTTTTTTAATAATTGATGAGGTAATGTAATGAAAAATAGTCTTTGCACCGTTGTAATGGCGGCCGTTGTTATACCTTTGCTGAGTACCAGTATATTGTTTGGTTCGGCGTACGCCAATGTTCAACTTAAGGCTTCGCCTGCGGCGTCTATATTAGACCAGCGAGCCAGAATTGAACCAGAGAATCGCATGTTAAATGATCGCATTTTGACATTGTTACCTGAGCTAATGGCGCAAAAAAATATTGATTTATGGCTGGTGCTAGCACGCGAATACGCCGAAGATCCGGTGTTTTTCTCACTAGTGCCGCAGCCCGTGTTTGCTGCTAGGCGAACCACTATGCTAGCGTTTCACTTACAAGAAGACGGCACGGTTGACGCCCTGTCGGTCAATACTTATCCCTTTGGCGAACCTTATGAATCGGTCTGGACGGGCGGCGATTTAGATGAGCAATGGCGTGCATTAGGTGACTTAATTGCTGAATTAAATCCCAAACGAATTGGCATTAACACTTCACGTCATTGGCCAGTTGCAGACGGCCTTACCCAAGGCTTGTATCAGCGCTTATTAGAGGTTATGCCCGAGGGTTTTGAAGACAGAGTCGTGTCGGCAGAGGAACTCGTGGTGCGCTGGATTGAAACACGCAGCGAAGGCGAGCGCGCGGTTTATCCGCATGTAGTGCAATTGGCTCGTTCGGTGATTGCGCAAGGGTTTTCATCAAAAGTTATCACGCCGGGCGTAACCAGCACCGACGATGTGGCGTGGTTTTTGCGCCAGCGCTTTCACGAACTCGACCTGCCAGTTTGGTTTATGCCCTATGTAAATTTGCAGCGTGAAGGCCTTGAATGTGCTAAAGATAATCCATTTTGCGGCACCAGCGGTGTTATTCAACCTGGTGACGTCTTACATACCGACGTAGGCATTTGTTATTTGAAGCTATGCACCGACACGCAAGAAATGGCTTATGTGCTAAAACCGGGTGAGTCTGATGTGCCTCAAGGCCTAAAAGATGCAATGGCAGTGGGCAATCAATGGCAAGATTTTGTGACCAGCTCGTTTGAAACTGGCTTAAGCGGTAACCAAATACTGGCGGCCACTCAGCGAAAAGCGACAAGTGCGGGTATTGACTCAAGTACCTATACCCATCCTATTGGCTTTTTTGGTCATGCACCCGGACCAACAATAGGCATGTGGGATAACCAAGGCGAAACACCGGTGCGCGGCGATTGGCCGCTATACCCAAATACCGCCTATGCGATAGAGGGAAACATCCGCTATGAACTGCAAGAATGGGACAATCAGGGCGTGCGTATCAAGCTAGAGCAGGGCGCTATGTTTGATGGCAATCGGGTTATTTATTTAGCGGGTCGGCAAACACAGTGGCACCTAATAGGGCCTAAAACAGCCCCATAAAAAGCTAAAGACTGGCGCTTTAAGCGCCAGTCTTTAGACCAATTTAGCCCCTTGTGACAAGCTTTGCAACTTTGCATAGGCAATGTCAGGCACAACGGCGCCAAAGCCAGCAAAGGTGCCAAAACCACAGTCGGAGCCGGCAATAACACGATCGCGTCCCACAATATCAACGAACTTTTGAATACGCTGTGCCACTAAGCGCGGATGCTCTACAAAGTTACTGGTGCTGTCAATCACGCCCGGGATTAGAATTTTAGAATCGGGTATGTCCTGCTTTCTTTGCTCAAACACCTCCCATTCATGACCGTGTCGCGGATTTGCAGTTTCAAACAGCAGTTGTCCTGCGTTAACCGACATTAAGGTATCAAACATTTTTTGCATGGGGATATCGCAAACGTGCGGTCCTTCATAGTTGCCCCAGCAAATATGCATGCGCACTCGTTCTTGCGGCAAATCTGCAATAGCATAATTAAGTGCTTCAACATGCGTGTTGGCTATTTTAATAAACGCTTCATCGCTTAAGTCTTGAAACAGCATATGCCGCGATAAAGCTAAATCGGGGCAGTCTAGCTGCAGGTCAAATCCTGCATCGATAATGGCTTTGTATTCCGCTTTCATTACCTCAGCAAGTGCCTCAATGTACTTCTCACGAGAAGGATAATATTGGTTAGGTAAAAATAGCGCAATGACGCCTGGAGAAGCCGCGTTCATAAACGCTTTGTTTATTTTTTGCTGCTTAAGCGCTAAGCGCAAATTATCTAAATCACGCTGTAGGTCTTCATTTCCTTTGCTTTTAATCGTGCCCGTACAAAACGGACGTGAGTAGGTGGGCGTACCGCCAGAGCTAGCCAGTTTTTTCAGAAAATCAGGGAATAACTGAAGGTCGGCGGGCGCATTTCTAGGGCTGTCTCCTGAAAATCCCGTGTAGCGATCTTTTACATAGGTGGCATATGAAATTTTAGAGGTTTCGCCATCAGACACAATATCAATGCCCGCTTCTTTCTGTTTTTGCACAACGCTCGCCACGCCAGACGTCATTTCGGCTTGAAATGCTTGTACATCATAGGACTCATTGTTTTCACGCGCGAAAATAAGGTCAACGGTGGATTGTGAGCGAGGTAGAGAACCAACATGGGTGCTGAGAATAGGCTTTGTCATTAACACTTATAAATTAGAAAATATTAGATCAACAATATAGTCTAATTTTGACAAACAAAAAAGCTAGAATATCGAAAAGGCATGCTACCAGGTAGATCATAGGCAAGTGGTATTCAAGTAATGCTTGGCCAGTTTGAAAATTATATGGACCACTTAGCGGGTGCTTAAAAAGACTCAAATGAAATGGGAAAAAAAGTAAAAAAGGCTAACGCTTAATGAAAGCCTTTTTCATTTTCACTTTACTATTAATAATGTTACCACCTAAAACGCGATGTGCTCGCTTGAACAGTTGCGTTCAATTTTTGCTGAGCATACTCTGCTGGCTCACTATTTTATGATTACGCGCGACCATTTTTTGAAAGTTTCTAAATTCACCGGCGGAATCTAAATCTTCAAGACTAGCGTCTAGATCACCTGATACATAGTGCATTACCGCGCGATTGTTGTAAGAAATTGCAGAAGCTCTACCCACATTAACAGCATCATTACAGTATTTGTCGGCCTGCACAATGTCTTCAATGGCTAAATGTGCCACGCACAAGTTATCTAACAGTGGTTTACGCATACCAGACGTTGATGTTTTGACTAAAACCGCTTTACTTTTTCGAATTCCCTGTTCAAACTTTCCTGATTCAATTTCGCGTACGCCAACCACTTCTGCAACACTGGTTTTCACGCTGAGTGTTGACGCTATGGTGGTACTATTTGCAGCAGCTGCTTGGCTTAAGGGCGCTGCCAAAAGCATCGCTAAAACGGCTGGTGAAAGTATTTTAATTGCTGTTTTCATAATGTTCTACCTTATGTATTTGAACGAGTACTTGGCGCTTAACTGTCAATGGTTAAAATGTACTGATTGGTGTTTACATTTTATTTACTCAACGTTTACTTCGCTTTCATCAATGCGACTTACTTGCACCGAGCTGACAACATTAGTATGGTTGCGCTGTGAAATAAATTCCTGATGAACAACAGATAAAAAGCTGATGAAATACCGATGAAAGTCTGATATCGACGTATTTTTGTTATAAACCGAGGGTGATAATCAAGTGGAACCAGGCAATTGACTGAACAGGCATTACCTGAAAATGGTTATTTTCGTTTAGATGATTATTATATTGACGTGGGCGACCACAAAATATTTCATGCCGATACAGCGCGGCATTTAGAGCCAAAAGCCATGCAGGTGCTCTATCAATTGGCTTTGTCTGCAGGCGAAACCGTCAGTAGAAATGAGCTAATGGATAAAGTCTGGCACGGACGCGTGGTCATTGACGACTCGCTGACTCGCGTTATTTCACAGCTTCGGCAACATTTCAACGACAGTAAAACGCGCAAAGTCATTCAAACAGTGCCCAAAAAAGGTTACCGATTATCGGCTAATGTGACGCGGCTTACGCGCCAAGAATTTATAAACCGGGGCGCTATGCAAAGCACAGACGACTTCACGGTGGATCCAGACATAAGTGACAAGCCCAAGCTAGTCAACGCGCCAACGATCAACAAAGGTAAAGCCGTCGCATTTGCTGTATTTAGTGTGATACTGACCCTGCTGATTTACTTTTTTTTACCGGACGCCCTACAAAGTCCTGAATCTTTCATTGAGAGGTCTCACACTAATGGCAATCGCAGCACGCCTACGACCGTCGCTTTTTTACCGTGGCGCAATCTTACGGGCGATGCAAACAATGATTATTTGGCTGAAATGCTGCCAGAAGAGCTGTCAATTACGTTAGCTAAGTCAGATAAAATTAGTGTTTTATCGCACTACTCGTCTGTTGCTCTGGCGCGCAACCCCGGCGCACTAGACGCGTTACTGGACGATGTGAATATTGAATATTGGGTAGAAGGCAGCGTTACCCAAGCAAACGAGCGCATTCGTGTATTAGTGCGTTTAGTTGAAAAGCAAAGTAATAACGCGATTTGGTCACAGATATATGAAGATGATATGCAGCAACTGCTGATATTAAATACTAAGGTCATTGCCGATATAAACACACAGCTGTTTGGACAAAGCGAACCAGCGACTTTTATAGTCGCAGCCAACAACATTGACATTAATGCTTATCAGGCATATTTACAGGGAAATTACTGGTGGATGAATGGCACCACCAGTGAATGGTTTTCTCGCGCAGAGGCATCATTTGCGAGGGCCACAGAGCTAGCGCCGAATTTTGCCTCTGCTTTTGGTAGTTTGGCATTCGTATATGCCCGTTATAACTATCATGACATTTACATGGAAAAAACAGCTGCTCTTGCAAAGGCTAATGCTGCTATTAATAGTGCACTTCAATTAGACGCCAATGATACTAATGCGCTATTAGCAGGCGCTATATTGGCAATTGAAGATCTGCGCTTTGACACCGCGCAGCAGTTAATCAATCGCGTGTTAAGTGTCGATGCCTTAAATACCCGAGGGCTCTATGTGTATTCGGAGCTGGCTTTGGCCAAGAATGAGTTTGACGTAGCACTTCGCTATGCAGAAAAGGCCCTGCAGCTAGATCCCTTATCGCCGTGGATAAATGTGAACAAAGCGATAGTGCACTTTTGGCGCAATGAAATGCCTGAAGCGCTTGCGCTAGTAGAGCGCGCAATTGATATTGACAGCAACTATACATGGGCCTACGTGTACAAAGCTAAAATACTCAGGCAACAGTCCCAGATTACTGCCGCCATTGACGCAATGAATATCTGTTTAACAATTGATACAGGCTCGCCAGTGAACAGTATTTTCTTGGCCTTGCTATACGATGAGGCAAACATGCCGAGCCAAGCGCAAGATTGGTTTTCTTATACTGCCTCACTCTATGGGGATTCGCCAGACGCCAGATTTTGGCAAAGCTACTTGAGTTTTATCAATCAGCAAGAAGATGCTGATATTACGCGACAGCTAGTTGATCAACTTACACTTAAAACCACACGTTTTTTTAGTGTAGTGCCTCTACAAAAGGCTTTGTTATCTTTGCAACCTGCATTGATTGAGCAATCTTTAACCGAATTTTTGGCGCCGGTTGAGCTGCCAGATAAATCAGGCTTTTGGGTCAATCATCGTAACCAGTTCAGCGCTTATGCGGCATCTGCGTTAATGCAGCAGCTCAATAGTGCTGAGTATGAGCAAAAGCTTGCCGAATTAAACACTCAAATTGAAGTCTTTGAGAGCAAAGTTGCGCCCCTGCTAAGGGCAGAGATAAAATAGCGCTTGTTTCCCATGAGGCCCTTGCGCCGAGTTTCAAAATGCCTTACCTAATGATTTGCGCCCGCTTATTCTTCATGCAAAAAAACGAGGTGGCGCAAGCCCTTAAGCTATTTGTAATACATCCAATGTGCGCGGTTCAAGAGCACGCTGGTAGATTGTTTGATGTACAGGTGGATTTGTACTATCTTACAGTAAAGTTTTCATGAGAAAGCATCGCATATATAACGTTAGCTAGGCTCTTTAGGCGCGAAATTAAATAATAAATGAAATGGCTTATACAGTTTTTACGCAGTAGAGTTGTGGCGCTAATTGCATTTTTCGTGGTGTTGTTTACTTTTATTACTATTTCATACTGGCAAGTGCTTAGCTTGCCGATCAGTGGTCAACTGTCGCTTATAAAGGGTGATATTCAAAGTGATGCGCTGCATTGCTACCGTAACGAAAAAGCTAAGCCGCTAGATAAAAATGGAAAGCTAGATTTACTTGTCTGGAATATTTATAAGCAAACAAACGTGAATTGGCAAGGGAAATTAATGCAGTATTCAAGTAATACTGAATTAGCGCTGCTGCAAGAAGTCAACATGACAAATGAGTTTAAAGATTATATATCCAAAGCAAACTGGTATGCTAGTCATGTTGACGCGTTTAAATTATTTGACGTTTCTTCGGGCGTACTTAACTTATCGATGCGTGCACCTATGTTGGCCTGTGCATATATAGAGGCAGAGCCGTGGTTACAATTGCCTAAATCGGGCATATTTGCACGCTATAAACTATCAGATGGCAAAGTGCTGGCGGTGGTGAATTTACATTCAGTAAATTTTGCCTACGGCACCTTAGCATATAACCGGCAAATTTCTGCATTAGCAGCAGAACTTACCACACACGAAGGTCCGGTGATATTTGCAGGTGACTTAAATACGTGGAGCGCAGCGCGGGTTGAGTTAATAAAAGAGCAGCTAAGCAAACTTGGCTTGCGTAAAGTTGAGTTTTCACCCGACAACCGCACTCGATTTGTTAACGGTTTAGCCCTAGACCATGTTTATTACCGAGGCCTCACATTAGTGAAAGCAAGTTCACCTGTAACCGATGCGTCAGACCATAATCCGATGCTGGTGAGCTTTAGCATTACGTTTTAGGAGAATATAGTGACCGATATGACACATCATGGGTGTTTCGATTATACGCCTATCACCCACAGAGCAGATTTTGATTGGCCAAAGGAAAAACACTCGCGATAAATTTATACGTGGCAGGCTGACCCAAGGTACACAAAGGCATCGTAGTGTTTATCGACATGCAAAATAGAAATAAGACGATATTTTTTATTTTCTTATCGTATAAGAAAAAAGATAGAACAATCCAAAATAAAGTTAAAACCCTATATACTAAGCACAAGAAAGTGGTCAATGTAGGATTAATATGTATTTAGGAGTGGGATGAAGGCGTTGCTAGAAGCTGGTAATAAAAAGAAAAAAGTCAGTGATAAAGAAATTTATCAAGAAATTTTTGATGCTATCTTGTCATTTCGTCTGCGCCCAGGAACGCGGCTCACAGAAGATAACTTATCTAAAATATTTAATGTTGGCCGAAATACTATTCGCAGTGCCCTACTGCGCTTATCCCAAGATCATATAATTGAAATTGAACCTAATAAGGGCGCATTTATAGCTAAACCTTCGGTTAAGCAGGCAAAAGATATTTTCGCGGCTCGACAATTGATAGAAGTCGCTATTGTAAAAGACGTTATTAAACATGCTACTAAAAGTGATTTTGCGCTACTTAAAAAAATAGTAAAAACAGAACAAGACAATATAGATCATGAGCATATAGTAGAAGGCATTTTGTCGGGCGGCGATTTTCATTTAATGTTGGCTAAAATATCAAAAAATACAACCTTAGAACGAATGGTGACTACTTTAGTCCCACAAACCTCATTAGTTATCGTTCAATATGAAAAGCCAGATGCACCAAAGTGTTCTTATGAGGAGCATTTTGCCCTAATAGAAGTAATGCAAAAAGGACAGGTCGATAAAGCAACGCAGCTTATGTTTGACCATATACAAGGTATTGAAGCCCGTCTCAAGCTAGAAGATAAAGAAGTTAGTGGCGAACTGCTTGATGCGTTCAAACCGCGATTATAACGATAGTTTATTATTGAGGAGTTTTTATGGCCGATATAAACAGGCCTCGTATACAATTGAGCAATGATTCTCTAACAAATATTCAGCAGCGGTCTAGGGTGGCCAACAAACATAAAATTTTGGAAGCGGCCGGAGAAGAGTTTAAGCTGCACGGCTATAACGGCGCTTCGATTGTCCGAATAGCGGCATTGGCTAAAATCCCAAGGACCAACATACACTATTACTTCAAAAATAAGCTGGCGCTTTATGGCGCGGTATTAACTAATATTATCGATTTATGGAACCAAGCATTTGCTGATATACAGCCTGATGACGACCCCGCTCAGGCTATATCAAGCTACATAGATGCGAAATTGGAGTATTCACGCACCAATCCCACGGCGTCGATTATTTTTGCCAGTGAAATATTGTACGGAGCGCCTTATTTAAGCGAGTACTTGCAAACTGATTTTAAAAAATGGATAGGTGCAAAAGCGCATGTGATTGAAGCATGGCAAGCGCAAGGGAAAATTGATAACGTGTCTCCTTACCACTTGCTCTTTACTATTTGGGGCGCAACCCAGCACTATGCAAATTTTGCTGTAGAAATAGAAGCGGCTTTAGGCCACCCGCTAAATGAAAAAGACTTTGATGACGCGAAAAAAACCATCAAGCATATCGTTCTAAAAGGTTGTGGCATGCCAGTAAACGGGCTTGTTTGAACCCACTACTTCCCCTCTAAATTTTAATGTTTATGGTAAAAGCTATGTTTGTTCTTTTAAATAAACTAGCTGTTCCCTTAGCTTTAGTGGAGCTGTCTGTATTGTCAGTTAATTGTAAACAATCTTGTTGACAAGAATATTTTTGTTACATATCCTGTTGTCATCGTGATCCATAAACGCACAAGTCATGCACATAGAAATTTGCTAAATATGTATGGTTTAGCACTTATTGTTGATATTGATCAATAAGTTGAAACAAAATATTTGCTTAAAAGGAGCAGCCAATTGGAAGCGTATTTCTTTGACGTTTTAAATTTTTTAGTGCGAAGTGTGCATGTCATCGCGGGTATTGCATGGATCGGCGCGTCCTTCTATTTTGTAATGTTAGACAACTCATTACGGCCCTCAAAAAAAGCAGCAGACTCACAAAACGGTGTCTTTGGTGAGTTATGGGCGGTGCACGGCGGTGGGTTTTACCACTCTCAAAAATATATGCTGGGGCCAAAAAATGAGCCTTTAGCACAAAATCTGCATTGGTCTAAATGGGAAGCCTATTCGACATGGATCAGTGGGTTTTTCTTAATGGCCATCGTGTATTGGTACGGCGCTGACATTTATCTGGTTGACTCCAGCTTAATGGAAATGTCTCAAACAGCCGCCATTGCCATAAGCGTAAGCTTTTTAATTGGCGGTTATATTATTTATGACGTTTTGTGTAAGTCAGCCCTAGCTAAAAACGATTTAGTGCTGGGCATTGTCATATTCATATTAGTGTCGGGTGCGGCCTATGCGCTTACGCACATGTTCAGCGGACGTGGCGCTTTTATCACCTTCGGTGCTATGTTAGGCACCATAATGGCAGCCAATGTATACTTCATCATTATTCCCGGCCAAAAGAAAATGGTTGAAGATTTGCGTGCAGGCAAAGAGGTTGACCCCGCGCCGGGCTTAGCGGGTAAGCAGCGTTCTGTTCACAACACCTATTTCACCTTACCTGTGTTATTTACCATGATAAGTAACCACTATGCTATGACGTATAGTCATGAATATAACTGGTTAATTTTAGTTGGTATTTCAATGGCTGGCGCCTTAATTCGTATCTTCTTTGTATCTCGCCATAGCGAAGGCAAGCCTTTAACAGTGGTCTTAATCCCTGCATTTCTTATTTTAGCCGCGGTTTTTTGGGTAATGGCACCAAAGCC
The DNA here is from genome assembly GCF_001756615.1 of Glaciecola punicea. Classification (NCBI taxonomy): domain Bacteria; kingdom Pseudomonadati; phylum Pseudomonadota; class Gammaproteobacteria; order Alteromonadales; family Alteromonadaceae; genus Glaciecola; species Glaciecola punicea. Next base: position 14,316 of record NZ_LZXY01000013.1, read on the forward strand.
TCAGGTGGTCATGCCGATTGACCCAGCAGTGCCTAGAGTAGAATTTTCCCAAGTAGCCTCTGTCATCGAACAGCGCTGTCATTCATGCCATGCTGCACAGCCTACTCATCCTGGCTTTGCCGCTGCGCCTAAAGGTTATATGTACGACACACCTGAGCAAATTTTAGCGCAAGCAACGCAGATACATCAGCAAACGGTTGTGCTAAGAGCAATGCCAATTGGTAATTTAACCCAAATTACTGAAGAAGAGCGTTCGCTAATCGCAAAGTGGTATCAAGAATTACAGCAACCAGAATAATAAAATAGAATGAAGACTAAACGCAGTGTAAAGCTTAACGCGTGCCGATGGGTCAAGCTTTGCTGTTAGTGTACCGTTAGCTATAAATCTTTGTAATAAAAAGGACAGTGCATGAAAATTACTAAATTAGTCGCAAAGCCCCTTAACCGTGAGGCCTTCAAGCAATTTGGTGATGTAATAGAGCTTGAGGGCGCTAAAAACTTCAGTATCAATGATGGCAGAGTACAGCGCTATCACGATTTAGCCGACGTGCAAATTGACACCCAAAACGGTGGCCGCGCCATTGTCAGCTACTTCAAGATTAATGAGGCAAAACCATTTCCCCACTGCTTTAATTTGCTTGAAAAGCATCCCAAAGGCAGTCAAGCTTTTATTCCTACCGACAATGAACCCGTGGTACTTGTGGTTGGGCCAAAAGACAAACCTTTAGACTCCGATACCCTGCAGGCCTTTGTTACCAATGGCCACCAAGGCTTTAATTTTCATACTGGTGTGTGGCATATGCCATTAATATCGGAACGAAAAGATCGACTTTTTGTGATTGTTGACAGAAGCGGCCCCGGAAATAACTGCGATGAAGTCACCTTAGAAAACGAAACTATTGAGTTAAGGTTACAATGACCCTCAACAACATGAACATTACTATGAGTGATCTAATGAACAACTACCCAAGAGACATGAAAGGCTACGGCCAACGCGGCCCAAAAGTAACCTGGCCGAAAAAAGCAAAAATAGCGGTACAGTTTGTCATTAATTATGAAGAGGGCGCTGAAAACTGTATTTTGCACGGTGACAAAGCCTCAGAAACATTTTTATCTGAAATTATAGGCGCGCTGCCGTTTGAAAATCAGCGCCATATGAATATGGAATCTTTTTATGAATATGGCTCCAGGGTAGGATTTTGGCGACTGCATAAGCTGTTTACACAGCGCAAAATGCCAGTAACCGTGTTTGGTGTGGCTATGGCTATGCAGCGAAATCCAGAAGCAGTTGAAGCAATGTTAAAAGCCGACTGGGAAATAGCCAGTCATGGCTATAGATGGATTGACTATCAAAAAGTCCCGCTTGATATTGAGCGTGAACATCTGCAAAAAGCCATAGAAATTCACAAAAGCATGACCGGTGAGAAGCCAAAAGGCTGGTATTTAGGCCGCATGAGCGAAAACTCACGTAAGCTAGTGATAGAAGAAGACTCATTTTTATATGACGCTGACAGCTACGCCGACGATCTACCTTATTTTGTGGAAGGTAAAGCTGTTAACGGTAATTACAAGTCACACTTAATTGTGCCTTACACGCTAGACGCCAACGATATGCGCTTTGCCAGTCCGCAAGGTTTCAACTCAGGTGAGCAGTTCTTTACCTATTTAAAAGATTCCTTTGACACCCTTTACGATGAAGGCGCTGATGCACCAAAAATGCTGTCTATTGGTCTGCACTGCCGCATAATAGGTCGTCCTGGTAGGTTTGCTAGCTTGGTCAAGTTTTTAGACTATATTGAGCAGTTCAGCGACGTATGGGTTTGCCGTAGACAAGACATTGCATCGCATTGGATAAAGCATCACACACCAGACTAGCGGCTTTAGGCAAGTTAATCGCCTGCCTACTAGCTTTCATCTCTTCAAATTATCTGAAATTAAGCGTCATGAGCCACACGCCATGGTCCAGCCTAAGGTACCGTGACCGGCCTTAATATATAGGTTCGGAATGTTTGTTTTGCCTATAATAGGCGTTCCGTCGGGCGTCATTGGGCGAAGCCCAGTCCAGTACTCGGCTTTTGATAAATCGCCTGCATGGGGAAACAGATCGCTGACCACCATCGCAATAGTAGCTTTACTCAAGCAGCTAGCTATTTGCATGTAACGACAGGCGCGGTAAGTCAGCAGATCAGTTTACTTGAAAAGCAGCTGGCGGTGAGGTTATTTGAGCGCCATTCTAAAGGGATTACGCTTACCTATGCTGGCCAGCAGATATACGCAGCGGTTGAAAAAGGTTTGGGTGATATTGAAAGGACAATAGAGGTCTTTCGTCAAGAGAAAATCCCAGAAGTTGAGATACGTGTAAAACTAACGCCATCATTTGCCTTTTACACCTATTCCCGCTCAGGCAGGTTACTATTTGATTAGCTACCGTGAGTCAAAAGCTATTGCGTGTTTTAAACAATGGTTACGTGCCCAAATTACGCCTTGTGCTTAGTCTTAATCTATATCACGTTGCGTGGTTTTTAGAAACATTGGGTAAAAACAAGGCAATAACAACCATGCAAAAGCTCAGCGCCGCTAGAAAGGTAAACGACCATTCATAACTGCCGGTTATGTCTTTGCCAATGCCGACTAATGCAGGCGTAACGCCGCCAATAATATAGCCGAATGACGACATCATCGACGACAGTTGAGAGGCCTCATGAGGTGTATCAGTTTCAAGCACAGGTAAGGCTAGCGCGAGTGCAAAAGTGCCCGATGTGGTCACGCCTAATATAGACACAAGTACCAAGGGGTTGAACTGAGGCAGCCACGTTATCGCCAATATCAATAATGTCGTAATGAAGGTAACTGCCGCTATAAGCAAACTGCGCTTGGCTGTGCGCGCCGCAATCAAAGGCATAATTAGCGCACCCAAAATACCTGACCCCATGAACACGCTAGCCATAATACTGGCTCGAGATATGCTAAAACCGACATGCTCAAAATGCGCCACCATCCATGTTGCAAGTGCATAAAAAACACCGGCTTGCGCCGCGAAAAAGCCGGTTAATAACCAAGCCTTAAAAGAATGCAGCGGCAGTTTTTTAAGAATGCTCTTGTCTAGTTTTGGGCTAGTCGATTTTGGTAAGAAAATGATTAACAGCAAGAAGGTTGCTAAAGCGAGCCAGCCCCAGCTCGACAATCCATAGTGCCATTCACCGCCAAACGTACTGATAATAGGCAATGTAAGGGCTACGGCCAATGCTGCACCAATGGTAATGCTGACCGAATATATGGCGATTGCAAAACCCATATGGCGCGCAAAATGCTGCTTAATAAAACCAGACATCAATGGCCCTGCAATGGCAATGGCAGTGCCCGCTAACACGGCAGATAAAAGCAGAAGAGCGAAACTGTGCTGGCTAAAATGCCGCAGCAGCAATGCGACTGTTAGCACGGCCATTGCGCCCTTCAGCACGCTCTCTTGGCTCCAGCGAGCCGCTAACCTAGGCGCTAAGGGTGCCAGTAAGCCCATTAATAATACGGGTATAGTGGTTATTAAGCCTGCATTTGCTTGGCTTAAGGACAAATCTTCAACAATGCTTTGTATAACAGGCGCTACGGAAGTGAGGGCAGGGCGCAAGTTGAGTGATATAAGTATAAGAGCCAACAGCAATATGCTGGCCCTATAAACGTTAGCCTTTAACAACGTGTGTGTCACAGTGCAGTTTATCAATAATATACTCGGCGGTAGTACTTAATAACATTCTTGTACCACTTCTTATACCATGTCACGACGGACTTCATGCTGGTTGATACATCAAGTGTATTAGCTAAAAAAATAGCTTTTTTAAGAGCAGGTTGTTCTTCCCAATATGGGGTGGTAACAACGATTAGGCGTTTGTAATGTAACATAATAATATTATACATCGTTGGATGTGAATATGCTAAGTTACTTGCTATTTTACAATGTATTCAATAACTTTGATGACATCAGCAGGCGTTTTTGCCCATGCCAAAGCCGGCAACGTGCTTAAGCAGCATTGCTTTACTTTGCATCACAGGTTTTGAGGCTAGTGCGCCAATGTTGCCTAGGCCTAGTACCGCTGTGCCCTTGGTAATAACGCCCACTAGCTACCGCGGTAAGTCGAATAGCTCCATGGCGATACTAGCAAAGGAACATGGTAGTTGGCTTTAGCGTCGAAAATGCCAAAATGAATGGGAATACGGTTTAAAAACGCGGGTTTTGTTTGCTCAACCCCCAACTTTGTAAAGTATTCAGCGACATAAAATACAATAATATACTCACCCACTTCAATATTACTGTTGTCTAGCAATAGTTCATTAGTTCTGCCGTCGTTGTTAGTGGTCAGTGTTTTGAGTAACACATTTTGTGAACCTTCTACGCGATAGAATTCAAGTTTGATGTTTTCAGCAGGCTTGCCGTTTGCGGTGTCCAGCACATGGGTTGATAGCTTGGCCATGATTAATCCTTATTTATGTCGTTAGTGTCGTTTTGTTAAGTGTTATGCGCTAGGCTCGTAACCTTTAAGTATGCCGGCAAGTCGAAAAGTAGCGATTAAACCAACCTGCAATATAGCGCTATATACCTCTTCGCTATAAGGTTTGTTTATACGCTTTCTAAACTCATTGAAAATACCCGCTTTGTCATGGTTCTTAACCGCAATGATAAAAGGAAAGCCATGCGTGTCAATATACTGCTGATTGAGCGAAGTGATTTCGTCCATTTCTTTTTTGCTTAGGGCGTTTAAATTAGCTGAAGACTGCTCTTGGGTTGACGCGGTGGTTAGTGAGCCGCTTTTTGCTTCTTTGCCCGCTAACTGTGGGTGAGCGCGCAGCAAAGTAAGTTTTTCTTCGATAGACGCATTTTCAACTATTTTCAGCATTGCCTGATGCAAATTATCGACGCTTAAAAAAGGGCGGCTATGCCAGACTTTCTCTGGGATCCAGCTTGAATGTTCATAAATCTCGGCGAGGGTTTCAATGAACTCTGCCTGCGTAGCGTTATTTAAAGTGTGTATGTCTATTTTGTCTGTCATGAGTGATTACCAAAACGGTCGTGTTTTATATAAATGCATATCTGCGCTCGCCGATGGTCTTGCTTGTACCAACAATAGCGAAATGTTCTTATATTCCACAGCCACTGCTTTAAAATAGATTTACTATTTATCGTGGTGCGGTGTAAAGCCTATTTAGCACTAGCAATTAAGCCTTGTTCAAACCAAGCAAATTATGCTTTACGCGCTTATTATCCATGATTATGAGTAGATATATAAGAGTAGCGAGTTTTGAATCCGCATTAATGAGCTACTATATTTTACTTTCGCTAAAATTGTCAACAATATTGTTTACAATTTACTGACAAAGTTGACAGCTGAGGTGAATTTATTTACATTTAGAGGTAGAATAATTTTAGGAATTAACCATAACCGAGTAAAAGCACAATGACACAATACTTACAAAAAAACGCACTTCGTGTTGACGCTAATTTAGTGACGTTTATAGAAACAGAAGTGCTGCCGGGTTTGTCAGTCTCGGGCGACACATTTTGGGCTTCTTTAGCGATAATTATTCACGATTTTGCACCACAAAACAAAGCGCTGTTGGAAAAACGCATAGAATTACAGCATAAGATTGACGAATACAACCTTGCCAACCAAGGCAAGTTTGAGGTGCAGTCTTATAAAACGTTTCTTCAAGATATTGGCTATTTAGCACCCCAAGGCGATGACTTTCAAATTAGCACCGTTAACGTCGACAGCGAAGTCTGCACCACAGCAGGTCCGCAGCTTGTGGTACCCGCAGCCAATGCGCGCTTTGCATTAAATGCTGCCAACGCCCGCTGGGGCAGTTTATACGATGCGCTTTACGGCACCGATGTAATAAGTGATGAGGGCGGTGCAGAAAAAAGCGCTACTCACAACCCTGTCAGAGCAGCGAAAGTAGTTGCTTATGGACGTGACTTTTTAAACACGCATTTTGCGCTAGAAAAAGGTTCACATACCGACGCTAACAAGTATGAAATTACCGGTCATCAGCTTCTCATTACCCTAGCTGGCGGCGATACAGTCAATTTAGCGCAGCGCGCACAATTTATTGGCTATCAGGGCGACACAAGCGCGCCAAGCTCAATATTACTTAGCCATAATGGGCTGCGCGTTGCCATTGAAATTGACACAAATTCAGCGATAGGCAAAACTGATGCAGCAGGCGTCAAAGACATTACCTTAGAAGCGGCTTTAACCACTATTGTCGATTTTGAAGACTCAGTGGTTGCGGTAGATGCTGCAGAAAAAATAAACGTATATCGGAACTGGCTTGGCCTAATGAAAGGTGATTTAAGCGAAACCATTGAAAAGTCAGGTAAAGTGAGCCAGCGCGTTTTACATGCTGACAAAGAATATTACAACCCTGCTGGTGAAGCCCTCAGCGTGCACGGCCGCAGTTTATTGTTTTGTAGAAACGTGGGTCATTTAATGACCAATCCAGCCATACTCGACAGCCACGGTAATGAAGTGCCAGAGGGCATCATGGACGCCATGATAAGTACCTGTATTGCTCTTCACGACATTCAAAAAATAAATGTTCACCGCAATTCACGAAATGGCAACGTATATATCGTAAAGCCTAAAATGCATGGCCCACAAGAAGTTGCCTTAGCCAACGCCTTGTTTGATGCCGTAGAGGACGCCTTAGACTTATCCCGAGGCACCATAAAAATAGGTGTAATGGACGAAGAGCGCCGCACCACGGTCAACTTAAAACAGTGCATTGAACAAGTTAAGTCAAGAGTGGCGTTTATTAACACCGGCTTTTTAGACAGAACAGGCGATGAAATTCATACCAGTATGCTGTTAGGACCGGTTGTGGCCAAAGGCGATATGAAGTCGCAGCCTTGGATTAAAGGCTATGAAGATTACAACGTTGATATAGGCTTAGCCTGCGGTTTTTCAGGTAAGGCACAAATAGGCAAGGGCATGTGGGCTATGCCCGACATGATGAAAGATATGATGAAAGCTAAAATTGCGCACCCTCAATCAGGCGCCAATACCGCTTGGGTACCATCCCCTACGGGCGCTACTTTACACGCAATTCACTATCATCAGGTGAATGTGTTTGATGTACAAAATAAACTTAAAAATAGAGTGCGTGCAAATATAGACGATATTCTTACCGTGCCGCTGTTGCTAAACCCAGAAAGTTTGAGTGCAAGTGATATTGAAAAAGAGCTTAACAACAACGCGCAGGGATTATTAGGCTATGTAGTGCGCTGGGTCGACTTGGGCATGGGCGCGTCTAAAGTTCCCGACATTAATAATGTTGGTTTGATGGAAGATCGCGCAACCTTACGTATTTCAAGCCAGCATATTTGTAACTGGCTGAAACATGGCATTTTGACTGAGCCTCAGGTAAAAGATGCGCTACAAAAGATGGCTGCCGTGGTCGACAAGCAAAATGAACACGATCCACTTTACAGACCTATGTCTGTAGACTTTGACGCAAGTTTAGCGTTTCAAGCGGCGCTTGATTTAGTCTTCAAAGGCGAAACTCAGCCTAACGGCTACACTGAACCTTTGCTTCACGCGTACCGACAAAAATTTAACCAACTGCATCAAAATGTAGCTAACTAGGACCATTCAACATGTCAACTAAAAGTACTTATTACGCACCAACCGGCGGCTTACCACCGCAAACACAGTTGTTGTCAGACCGTGCTATCTTTACCGAAGGCTATGCGATTATTCCAAAGCGAGTATTAACTGATATTGTTATCAGTTATCTGCCGTTTTGGACCAACATGCGCATGTGGGTAATAGCACGTCCGTTAAGTGGTTTTTCTGAAACATTTTCACAGTATATTGTGGAATTAGGTCCAAATGGCGGCTCTGACAAGCCAGAACTAGATGCCAGCGCCGAAGCTGTTTTGTTTGTGGTAGAAGGTGAAATGGACGTTAATATTGAAGGTATCGTGCACAATATGAGCGCTGGCGGTTATGCTTATTTACCACCTAATTGTCAATGGACCATAAAAAATAACAGCGACAAGCACGCTAAGTTTCATTGGATCCGCAAAGCTTACCAATTTGTAGAAGGTATTGACGCACCAGAGCCATTCGTAACGAGCGATCATGAAGTCCCGGCTATTGCCATGCCAAACACGGGAGATGTGTGGAAAACAACGCGTTTTACCGAGCAGTCTGATATGCGTCACGATATGCATGTGAATATTGTTACTTTTGAGCCCGGCGGCGTTATTCCTTTTGACGAAACTCACGTGATGGAACACGGTCTGTATGTGCTTGAAGGTAAAGCGGTATATCACCTAAACGGTGAATGGGTGGAAGTAGAAGCTGGAGACTTTATGTGGTTACGCGCTTTTTGCCCACAGTCTTGTTACGCCGGAGGACCGGGACCATTTAGATACTTGTTATATAAAGACGTAAACAGACACATGCCGTTTATAAGACCGAAGAACTAAAAAACGATCTTTACCAGATTATAAGCAGTGCTATATATACGCATCGCTTAGCGGGTAAAATCGGTTTACGTTAACAAGTGAGTCGGCACAACCGGTTTCTCCCTCTTTAGTATTTTCAGCAATGTGAGGGGCGAGGTGTACCATATTGCGTTTAATTCCCACGCCAATAGCATCACCAAAGGAGGCGAATAATCCTTTTACTAACTAAACACCGTCCTTTGAAAGACGAACAATTAACTACACACTAAAGTCTTAAGCCTTTTGTCGCTTACTACAAATTATAGTAGCAGCATTGGAATATAAATAAACTTGTTAACAAGTTATTTTAATGACTACTTATTCAATTTAAGCAAAGGATTTATATTATGCAGATTAGAATTGAAGCGTCTCAGTGCCAAGTACTGGTAGTCGATATTCAAACGCGATTAGCGCCGGTTTTATTAAATATTGAAACGATGTTACGCAACGTTAACATCGTGCTTAGCACAGCTACCGCACTCGACATTCCGGTCACAATAGCGCAACAGTATACAAAAGGTCTTGGTCCATCTGCAAATATTGTACAGCCGTTTATTAATAATAATTTGTTTGCGAAAACGACATTTTCCTGCTTTGGTGCGCCCGCATTAGTCAAAAATATGGAAGAGCACAGGCAACAAGGCAAAAGCTGTCTTATTGTTATTGGCTGTGAAGCGCATGTTTGCGTGACTCAAAGCGTTATTGACGCGTTGACACATGGGTATCGCGTAATACTAGTGGCCGATGCCATTAGTTCTAGAACTCAACTCGATTGCGACACCGCAACGGCCAGGCTAGGTGTCGCCGGGGCAGAAGTAGTAACAAGCGAAATGCTTGTATTTGAGTTGATACAAGGAAAAAATTCGCCTCATTTCGACATGGTGTTAAATCTCGTTAAATAGAATATTTTTTCAGTGTTTTATCCAACAAGCATTCTTTTTTTACTTAATACCTGAACAAATAATATTTAATCTTCCACGCGGGTAAAATGTTGTGAAACCTGCCGATAGTATATCGACTAATAAAGACCCGCATGTGTCGTAGATACGGTTAGTCGCTTCGCACTTACGTTTCATCACTTTCTTGTGCAAGCAACACGCCCACCGTAATAATGCGCTGTGATATCATATCTAGCACCTGTAGTTGAATATTAGCAAGTTCAACTACCGCGTCTATAGTGGGCACAACACCTAAGGCCTCCGTTATGACCTGTTCTATGCTGTGTTCGTCATTCGCGGCTAATCGAATACCGTAAGAGTGTCGTAAGTTGGCCACCAAAGTATTGCCTTTTATTTGAAGCCCTTTATTAGGCAGCTTGGTTTTTTCATTACTACCGACGTTGCCAGAAAACACACAATTAACAAAATCTCTCGAGTCAGGTTTTAATACAATAAATAAATGGTCATTGGCGCATAATGTGGTCGAGCCGCGAGGCGCAATGACTTTACTATTGCGAGTGATCATGGCAACCACTGCGCTATCAGGCAGCGCCATTTGCGAAAGCCTGCGTCCCACTGCGCGTGAGTTTTCGCCTAAGGTGTATTCAACAATTTCAGCGTCAACATCGCCCACAGCGGTTATCTCCAAGGTGGCGGCGGGTGTCACAGGAGGCGGTAAGGTTAATTTTAGCTTGCGCGCAATCCATGGCAGTGTAGAGCCTTGAACCGTGGCCGAAATTAAGACCACGAAAAACACCACGTTAAATATCAGGTCGGCACCAGGCAGACCAAAAATAAGCGGGAAAATGGCTAAAATAATGGGCACAGAGCCGCGTAAACCGACCCAAGACACCAATGTGATTTGGCGCCAGTTAAAGCCGAACAAGGCTAATATGGGGATGACTGCTAAAGGCCGTGCGACAAAGGTAAGCACCAAGGCAATCATTAAGCCCTCAAACCACACATCTAGTAGTGACGATGGATGGATCAGTAAACCAAGCACTACGAACATGGTGATTTGGCTTAACCATGCTAAACCATCGTGAAATAAGAAGGTACTGCGCTGAAATACAAAACGGCTATTGCCTATCACTACGCCAGAAATAAAAATTGATAAAAACCCGCTGCCACCAATAGCCGCTGACACCCCAAAAGAGAGTAAGCCCAGCGCTACTACTAACACAGGGTATAAACCCGAAGCGACCAAGTGTATGCGGTTTATGACTTTAACTGCTATCCAACCAACCGCCAAACCCACTATTGCACCTAGGCCCATTTGCGAAATAAACATTATTAGCAAACTGGTGCCCGGCTCCATGGAGTTTACCAATACTTCGAGTAAACCAACGGTAAGAAAAATGGCCATGGGATCGTTAGATGCACTTTCTATTTCTAAGGTTGCTTTTAGTTTTTTATTTAAGTGAATGCCAGCGTTACGCAGCAATGCAAAAACAGCTGCGGCGTCTGTCGAGCCAACGATAGCGCCTAGTAACATACCCTGTAGCAGTGGTATATCTAGAATATAGGCTGCTGCAAGACCGGTAATTGCGGCGGTAACAAGTACGCCAACTGTGGCCAGGGTTGAGGCCGGCCGCCACACTTGTTTAATGGCATGCATAGGGGTTTGTAGCCCGCCGTCGAACAAAATCATGGCCAAGGCGATAGTGCCAAGGGTATGTGCGGCTTCTGCGTTATCAAAAACAATGCCGCCAGGGCCTTCTTCACCGGCTAACATCCCGACCAGTAAAAATAATACGAGTACGGGTAAGCCTAATCGTGCCGATAGTTTACTCGAAACAATGCCTAAGAGAATTAATACAGCGGCTAGTAAAATGATGTGGTCAATTAGAAACATACTTTCCTCCTAGTGTAGTAAACTTCGTGCATAAGGGAGAATAACAATATTTCTGAATATAAAATATGCGCTAAGTATGATGCGCTAAGAGTTTATGAAACGTCCTGCGATTTATAATGCATGAAAGGGTGTATGTTAAGCAAGATGTATATTGTACGTTTTGTTAATAGTTTTAGTTGATATGCGAATGATAGCGCTGGTCGCATTGGATTAATAGCTAACAAATGTTTACAGCGAGTGATTGAAGGGTTTACTTACTTTGCTTATTGAAGAACGAATTGCCTAAGTGGGGCGCCGAGGCACCGCCGTTTAGGGATGTCTCGGGCATGAATACCGCGGTATTAAGAACGGTACAGTTCGTTTTCAAGTTCGAAACGGTCAAGCATCATCACTTTGTGCCATGCGCTTACAAACGCCGTAATGAAGCGAGTGTTTCCTGTGGATGAGCCGTAAACTTCACACACAGCGCGCAGCTGTAGATTAGAGCCAAAGACAAGATCATTTCGCGTTGCGGTCCACTTAAGCTCTCCGGTTTTCGTGTCCTTACCCTCAAATGTTTCGTTATCTTCATCAATTGGGGCCCATTTGGTATTAATATCGAGAAGGTTTACGAAGAAATCGTTGCTCAGTGCGCCAGGGACAGTGGTGAATACACCATGTTTAGACCCATCAAAATTGGTGTCAAGAACACGAAGTCCTCCTACAAGTGCGGTCATTTCAGGTGCTGATAGGTCTAGTAAGTGCGCCCTGTCTATGAGCATACGCTCTGTATCAACAGCATATTTTCCCTTAGTAAAATTTCTGAAACCATCGGCATAGGGCTCTAGAAAAGATATATTATGCTCATCTGTTTGTTCTTTAAGGGCGTCCATACGACCCGGTACAAACGGTACATTAATTTTTACACCGGCACTTAATGCTGCCTTTTCTATAGCGGCACATCCAGATAGCACCACTAAGTCAGCGACGGAAACTCGTTTAGCGCCAGAATCAGCACTATTAAATCCTTGCTGTATTTCTTCAAGTGATGCTAAAACGCTTTTGAGTTGCTTGGGATTATTTACTTCCCAATTGATCATTGGTTCAAGCCTTATACGAGCGCCATTGGCTCCACCTCTAAGGTCTGTTTTGCGAAATGTTGAGGCAGAGCCCCAAGCTGTGCTCACAAGCGCCGATACGCTGTGGCCCGTTTCTAATATCTTTGTTTTAAGTGCATTTATATCGGCTTCACTTATCAAGTCATGATTAAGTTCAGGAATAGGGTCTTGCCATATCAGCTCTTCGCTGGGAACATCTTTGCCAAGCAGGCGGTTCTTTGGTCCCATATCTCGATGTATAAGCTTATACCACGCTTTGGCGAAAGCATCATCTAGCAAGGCTGGGGTTTCAAAGAACTTCTTACAAACTTCTAGGTATGCCGGGTCTTTAATTAATGCGATGTCTGTTGTCATCATCATAGGTGGGTGACGAAGACCTTCAACATGCGCGTCAGGAATAAGGTCTGATGCCGCACCTTCTTTAGGGCGCCATGACTTGCCGCCTGCTACACTTTCACATTGTTCCCAATCAAACGCGAATAAGTTCTTTAAGTATTCGTGGTCCCAACGAGTAGGGTTAGATGTCCAAGCACCTTCAATACCATTGGTGGTTGTGAATTGTGCCTTACCTGAACCATTGCTGTTTAACCAACCCAAAGCTTGATTTTCAATGGGTGCTGCACTAGGCTCAGGACCAAGGAAAGATTTAGGTGAACCACCGTGACTCTTACCAAACGCGTGACCGCCTGCGATTAGCGCTACGGTTTCTGCATCGTTCATACCCATGCGGCCAAATGTAATTCTAATCTCTTGTGCAGAAGACAAAGGGTCCATATTACCAAAAGGGCCTTCTGGGTGTACGTAGATGAGCGATTGACGCGAGGCTGCTAGTGGGTTTTCCAAGTCATATTCTTTTGTACCAGGCTCACCAAGCCAGCGTTTGTCTTGCGTAGCCATAACGGTTTCGGGGCCCCAATAGCTAGCGTCGTCGGCTTCATAACAGTCAATTCGCCCACCGCCAAAGCCGAAGGTCTTAAAGCCCATTTGTTCTAATGCCACATTTCCGGCCAAAATGATGAGGTCGGCCCATGAAATATTCTCGCCATATTTGAGCTTAATGGGTTGCAGCAAGCGGATAGACTTATCTATATTTCCGTTATCTTCCCACGAATACAATGGTGCAAAGCGCTGTAAACCTTGTGCTGAGCCGCCGCGTCCGTCAAAGACCCGATAAGATCCTGCAGAATGCCATGCCATTCTGATCATTTGTGGACCATAATTACCGTAGTCAGCAGGCCAAAAATCTTGCGATGTAATTAATAGCTCTGCAATGTCTTTTTTAACTACATCAATATCTATAGATGCGAATGCTGCTGGATAATCAAAATTATCACCAAGTGGATTAGCCTTGGCCGATTGGCTATGAAGTAATTCAATTGGCAGCTGTCCTGGCCACCAGTCAGCGTTCATTGGTGGTGTGCCGATGGCACCTCCTATACGCTTACTTTCAATCGCCTCGTAGCCGCCAGCAATAGGGCACTTTGATGGTTTTGACATGGTGGGCTTCCTCTATTCTATATGTTTTAGCTATAATACCTAGCATAAACCACCATCCTGCTCTATGCAACAGGGAGCGATTTTGCTTTAGTTTAAGGGTAATTAACGATCCAATTTTTATTTCAGATAGGTTTATTATTACTAACGTTCTTTTCACATTCACTTAATAGCACACTGCTAGCAATGATTAACCGTTTTAGGTGTTATTTCTGCCGCGTTATTGGGCCCTATCTGATATGTATTTATGACCATTCAAATCTTATTTTATTTTCTTATCGTTAATGAAAATTTGCTCAAGCTCTTCGCGACCCCGTGTGACGGTGGTAATTAAGCCTGCAAACTCAGGGTCGGTGTGAATCACTTCATTGAGTATTTTTAAATCGTGTTTAGCAAACACCTCCGTCATATATTGTGCTTGTCCTTGCGTATATCCGTAGGCAGTTAATACTTGTCCACAGGCGTTTAAGCCACCATCAAATACCTCGCGCACGAAACGCTCAACCCCAGCTTGTGCAAGTGCAGTGGCGTGCGTGCGATTGCGAGCCCGAGCGATTATTTTTATGTGCGGGAATTCACTTTGCACTAGCTGCACAAGTCGGCTGGTTTGCTCTGCTGAGTCGATGGCGATAAGCAGCACGCGGGCATTTTCAATCCCCGACTTTTTAAGTAAGTCTACCCGGCACGCGTCTCCAAAGAATACGCGATTACCAAACTGCCTGACAAACTCAATATGCTGTGCATCTTTATCCAGCGCGGTGTATGGAATATTATTTGCCGATAATACTCTTGCTGTAACTTGTCCAAATCGCCCAAAACCAGCAATAATTACCTGAGGTTCGTGTGACACACTTTGCGACTCATATACCGGCGGACAGTTTTTTGAGTTGAAAAACTGTCCATACAAGATCACCATGGGTGAAGTGAAGGCCATAGACAGCCCCACAATTAAATTTACGCTGGCAGCAATTTCAGGTGACAGCACAGCAGAACTTACCGCTAAGGTCATCACCACAAAGGCAAATTCACCGCCTTGAGACAGCATTACCCCTATTCTAAAGGCGTCGCGCTTTGATTCTTTATTAGCGATAAGAATCAACACAATAATGAGGCCTTTAAAGATAACCAGAGCAAGGCTCATTGCTACAATAAATATAGGCTGCGACACTAATAAATTTAAATCTAGCGTCATGCCAATCGCTATGAAGAAAAGTCCTAACAACAGACCTTTAAAGGGTTCTATTTCAATTTCTAATTGCCGCTTGAAGCTACTGTTGGCTAGCAATATGCCCGCAAGAAAGGCGCCCATTCCCATCGACAAGCCAGACTTTGACATCGCCAGCGCGGTAACCAGCACTAAAAATAAGGCCGCTGCGGTCATTACTTCACTACTGCCGTATTTAGCAATCACGCGCAACACTGGGTTTACCATATATCGGCCCACTACAAGCACTGCCGCTACTGCGGCTAAACTTACGTACCACGCAACACCACCTTCGGTCTGAACGGGCGAAAACGAGGCCACTAATAGTAGTATAGGGATTACCGCTATATCTTGCATCAGCAGCATGGAAAAGCCTTGCTGCCCGGGCGGTGTGTTTAAAATACGCTGATCATTCATTAACTGAATAGCAAAAGCGGTTGACGATAGCGCTAATGCAAGGCCAATAGTAATGCTTGTGGACATATTTAAGCCTAGCGCAAAGTAGCATATTGCGCCTATGAGCAGGGCGCTGAAGGTAAGTTGGCTGCCGCCGCTTAACATTATTTGATTGCGCATTCGCCATAGCGTGGTGGGTTCAAGTTCTAGGCCAATAACAAACAGCAGCATAACCACGCCTAATTCGGCAAAATGCAAAATAGTATAGGGGTCTGCAATGAAGTTAAAAACAGAGGGTCCAATAAGCACGCCTGCTACTAAGTAGCCTAAAATCCCTCCTAGCTTGAAGCGTTTAAACAGTGGTACCGCGATGATTGTCGCGGCTAAAAAAATGGCAACAGAAGAAAGGAGACTCATGTAGGTTTTACCTTGCTCAAAAATTGTTTATATTCTTAGTGTAACCTGCCTAAACATCTTTTGAAGTGCTTATTGTTTTTAATAGAGGCTTGACGCTACATTTTTCTGCTATTCAAATAGCGAGTTCTTTTTTGTTTACAACACTATTTACCAAATATTAGGTAACTGCCTGCTCTTGATCCTTGCTGATACAAATAGTTGCCTAGGCTTAGCTGCGGTTTTTCCCATTTATCCAGTGCGCTTTTTAGTTCGTCATAGCTGGTAACCTGGGCTAACGCTCCGCCCAGTGCAAGCGCATTGGCAGCAGCTTTGGCAGAGCTTGCTGCGGTGTGCGGTCGCGGAATAAATGCGGCATCGCCAAGTAGTAACACATTGGTATAAACCATTTTTTCACTGGTTAAATCTACAATAGCTTGCGCAAATGGTTCTTCAGTTGCTAGCACCGCCGCTTTAAATGCACAGGGCAATAAGGCATTCGCATCTTGATATACTTTAGTGCGCCATTTTGGCGCCAACATGCCCGGAGGTATGGCGTATTCTCGTCGTTTGCCCGCTTTGTCGGTCATTAAATCTGGCAGCTCATTTATTTCTTCAACCGCGCGATACCAAACCCAATTATAGTAGCGACTTCCTTCTTCGCTACTGTTGTTATCGCCAGGCACTAAATATCCTAAAATATGAGAGCGGGTATTACTAGCAAATCCAAAATCACCTAGTAGCTCTTTTGCATCCTGCGGCATATCCTTTTCCTTGATTAAGCCTCTATAAGCCACATAGCCTGCATACTGTGTTTTGCTAGTTGGTGACACTAGTTTGCGCACCGTAGAATTACCGCCGTCTGCGCCAATTAGTATATCAGCGTTGACTTCACTGCCATCGTCAAACAAAGCATTTACCGAATCTTCTTGTTGTATAATATTCACTAGTGTTTTGCCTTGATGGTAATGTTTATCTCCAAAGTGTTCGCGCATATTTGAATAGATTAGACGCCATGATGTTTGGGTTTGAGGAGCTCTATCGCGCTGAAGTACGTCGCCCTTAGGGTCAAACACCACTCTATCTTTTGACGATACACCGAGCCCTCCTTTTATGCTTGCGCCCACTTCTTTAAAAACATTAACAACGTCGGGTTGTAGCACCATTCCACCGCCTCTGCTGTCTAAGTCAGCTGCTGAGCGTTCGTAAATATCTACATCCCAGCCTATATTTTTTAGAATATTAGCGGTGAATAAACCGCCAAGCGAACCGCCTATTACAAGGGCTTTTTTTCGAAAATTCGCGGTATGAACATGCATATTATTCTCCATTAGGGTAAAGCTTATGTAGACCCTGTTTGTGACGTCTAATGTTTAATAAATCCATCATCGAAGCGCTATTTTTTATCAGATCACGCATTATAACTGGCTGTTTTTTTTAGTGCTGTAAGCAGTCTTTCAATCACAAAAGACGGCTGGGCACCGTAGAGTGTTTCAAAAGAGTCGCCATTTTTGAAATTGATGGTTGGAACTCCTCTGGCACCGCTTAGCATTGAACTTTCAATCTGGGCGTTCAAGTCGTCACGATGACTATGCGTTGACAAAAAGTGGCTTAATTTATCTCTATCCATATTCATCCCTTGTGCTATTGCCAACAACGTAGGTTTATCTCCAATGTCTTTGCCAAGACTAAAATAGGCTTCAAACAAAGCATCAGCCGTCTTAGACTCTAAGTTTGGTGCGTGCATTTGCACAAATTGCATCACCTTGTGTGCCAATCTGGTGTTAGGTGTTTTTGCCATACGCGCATAGTCGAATGTGAGTGGATCATCTTTTGAGGCTTCAATCGTGCCAAGATCGAGTTGATTAGAGCGCTCAAGGCTTCCAAATTTTTGACTACGATAGGCTTTTCTGTCTTTCCCTAGTTCAGGCATAGTAGGGTTGAGCTCATATGGTTTATAGGTAATATCTAGCTTAACGCCCACTTTTCTGGCGACTTCGTTTAAGCGCCTTGCTGCAATAAAGCACCAAGGGCAAATAAAGTCAGAGGTAATGGATACGGGTATTGTGATTTGATTATTCATAAATTCTTCATCCGATTTTAATGGTATATAGCTTATACCGTTTAATGAAAATTGATAATACCCTCAAAAGTAGATTCGGCATTGCACTATGTGCAATAATGCTTGTATGAAAATATATAAAACCTTGGTTCGTTAATTCAACAGTTTGAGTGTCGTTTGTATAGGTGATAAAAAACAGTCTACACTGGCAAGATGGGTGTACTGATGTTAAGGAGGTATTATGAGCGATAAATTTGCAAGTATGGCTGCATTTGTAAAGACGGTTGATGAAAAAGGCTTTTCGGCTGCGGCGCGCCAACTAGACCTTGCCACATCGAGCGTGACGCGCTTAGTCGATAAACTAGAAAAACAGCTAGGGACAAAGCTTCTAAATCGCTCCACTAGAAAAGTAACCTTAACCAGTGCAGGGGAAATTTTTTATCATCAAGCCATAATCATACTTCGCCAATTGGCCCTAGCAGAAGAAAATATACGTGATTTAGATACCAAGCCAAGAGGAAAGCTGCATATTGCCATGCCAACCGCATTAGGTAGGTTAAGGATCATGCCCATAATTAATCAATTTATGCATCGCTTTGCTAACATTCATATTGTTGTTCATTTAAGTGACGATGAAGTAGATATTCAAAGCATGGATGTAGATATTGCAATTAGAATAGGCCCGCTGCCGTCGATTACAAGCTTAATTGTAACTAAAATATCATCGCATTCTAGGTATGTGGTAGGCGCAAAAAGTTATTTCGATAAGGCAGGTAGACCCTCCCACCCAGAGGAACTAAACCAACATAAGTGTTTACTTTTTGCTTACAATAATGGGGTTAAAAATTGGAATTTTACGCCTAAATTAGCCAGTGAATCAGAAGTGTTTACCTGTTCACCGCAGCCTAATATGGTGGCAAATAATTCTGAAGTATTGCTAGAGGCAGTCAAAGATGGCTTGGGTATTGCTCTGCTCCCTGACTGGCTGGTTGAGAACGAGTTGTCGATAGGCACAATCGAATCGGTGTTGAACGACTTTGATAGCAATCCTCATTCAAACGAGGTAAATGTGTACGCGATATTTCCTGAAAATAGGAGAACCATGAAAAAAGTGAGACTGTTTATTGATTTTTTAAAAGAGAATTATCGGCTTAAATAGGGAAGGGAAACTGCTGGGGTGCTTTGTGTTTACGCACTTGATATTATGGAATAAGACAGCAAACTTATTTGTCTACAGTTACACAGATTTTGTTACAGCCTCCTTTATTTTTTCAAAATAGCTCTATCGCATAAATTACAGCGATTCAGTTACCGCTGATTTCATTACCGTTCGATCGCTAGTGTAAGATTGCTTAGTACAAAAAGCAATGAGATATTGCGCGACAATCTAAACGACGTCGATAACTTTTCCGTACTATACATTTAAGTTTAGACAATCGCCGTTTTGTAAAAAGCTAAAACATTGCGGCAAACCATAGGATAATTATAATGAGTAAAATAGTCGAAGAAGTAAAGTCAGCGAATGCTGAGTACGTAGCAAATTTTGCTGATAAAGGTGATTTGCCGATGCCGCCTAGCAGACAGTTTGCTATTTTGACATGCATGGATGCGAGATTAGACCCAGCTAAATATGCAGGCCTAGCGGAAGGTGATGCGCATGTTATTAGAAATGCAGGCGGAAGAGCAAGCGATGATGCCATTCGTTCGCTAGTCATATCTTACAAATTACTAGGTACAAAAGAATGGTTTGTCATTCACCATACTGATTGCGGAATGGAAACATTTACGGATGAAATAATGGGAGACTTACTATCGAGTAGTTTAAACACATCAAGCGTTGATGCCTCTGGTTGGCATGATAGCAATCCTGGTGGTGGAACAACTGACGGTAAGTACATCAACTGGCTAACTATAAGTGTTCAAGAAAAAAGTGTCTTAGAAGATGTTCAGCGGATCAGAGCTAACTCGATGGTGCCAAGCGAGATACCGATTTATGGTTATATCTATGACTGTAAAACTGGAAACTTAGTTGAAGTTCCTGAGGCTACGGAAGCAGGGAAGGCAAATTAAAATATTTAGCATTACTATGCATGGTAACTGACTGTATTTTGACATCCGTGGCAAAACCATGTGTGGGATATTACTTTTCTCAATAGTAGACCTATCCAGCTAGATAATAGCGTGTTGGTGCAAAGGGGACTTACCTTTGGTGTATTTTTCGAAAATACGATAAGTAATCTCAACAGTGTTAATGTTAACGAGAAAACTAATCGAGATTTTCATATACTTTTACATAAATACGCATCTATTTCTTTGTGCGTTAAATTTTATTGTTAAAGCGCTGAGGTCCACATAAGTTTTGAGTATCATCTTTCAAGCAGTGCGTCCGAATCAATTAGACGATGTTACTTATTCCTTTATTGGCGTGGGACGCATAATACCAAATTCATCTCGTGCTAATGGGTGTGTTTGCGTCATTAAAGGAGCGCCAGGCACTTCATCAATACTCACGCCATAAGACCAGCTTGGTGGCGCCACCGCAATATATCTCGCGAATCCGCCGGTGCCACCTAAGGGTTTTGCAAAACCTATGATAATTAGTGCGCCTTTTTCAGGCACCATATGTAAGTTTGCGACGCCCTCAGCCTGAGCAAAGTTATTATGCAGCAGCCAGTGCTCACCTTCTAAATTAGGGGTTGTATCGGTGTCTAATGGCTCGTGTCCATGAAACAAAATACCTCTTTCATTATGCAAAAACTTTAACGCTTCTAAGCCAACGCCCGGGAATGGCTTTTGATTGAAGCGCTCAATTTCTTTCCACCGCTTAGACCAGTCAGAACGCACCATCACAACCGAGCCTTTGGGAATGATGCCATGTTTGTCTTCCCAATCAAGTACGTCTTGAACTTGAAGGTGATAACCCTCGTCTTTTTTGACTTTATCTACCACATTAATCACCACTAATGGTCGCATCGCGTATGTAGGAGGAATGTCGCTAATGGTCGCACCCATAGGATTCCAATGCGCGGGTGGATCCAGTTGAGTGCCGTATTGGTCGGTTGGAATAGTGTAAGCGGTTGCCACGAAACCGTGATCGGCATAGGTAAACTCTTCACCAATACTAATGAAGCCTGGCATTTCTTGACCCGCGACAGCCCCCGAAACAGTAGCAGTGCCAAAGCCAGGCCACACTGCTTGTTTAACTTCAAATGGATGCGTTAAATCGATGTATTTGGCAGACACAAATGAATCTTCATAAATTGTCCATAAGTCCTTTTCTTTGACCTCGGTACAGGCCGATAGACTGAGTAAAACAAAAACGCTGATGATACATTTCATATTCATTCCTAATATAAATTCACATAATTATGTTTATTTTAAGATTGCTTCTGCTAGCGGTACGTCCACTATCAAGGTATTCAAAACCCCGCAGCGTAACACGCTTTTAACGGAATTTGCTTTTTCAGCACCCGCAGCAACCCCAATAAGGTTATTAATATTTTTCATGACTTTTACATCAACTGTTACCATACGGTTTTTCCAAGGAGTATCTAGCTCGACGCCATGAGCGGTAAAATAATGTGATAGCACCTCGCCAACGGCACCGTTAGTATGCACTTCTGCCATTTCTTCATCACTAATATATCTATGTTTAACCAGTGCCGACTGCCTTGTTGTAACACCAATACCAACAATTCCCATGTTACATTTTGAGACCCAATCCATTGTTTGCGCTACTGAAGCGTCGCTAAGCAGAGCGTCGCGCAATTCTTTATTTTTTAATAGTATTGGTACCGGTAAGGTTTCAACAGGTACTTCAAGTATAGATCCTAAACCAATCGATATATGTTGGGCGCTTGATTTACCTAGGCCGCCTAAATAGCCTCCAAGCTGTACGATGCGCTCGGGGGAGTATTTGCCTTTAGACATATAGTCGTTTAGGTAGCTTAAAGTGCTGCTCCATCCCACGCCTAAAATGTGCTTGCTTTTTAAATGCTTTTTTAAATACTCTGCAGTGGCCTTTGCGCACGCCTTTTTAGGATCTTCATTGTCACTGTCAACGACCACTAACTGATTAATGCCATAAATGGAATACTTTGCATAAATTAGGTTCTCTAGCTCTATGTTATGCGGCAATTTACGTGTTAGTTTAATCTCAACATACCCGGCATCAAGAGCTCGCTTAAGCATTCTAATAATAGTGGGGCGAGATAGGCCAAACTGCTTGGCAATTTGATCTTGGGTAAGTCCGTTCAAATAATATAGTGATGCTGCTTTTAATACCTGCGCTTCACTGTTATTCATAGGCCGTTCTCTCTTTTACGAAATAGTATACATGATCCCAACCTGAGTCATCCATTTTAAGCGCGGCCAATAGTTAAGAGTTATTACTAATATACTGCTGTATGTCGCGCTTGACTCGCGCTTTAAAAGACATGATTTCTGGACTTACCAGACCATCTCGCAAATATTTTGTGTACTGTTCGCCAGCTGGATTGATGGCCCAATCATTGTGCGGGAAAAAAACCGATACCGGCTGTTTTGAAATATTCAGTGTAATATTTTTATTAGAAATATCATTTAACCAAGCAGCTAAATATTGCACGGCATCTGCTTTTTTATTCGCATTATACGGTGGTGAGAAAGTAGAAAATATGCGTGTGCCTTTATAAAAAGTATATCCTAAGTCATCAGTTGTGTTGAGCTGTCCAATCATTAGACCAAAAAACAAGCCAATGTTTTCATTAGTGAAAAATGTTTTGGTGCCCGCATCTTGTATATTCAAAGACACTAAGTCTACCCAATCTTCTCCTGCTGCTTGGTCACAGATGACTAAAGTGCTGTCTTGCGAAAATACGTAGCCAATATTGGCGGCTATTTCGATAAGGGTGGTATAACCCGCTTGAGAAGTGACCGAGGTATGCAGCACCATGGAAGGAATAGTTTTGCCCTCATAACCACCTAATACGGCTTCTTGGCGATTAATCCTTATGCCATTTGATTTACCCAAAGACGTCTTAGCAATGGCCATTGCCTCGTCTTTAAATAAGCCGATTAACGCTAACTTTTCTTGCTTGTCAAACTCACTTAAGGCTGCCAACACCGAAGCGCCTGTGCTGATCGTCGACTTAGGATGCGGATACACAGCGTACATTATTTCACACTTTGCTATTTCGGCTTGGCTATCGCTATTTGAAGTGTTCGCCGCACAGCCGCCAAGTAACATGAGCGAGGCCATAATCCCGAGCAATATTTTTTTTGGTAAATTCATATAAAAGCCTTTTAAAAGCGGTGTCTTTAACCTACCTTTGTTTAAGACACCTAAATAGAGACTAGAAACGATAGGTAGACCGTAAATACACGAATCTGCCGTTTACACCAACGGGTGAGACGCTCGCGTCATAGGGTAAATTGCCAAAATAGCTTATATCAAAAATCGATTTATCAGGATATTCATCGAATAAATTGCTGATACCAAGCGCGACAGACAAGTTGCTAGTTAGCGCATATTGAGTGTCTATATCAATTACCCATTCGTCACCATATACTTGGGTTGGTTCAGAGCCACCGCCAAAATCGAATACTCGTTTAGTTTCGCCAAAATTGGTTGCTCGAGTCATAATAGATAGCGCATCCTTGCTCCACGTTGCTGTCAGAATCAATTTATCTTTAGGCGCTGCGGTCTCAAAGGTATTGGTTTCCTCAATGCCAAAGATGTTTCTGTCGGGCGCATTTACCACGTCGGTATCGGTTTGATTGTACGCGGCAGAAAGATCCCAATTACTGATCTGGTATGAAGCGACTATATCAAAACCACTTGTTTCGGTATCTATAATATTAGTGAAGAAGTTAATTGATGATATATCAGGAATATTGGCTACATTAATACCTTCTGACAAGGCAATACGGTCATCAATATCGATTTCATAATAGTCAAAGGTTAAGCTAAATTGCTCATAATTATACAAAATACCAAAACTGCGATTAAAAGACTCTTCAGCCTCAAGGGGCTTGGCGCCGTTGTCAATCGCGACTTGATTCGATACTGGTAAATTTAATGAGCGAACAAGAGCTCCACCGTCACCAAAAACTGAGCCACCGCCGGCAAAAAATGATTGCTGTAAAGAGGGGGCTCTAAAGCCTGTACTTATTGCAGCGCGCAGGGCCAAGTTATCAGTAAGTTCAGCTCGGGCGGCCACCTTTACGTTTAATGTATCGCCAAAATCGCTATAGTCTTCATAGCGTATAGCGGCAGAAAGGTTGACTGCATCTGTTATTTTAAAATCAGTGTCAACAAATACTGAAATTGCGTTTCTATTTTCATCAACCGTATCTACTGGCTGAAGCCCAGGGCCCGCTTGTGAACCGATTGGCGCACCAATTATAGGACCAGCTTGATAGGACGCAGGGTCGCCCGCTTTGGTTTTATAAAACTCTTTTCTATATTCTATGCCGGCAGTTAGGTATACCGTTGTATTAGCGATATCAAAATCATTGCTAGCTTCGACGTTTGCTACCGCTTGCGAATATTCATATTCTGCGCGATTAAAACGAGTAGGGCTTGACTCTCCAAGTGAAGGGTTTAATGAGTTTTTAACATCGTCGTCGTATGTGTTAGAGCCATACACAAGACTAGAATCGAGTAACCAATCGCCAAAGTATGTGGTAACGCCGCCGGCTAATGAGAAGTCAGATACTCGTGCGACACTGACAGGACGGTAACCGTTCGGATATATCGATTGAATATTATTTTCTGAAACGGGATATCTAAAGAAGTTTGAGCCTTCAGCATCTCGGTCTGAATAAGTACCAAATCCGTACAGTTCTGTTTTTGAACTAAGCGTAAATCCTGCGTTAAAAGCAAGGTTTAAGTCGCTAGACTCACCGTCACCTACTGTAAAATTGCGCTTTCCGGCTAATGCGTCATTGGGCGCAGCTTCAGGCGTACCGCTAGGTGGAATGGGGGCAATAAATTCAGCAAAACCTATTGTGGGCAACTGGTCAAAACCTGCGCGATTAGTGGCCGAACGGTTTCTAAACTCACCGCTTAAATTAATAAAGCCATTGCCTAGACTAAGGCCTTTATTGAATGACAAAATTGCGGTGTTACCGTCGGTAATATCTTCATCAATAGGCTTAAGGTTGGTCATGTGTGCGCCATAAGTTACGCTTACACTACCTTCACTTTCGGAGTCCTTTAATACAATATTAATTACGCCGGCAATTGCGTCAGATCCATACTGGGCAGCAGCACCATCTCTTAGCACTTCTATTCTGGCGATGGCGCTAGTGGGAATGTTATTGAAATCAACCGCCGCAGCGCCTTTACCTAATTTGGTGTCGGCAGCTACAACGGCGTTGCTGTGCCTTCTTTTACCATTCACCAAAACAAGTATTTGGTCTGGGTTTAATCCGCGCAACTGAGCTGCTCGAACAATATCACTGTTGCCAGAGTTTGATTGTCTGGGCATATTAAAAGACGGTATGTTGGCTTGCAACAGCATCCCAATTTCGCTGCCAAGCGTGCCCGATTGCTCTAGCTGCTCTGCAGTGATTATATCAACCGGTACTAAGCTATCTTGTAAGCTTCTACCCGGCACACGACTGCCGACTATGGATATCTCTTCAATTGCGCTGTTTTCTGCCACTGCATTTTGTGCTATAGCGTTTGTCTGTTGTGCACCAGCGCCTAAAGTAAGCGCAGATAGCGATAGAGCAACAATGATTTTGTTTTTATTAAATACCTTGGTCATGGTGTGTTCCTTTATAAGTAAAAGTTATACTGGATGCTGTCCGTAAATGTTCATAGTCTTTACATAAGTATCACAAGCGTATTGCTTAATCAACTGTGGCGCATACAAAACGGACTAACTTGAAACTTAGCAAATAAAAATTAATGCTCAGTTTTATTTCTGCGTGTGCGCCTTTGTGCACGCCGCGTTAAATTGTTAAAAATAAGCCGGCTAAAGCCGCGCTCATTAGGTTTGCTAGGGTTGCCGCTAATACCGCTTTTAATCCGAGATTTGATATATCGGCTCGTCGCGAGGGCGCCATGGTGCCAAGCCCGCCGAGTAAGATAGCTAACGAGCCCAAATTAGCAAAGCCACACAAAGCAAAAGTCGCAATGATTCTTGAATGCTCACTCAGGTCAGACATACCTTGAAGGCTAATAAACGCAACAAATTCATTTACAACGAGTTTTTCGCCAAGCAGCTGCCCAACTGCTAAGCTTTCTGACCATGGGACACCTATCGCATATGCCAATGGCGAAAATATATAGGCTAAAATAACTTGCAGACTCAGCTGCGGATAGCCCGCAAGGGAGCCAAGATAGCCAAATAAACCATTTACCATGGCGATTAATGCAACGAATGCAATTAACAGCGCTGCGATACTGGCCGCCAGCTTTAAACCTGCTAATGCACCGTTAGTGATGGCTTCAAATATACTAGAAGGCTGATCTTCTTGCTGCTCAGAAAAGTCATTATGTTTTGAGTCTACAGGCGTTTCATTTTCGGGAAAGATGATTTTTGCCATAAGCAGCCCCCCTGGCGCCGCCATAAAGCTGGCGGCTACAAGATGCTTAACCTCAATTCCAAGGCTTGCATAACCCGCCAGCATGGCGCCAGCGGTTGAGGCTAAACCACCCACCATCACCGCAAAAAGCTCTGACTTGGTCATGGTTCTAATATAGGGTTTCACTACTAAAGGGGCTTCAGTTAATCCAACAAAAATATTCCCCGCGGCCGATACCGATTCAGTTTTGCTGGTGCCTAGCAGTTTCGAAATTCCGCCCCCCAGCACAGCAATCACGCGCGGCATTATTTTTAAGTAGTAAAGAACGGAAATAAGCGCGGAGAAAAAGATGATCACCGCCAGCACATTAAGAGCAACCACAAAGCCCACTTTTTGCCGAGCCAAATCGCCAAATACAAACTCCACGCCAACATTGCCATAAGAGATGACGTGAGTTACGCCCTGCGACAGTGCTTGCAAGGCGTTTTTTCCAAGATCAGAATAAAATACCAGCGCGGCAATGCCCGCCTGCAGCAAAAATGCGACCCCTATGGTTTTAAGGTTTATCGCCCGGCGGTTGCTCGAGCACAAAATAGCAATGCCTATGAGCAAAACTACGCCTACTAAACTATTCATATTAAAGCCTTAACATTAAGGAGTGAACGCTTAATAACGATTATAAAGCCGCAGTTTGTTGTAAAACAAGTCGCTTCAACTCTTTACAATTAGATGCGATGTCGGGTCCCGATTGATGCAAGGCGCCGCCAATAAGAAACATAATGTCTTTACCGTAAACGTCAATCATTTTTGGCACACTTTTGAAGTTCATGCCCCCCCCCGGCGAGGCGATAATTCGCTTAATATGCCCCATATCACAACTAGCGCCCTGTACGATCGATTCACATTGCTCAACGCTGAATGCAAAGCGTCCACCGAAATTAGGGTAAATACTGGTATCGGCGCCTGCTAGGCGCATTAATTGACCAAATAAAAAATAATGCGAATAGCCCGATTGCGGGCTCGAAACCCAACTACCCAACATAGAAGGATGCCCTAAAATGGGCAAATTAATGTCACCATCATCGGCAATGCACCGCATGGTATCAAAACCACTGATTCCCGGCATAACTAAAAAGCCACCTACACCTTGCTCTTTGGCCCAGCGAGCGTCGTCGAAGATTTGATTGGCTGGCGAGTTTAAGGTTGGTGTATAGCGGCAGTTCATACCGGTTTCAGCATTCGCGCGATTAACCGCCTCAACGCAAAGCTTTACTCTTTCTCGAAACGGCGAAAAAGGTTGATTAAAAATGCCGTGATCGTCTTTGATTAAATGAATCCCGCCCTTTGCAAATTCATAAGCTTGCGCAGCTAGGGCTTGATTAGATAAACCCATCGGTTTTAGGGCAGTGCAAAACAAAGGCTGCTCTGGCTCATCGCATAGCGTGCGCAAGCCATCAATACCAAAGCGTGGACCCTTGAAAAGTTTGGTGAAGCTTTCGGGCAACAATACCTCGACTATTTTGATATTCGATTGCAAACTGGTATTGCCGAACATGACATTTAAAAAGCCGTTTAAACTATGGCCTGTAACTTCCAAAGCGTAACTAATTTTGGCTTCCCAAATGTTTTCGCTAACGCTGTCAAAATGGACTATTTGACCAAAAACATGTCGGCGAATATCGTCGTTACTTATCAAATCCGCGGGAAATTCGATGGTTTGTTCAATGCACACCGCTTCTGCGCGCCGTTGCGCCTCGTCTTTACTTCCTACAATATGATAGATAACTACAAAGCGCTGGCCCGACATGGCTACCGAAGTGTGCTTAATCATAGCGCTTCAACCTTTGAACTGGCGTTCATATCATCTATTCTCGCCTGCTCTAAATCTGACTTTTCAATCGATAAATTGCGCTTGAGAAGTTTTTCAACGCCGCGCACTAGAGCAATAGCATCTAATTCATATTCTTCCATGAGGAAGTTTTTAGACGCACCGTGTGCGTAAGTATCTTTGAGTCCGAGCCTTAGCAAAGGTCTATGGATGGCGTTATCGGCTATTACTTCGGCTACAGCAGAGCCCAAACCACCCACAATGCTGTGATTTTCCATGGTAATCACGCCATATTTTGCGCGATTTATTGCTTCCACAACGAGTGGATCTGTAAACGGTTTTAAGGTTGATATATGTAAATGATTAACTGAAACGCCTTTGCTTTTAAGTACGTTTACCGCCCTAAGCGCCTCTTCAGTAATGATACTTGAAGTCAACACAGTAATATCGTCGCCGGTGCTTAGCACCCGTGCTTTGTTAAACTGCATAGGCTCATCTTTAGGGAAAAGTCTTGGCATGTCACCTCGTAACAAACGCACGTATACAGGGCCGTCAACGGCTTGCGCTATATCTAATACGGATTCAACCTCGGTTGCATCCCCCGTATCAAAAATTGTCATATTTGGGGTAGCCCGCATAATCGCAACGTCTTCTATCGCTTGGTGCGTAACCCCGCCTGGCGTGACAATACCCGGCAGAAACGCCATCATCCTAACTTTCAAATTTGGATAAGCAATTGACATAGCAAGTTGATCATAAGGACGGCGATAAATAAATACCGCAAAGGTATGAATGAAAGGCGTGAAGCCTTCTCGGGCAAGACCAGCGGCCATGCCCATCATGTTTTGTTCAGCCATGCCCATCGGAAAAAATCGCTCTGGGTAGGTTTCTCTCCATTTGCCAACTTCACACGAATTCGATAAGTCTGCAGTCAGGACAAGCACTTCAGGTTTATCTTTACACCAATCAATGAAATTTTGCACATGTGGTCGAGATACTAAGTTCATTACTGTGGCTCCTTGAGCATCTTGTCGTAAGCTTGTTGAAAAGAAAATTTCTCGTTTTCAGACGAAAAACGTAAATAATGCAGAGTGGGGCGCTTTGTATTCAAAAGACTGACGCCGCGGGTTGGATCGGTAATAGCCAAAATAAACAGGGGTTTTCCTTGCGTATCCATGTTGGCGAGTCTATCAAAGGCTTCCATGTCGTGTCCGTCTACTTCCTCGGCATGGGCACCAAAGGCATTAAGCTTGTTTTGCAATGATCTAAGTGACATCACACTTTCTATGGGGCCATCACATTGTTGTCCATTTACGTCTACAATGACTTTAATTGAATCAAGCTTGTAGTGCGCCAGCGTTTGCACCGCCTCCCACGTTTGACCCTCTTGAAACTCACCATCAGACATCATGACCCATGTGTTGCCGGTTTCTTGTTTTATTCTGCGACCAATCGCGATGCCGCCAGCAACACTCAGGGCTTGCGCTAATGAGCCCGAGGTTATTTCGGCGCCGGGACTATGTTCAGCGCTAATAAGCTCGACCGTACTGCCGTCTTTGTTGAAGTCGTTGAGCCCTTCAGGTGCCATTCTTTTTGCTTCAATAAGCGCCACATATAATACTAAGGCGTAGTGGGCAGGAGAAAAAATAAATCGGTCTAAGTGAGGCAGTTTTTCGCCGTTATAATCAGAGCCTGAATAATACGGTTTGCCTTGCGATGGCACGCAGTCAAATGGGTCGGGGACCATGGGCGCTATTGACGGTCCTAAATTCATGCCCTTGCAGTAAAGATAAGCAAATATTTCTGCCGATGAACAAATTTGGCTTAAGTAACCGCCGTTATTTTGCATTACATAATCAAACCCGCGCAGCCTAATTTTGGCAGCAACCGATTTTGCATCCTCTAGCCAGTTTAACTCTTGCTTAGCCATATTTACGCTTCCTTCAATTTTTGTAGATTTTCTTGGAACGGGGGATACACGATGCCTTTTTCAGTAATAATGGCGCTAATGTATTCAGCCGGCGTTACATCAAAAGCGGGGTTGTATACTAAGACCCCTTCAGGCGCAATTTGAGCGCCATCAATATTGGTGACTTCGTCGCCGTCTCTTTGTTCTATTTCAATATCGCTGCGACACAAAGTATTCAGATCGATAGTCGATAAAGGAGCCGCTACAAAAAAAGGCACCTTATGCGCTTTCGCCACAATGGCTAAGTTACAGGTGCCAATCTTGTTCGCAACGTCACCGTTTGCGGCAACGCGGTCGCAGCCAACAATACATAAGTCAACTTTGTTGTTTGACATAACGCTAGACGAAGCGCCATCCACGATTAAATAGTGCTTTATGCCAAGCTGTTTAAGCTCCCATGAAGTTAATTTAGCACCCTGCAAGCGCGGCCGCGTTTCGTCAACAAATACAGTGGTTGCTAGGCCTTGTTCATGGGCCATTCTGATAACGCCCAGCGCCGTTCCGTAGTCAACCGTGGCCAGCGAGCCAGTATTGCAATGATGTATAAAGGTCACTGCATTCTTAGGCATAAGCTGCATCGCGTGCTGAGCAATTTTTTTGTTTATTTGAATGTCTTGCTCGGCCAACTGCTGCGCCGCCGATAATAAGCCTGCCTTGTACTGTGTTTGCGTCTCAAATTTCGATACCGGCGCAAGGCGTTTCATTTCATCTAATGCCCAAAATAAATTCACCGCAGTAGGTCGTGTGGCCCGCAGCAGGACATCCGCTTTTTCAATGAGATCAGCAAGCTCGCTTATATCAGCGGCCTTCACTCTAAACGATTCAACAACTAAGCCATAAGCCGCAGTCACGCCTATTAAGGGAGCACCTCTTACCACCATATTTTTTATGGCAGTTGCAATGTCGCCAGCACTTGTATAATCGTTATAAACCACTTTTGCCGGTAGTACCGACTGATCAAGCAGGCGCAGAGTCTTGTTAGCATCAATCCATTCAATACTTGTATAATTTTTCATGCTTAACCTTGTGCGGGTGTTGAAATGTTTGAATAAATAGCTGTTTTAATTTCGTGCATTTTTTTCGAAACTTCATGTAGGTTTAAATTGACTAACCTTCTATTGTTAACCACTACTTTGCCGTTCACCACCACTGAATGTACATCGTCTGGTCGTGCACTATAAACGAGGTGTGAATAGACATCGTAGATTGGCTGAGCATGTGGTTTATTGCATTGTACAACAATAATGTCGGCTAGCATTCCTGGAGCTAACTGGCCAATTTTATCAGACACCGAAAGTGTGTTGGCACCGTATCGCGTAGCCATTTTAACGACTTCTTTAGCAGGCAAAGCAAGCGCGTCGTTATTGCTGTTTTTTTGTAACAGGCTAGCTAAACGCATTGCCATCCATGGGTTTAGATCGTTACTTGAAGAAGGACCGTCGGTACCTAAACTAACAGTTATCGACTCGTTCAAATAGTCGCATACCGGCGCTGTACCTGACGCTAATTTCATGTTCGAAGCGGGGCAATGGGCAACTTTTGTATTGCGCATTAAAAGCGTGTCGCGATCTTCTTTTGAAACGTGTACGCCATGGGCTATCCACGTTTTTTCATTTAGCAATCCAGCGGATTCTAATACTTGAATCGGCGTTTTACCGGTGATTTTTTTTACGGTATCCATCTCAAATTCAGCTTCGCTGGCGTGAATATGCACGGCCACATCATGCTTTTTTGCCAGTGCCGCGAGTGCCGCTAAATGTTCTTCGCTCACGGTATAGGTGGCGTGAGGACATAAAATGGGCGTTACTAAATCATCATTCTTATATGTTGCTATAAAGTTTTCAGCACGCTCTATACGTGTGTCCCATTGACTAATATGATCGGCACCGAGGAAATCGACGAATACTTCACCTGCAAATAGCCTTATGCCAATCTGTTTGGCACATTGCGCGGTGGATTCAGGAAACCAATACATATCGGCGCAGCAGGTCACGCCTGCCAATAACATCTCAGCAAAGCCAAGGTTTGCGCCCACGGCAACGCTCTCGGGGGTAATATAATGGGTTTCAGCCGCCCATACCTTGTCTAGAAATGACCCTAGATCAGTGTCATCGGCAAGTCCTCTAAACAAGGTCATGGCAACATGAGTATGAGTATTAATAAGTCCAGGCATTACAATAGATTCAGCTACGTCAAGGAGTTCTTTAGGTTTATATTTATTGATGATCGTGTTTTTAGTGCCAATTTCTACGATTTTGCCTTGTTTTACCACAACAGCGGCGTCTTCAAGCACCTGCTCTTCGTTGTTCATTGTGACCACATGCGAACCGCAAATAATCAGATCACAATCTAAGCGCTCATCCTTTTTCATGACTTAATCTCCCCAACAGTGTTTCTATCAGTTTTTTAAGCTTAGGAACAATGGCAACCACGTTTTCCCAAACCTCTTCTTCGCTGGTAATATGAGTGTCTTCAACATTGTGCACAGCCATATTTGTAATAGAGCTCAAAGCGAGTACTTTAATCCCCGCATTTCGCGCTGCAATCACTTCTGGAACAGTCGACATCCCCGTTGCATCTACGCCCAATAGATTTAAAAAGCGTATTTCTGCCGGTGTTTCAAAGCTCGGACCCACTAAGTAAGAATATACGCCCTCGTGAAGTGGCATTTTTATTTTAACTGCAACCGCCTTAATAAGCTGTCTTAGCTCTGCATCGTAGCAATTATTTAGGGAGGTAAATCGAGAGCCAAAGTCTGCGTTATGACTGCCCCTTGTTGGGTCGAGACCTGTCATTCCGGGCATATTAACATGGTCTTTTATGACCATAATATCTCCGACTTTAAAGCTTTTGTTCACGCCGCCTGCGGCGTTTGTTAGCACAAGATTTTTAATACCTAACTGTTTCATAACATAAACAGGAAACGCAACGTCTTGCGGCGTATAGCCTTCGTAGGTATGCACGCGTCCTTGCATTAACACCAACGGCACACCCGATAAGTAGCCAAAGCATAAACGCCCTTTGTGGCTTGGCGCACTTGATACTGGGAAATGGGGGATATCTTTATATTCGATGTAAAAAAAGTCGTCTAAAGCGTCGGCTAATTCGCCAAGGCCTGAGCCAAGAATTAAACCGCACATGGGCTTAATATTGGTGCGCGCCTGAATATACGCTTGGGCCTCATTGATTTTTGCTAATTGCTCTTTTTTCATGCGTTACAAATGTAAAATAGATGAACATTTGAAATACACTAGCATATTCTTTTACTTATGCAATAGAAAATTTACTTGTTTACTTCTCACTATGTGAGGATAAGCTTCATATTGCTAGGTCTTTAGCAAGTGAATTAGGAGCTGCGTGAGCATTTAATATGATGTTCTTCGCTTAATAGGAAAATTCTCGGCGCAAGAAAAAAACTGTAGATTTATGCCAAACGGTACGATCCAAAACGTTTCTTAGTTAGATCGTAATAACGATGATATTGTTGATGAAGAAGAATAGTTAAGCGAGCAGTTTGGCAGCCTTATTTGGAGTTAGAATAAGGCTGCCGATGTGGTCAATATAAATGAAAACTAATGTGATAAGCCTGAAAATACCCCATTTTTCTGTTGTGCAAGCAATCCCTCTGAAATATGGCAGCCATGGCAGCAAGTCACTGAAAATGGCCGGCAGGTTAGGCATTATCTGCAAAGCTCCTCAGTCATGTTAAACACACAGGGTACCCGATTATTCGCTAACGCTGCATTTAGTGAAGGTAAAATAATTAAACTGCAAAAGATCTTTTAAGTCTTAAGCAATCATTACTGTTCCCAAAAAACTGTTACAGAAAAAGCTTGCGCAAGGCTGGCTTTTTGTTTTCTAAAGCAATACTAGTTTTACATCATCTTATTAAAAGAACCTTACTTTAAACTCGGCTCCCACGTAGCGCTCTTCATTAACAAGCGCGGTATTGTTATTAAAGTCAACCGCACCAATGGCTTGTTGCTCGTCAAATAAGTTACGTACAAAGGCCGATACTTCATATTCTTTATCGCCTTGAGCCCATAAATAACCGGCACGTAAGCCGCTTTCAAGCAATGCTTTACCTTCAAACTCTATCGATTCATAAAGGAACAGGTTAATTTCACTGCGGTATGAAATATCACCATAAGCAAAAAAGTTACCTTCGCCTAGCGCTTTGCTGTAGCGCAAGGTGGCGTTAGAGATCCATTCAGGCGCATGAGGTAAGCTGTTACCATCGAGCAAAGCAAATGTTTGACCATTTACCAAAGTGGTTGGATTAGTTACTGTACACTGCGCGCAAACGGCAACGGCTAAGCTACTATCATCAAGCTCAGTGTTGTTATAGCTTATATTAAATGTAGCGTTAAGTTCGTCAGTTAATACCCACTCAGAATCTACCTCAAAACCATAACCGATGGTTTTATCAGCATTCAGTAAGCGGTTCGAGTTATCGTTACCACCCACGGCGGTTAACTGCTGATCGTCCATTGTGTAGTAAAAGATACTCACGTTTACCCGACCTTGGCCATTGAGTACGTCTGATTTTATACCCGTTTCGAAAGACGTGACGGTTTCGGTATCGGCAACCGTGACTTCATCGCCAAATACAATGCGTCCTTGTAAGCTTGGCGCCCGAAAGCTATTCGCAACACGGCTATACCAGTTTACATTTCCATTGACTTTATAGGTGGCCGATAAATCCCAACTTACGTGATTGTCGCTAACACTGCGCTGAATTCGTAATGGCGGGGCGCCAAATGGACTTATTTCGCGATCAGCTGAAAAATCCTTTTCATCGTCAGAATAACGTAGGCCGGCAGTTACTTTTAAGGCATCGGTTAAGGTATAGTCAACTGCGCCAAATACTGCCCACGCGGTGGTATCTTGATGCTGAATTGCATAGCCATTTAATTTTCCAGCAGGGCTTGATAATGAGTCGTAGCTAAAGTTTTCAATGGTAAGCTTTTCATCAAAGTAGAATACGCCCACTTGATAGTTCAAGGCATCATCAAAATTACTTAACAAGCGTAGCTCTTGGGTTAATTGATCTTGATCAGGAATACCATCGGCAGTTTCAGATGAGAAGGGAATAAAACCTGGGCCCATAAAGTCAGGTAAAAAAGACGCACCATAGCCACCATCAACGTCCCCATGAGCGAGTATTTCGGCACTTTCCCAAGCAGAGATTGAGGTAACAGTGTAACTCTCAAACTCCCACTCAAGTTTTAGACTTGCGCCCTGCGACTGTCCTTCAATAGAAGCCCTAGCAGCACCATCTTGAAACATAACATCGTGCTCATAGCCATCAACTAAGTCGTTGCTGCCAGCTTTAATCGCATTAGCACGAAATACAATAGGGGTACCGTCTAAGTCACGCGTGTGGTAGTTCAATAAACCGGTGAAATCGTTGCCCTCATACAAAAATTGAATACGTGCGGCTTGCTCGGTGTAACCGCCTAGTTGGTCTTTAGCTTCCAAACCTGGCGCACGATTGTCAATGTAAGGGTCTTTATCTTGCCATAGCAACGACACACGAGTCGAAATGTTATCGCTTAAGGCCCCGCCTACCGCGCCTTCCATATCAATAGCGCCGCGGCTGCCATACGATACCGACGCATAGCCTTCAAATTCTTGGCTCGGCTTAACCGTATCAAATTTAACTAGGCCGGCGGGAGTATTACGACCAAACAGTGTGCCCTGTGGACCGCGCAACACCTCTACACGTGCCACATCAAATACGGGGAAGCCTTTCAGAATGGCATTTTCTTGCACCACATCGTCAATTACTAATGAAACGGGCTGCGAGGCATTTAAATCGAAATCGGAATTGCCTAAACCGCGAATATAAAAACGCGGGAACGCACGGCCGAATGAAGACTCAATGCTTAGGCTGGGAATTTTTGCATTCATGAAGCGAATATCCATTCCTGCTGAGTTATACGCGTTTAGCGCATCGCCTTGCAGCGCCGTTACCGCTATAGGTACTTCTTGCGCGTTCTCTACGCGTTTACGTGCGGTAATTTGAATCACTTCGAGTTGCTTACTTTTGTTGTCTGTTTCTTCTTGTTGTTTTGCTAAAGAAGCAAATGAAGTGCCTGCTACTGCAGAAAATAAGCTTGCATTGATTAGGATCGCCAGGGTAGTTCTTTTCATTAATATCATGTGGTTAGTAACCTTTTTAGTGTAGACTTTTGCAAAGAGTGTTGTGTAGCGCAATATTTTTATTTTGTATTCGTTCAAGGTTTTGTGGCTTGTACTACTGCTGCAAATATTAATTGAGAGCGCAAAAAAACTCAGCATAAAGCTGAGCAAACCAAACTAGTGATAGCACGGCATAGCAAATCTGCGGTAATAAATGAACAAAAATACAATTTTTATTGTGTGGCAATCATATATTCTTAACACAAGATGAATTAAAGCTTCGTTTCAAGCATCCTGCGGCGTTTGTTAGCACAATATTTTAAATACCTAACTGTTTCATAACATAAACAGGAGACCCAAGGTCTTGCGGCGTATAAGCTTTGAAGATATTTACGTGTCCTTGCATTGACACTAACGACATACCTGATAATTAGCCAAAGCATAAACGCCCTTTATGGCTTGGCGCTCTGGGTACTGGGAAATGTGGGATATCTTTGTATTCGATGTAAAAAATTCGTCTAAGGCGCAGGCTAACTCACCAAGGCCTGAGCCAAGAACTAAACCGTACATAGGGCTAATATTGGTGAGTGCTTGAATATACACTTGGGTCTCATTGAGTTTTGCTAACTGCTCTTTTTTCATGTCTTACAAATGTAAAATAGATGAACATTTTCTTTAAGATTAGCATATTTTCTTCTTTATGCAATAGAAAATTTACTTGTTTACTTCTCACGATGTGAGGATAGGCTTTAGGTTGCTAAGTCATTAGCGAATTCATTAGGGACTGCGTGAGCATTCAGTATGGCGTTCTTCGCCAATTTAGCTATGCACTAGCCAAACAATTAGAGAGCGAAAGAAATAACCCTTACTTTATAAAGTCCGTAACAACAATATTTAGGCGAGGATTCGGTTTTTTATAATCTAAATTGCGCTAATCATTCGCGGCAGTAAATTAATGGCTTATGTCGCCTGTAAGCACTCTAGTTCGACAAAAGCCGCTATGATACATCTACACAATTGAGAGGTAATGCTAAACTAACCTTTGTCCGTCCCATAACAACAGACGTTTTAAAATGTAGAACAGCATTGTCACTAAAAAAGAATAATTGGGTAAACTCTTCAAAGTTTTCCATATCTTTTGCAGTAACAATGAGTACGAAGTCAGCATCGCCGGTGATGTAATAGCACTGCTGTATATTAATGTTGTTTTTCACTTTTATTTTAAAGTAATTAAAACAATCACTATAATTTCTATTTAACTGTACAGATATAATAAAGGTCATTGATTGATTAACACAATTAGGAGAAATTATTGCTACTTCCTGTGAGATGACTCTATTATCTCTCAAACGTTTTAAGCGACGTTTTATGCTTGCTACTGATAATCCAGCTTCTTCAGAAAGTCTTTCTACGCTAGTTTTTGCATTTATTTGCAATAATCTTAATATTTCCAAGTCATGTTTACTTAATTCCATAATTACACTTACTTTCACAGCTCAATAATATAATAGTATCATTGTTTTTAATTAAGTGATTAATAATCTCTGATAAACACAAAAACATGATACATGAGTATTACGATGTCTAGATAGAATGTCTTTAAGTTATTACATAATTAATCGAGGAATTTCTCTATGCCTGCTACACAAAGTCAAATACTGCCAACTAATGAAAATGAAGTCAGCGCACAAGCAAAAATAAAAGTATTAAACCCGCAGGATGGTAGTTTAGTCTCAATGGTTACGAATAACTCAGTGAGTGAAGTTGAATCGATAATTAAAGCAGCAGTAATAGGCGCCCAAAAAGCCAAGGAGCTTTCTACTAATATGCGAATGTTAGTGCTTAATGAAGTTGCTGATAATTTACAGAATAAGAAAGAACTGTTCGCTCAAATGATTGCACGTGAAGGCATTAAAACAATTAATGAAGCGAGAAAAGAAGTGTCTCGGTCTATAGACACAATTCGAATTAGCGCTGAAGAAGCACGCAGATTAACTGGAGAAACAATTGCGTTTGATCAGGCGCAAGGTTCTGAGAATAGGTTTGGATATTATCGCAGAATCCCTCTGGGTGTAATTGCTGCAATTACACCCTTTAACGATCCATTAAACTTAGTTGCTCATAAAATAGGACCAGCTATAGCCGCAGGAAACTCAGTGATATTGATGCCTCACCATGAGACACCTACTGTAGCAAAAATGCTCGTAGAACTATTCAATAACACAGCTCTACCGCATGGTGTTTTAAACTTGGTTACAGGATATGGAGCAGCTATAGGCGATATTATTGTTTCAGACCCTCGCGTTAATATGATTTCATTTACGGGAGGGAGAAAAGTAGGTGAAAGAATTTTAGGCCTCGCAGGTCTAAAGAAAATATCGATGGAGCTTGGAAGTAATTGCCCTGTAATAATCATGAATGATGCAAATTTAGAGATGGCAATGGAGGCATGTGTCAGTGGTGCTTTTTCAGCAGCAGGTCAAAACTGTTTACATGTTCAAAGAATTTTTATTCAAGATGCACAATTTGAACAATTTGCTAAAGAATTTTGTAATCGAGCAAAAAGTATCTTAATGGGAGACAAACTCTCTGAACATACACAAATGGGTCCTATGATTAATGAAAATGCCGCTCGTAAAGTTGAGTCAATGGTACAGGATGCTATTGAGAAAAACGCTACGTTGCTGTCTGGAGGCAATAGAGAGGGAAACTTTTTTCAGCCTACGGTTTTGTCAAATGTTAGCAATGATTGCTTAATAGCCAAAGAAGAAGTATTTGGTCCAGTCACCGTTTTATATCGATTTTCAGATAAGGCAGAAGCAATAGCGCAAGCTAATAATGTAGATTTTGGCTTACAAGCAGGTGTTTTTACTAATAACCTTGCATTAGCTTTTGAAATTGCAGATGCCATTGAATGTGGTGGCGTAATGATAAATGACAGTAGCGACTATCGAATAGATGCAATGCCATTTGGAGGTGTAAAGGGATCGGGTGTTGGGAGAGAAGGCGTTATGAGTGCCATTAAAGAAATGACAGATATAAAAACGTACTGTTTTAATTTACGAAAATAAGGCCATCAAACTATCAGTTAATAAATAAAAAAGTATCGAAAACAGGAAGTATAAAATGAAGAAATACAAATTGGCAATAATCGGTTTCG
Source organism: Glaciecola punicea (assembly GCF_001756615.1). NCBI lineage: Bacteria > Pseudomonadati > Pseudomonadota > Gammaproteobacteria > Alteromonadales > Alteromonadaceae > Glaciecola > Glaciecola punicea. The sequence continues at coordinate 53,873 of NZ_LZXY01000013.1, forward strand.
GTAATGTCGGGCAAGGATTAGCCAAAATAATTCGTGATAAAAACGAATTGTTAAGTAAAAAGTTTGGTATAGAATTGAGTATTGTTGCGGTATGCGACTTATATAAAGGCAGCATTGCAAATAGTAGCGGTTTGGATCCTGAGATTCTATTATCTGATATTGAAAAGTATGGAGATTTAAAAAGTACATCTGCTCCTATCACTGGATGGAATGCTATTGAGATGATTGATAATAGTGGAGCTGATATTCTAATAGAGCTTGCTTTTACCGATCTTAAAACAGGAGAACCTGCGTTAAGCCACGTTAAGCGAGCATTAAATAATGGTATGCATGTTTCTATGACGAATAAAGGACCTGTTGCTTTACATTTTCCTGAACTACATAAATTAGCGTCTAGCAAAAATGTTCAAATAGGCATTGAAGGGACTGTAATGAGTGGAACTCCTTCAATTCACTTGGGCAAGGGAATGTTATTAGCAGCAGGAATTACAAAAATCCAAGGAATTCTTAATGGAACAACAAATTACATATTAGGAGAGATGTCCACAGGAGCTGATTATGAGGTTGCTTTAAAAAAGGCTCAAGAACTTGGGTATGCAGAAGCAGATCCTACAGGTGATGTTGAAGGGCACGATACTGCAGCAAAAGTAGTTATTCTTGGTAATCTTTTAATGGATTTATCCCTTACCTTAGATGATATAGATAGAACAGGCATTAGCCACATAACAAATGTTGATATTTCCAATGCGACCAAGTCTAATAAATATTGGAAATTAATTGGTTCAGTTCAAAAAAGGGACACCGGATTCATCGCATCAGTTAAGCCTGAAATGGTCTCTAGTGATCATCCATTAGCATTTATTAACGGTGCAACAAATGCTATTACTTATTCAACTGAATTATTAGGTGATATTACCTTAATTGGTCCGGGAGCTGGGGGTATGGAGACAGGCTATGCCGTTATTGAAGATATTCTTTCAATACATAGAAGCGCACCTGCGTATAGAGAATATAGACTAAATAGCCAATAGCCACTGTCAAGGTATCGCAGACACCAGTAACTGCATACCTTGGTGAGCTAAGAATTAATAGCTGGATAGCGGACTGATAACATCACCTGAGTATAAAATGGCCTATTTTTTTAAATAAAGTTAGCTCAATTCAATTTTGTTCTGGCTCAGATTAACTGCAATGGAAGTCTATCAACAATGGAATTTGAAAAGTTAGCGACAATTGCGAACAATAAATTTAACCAATCACAAAGTCTTCTTTCTTGTCACACAGAAGTAAATAAATTAGCACTTTGGGAAGGAAATAAACATGGAACAATTTATTGCATTGTTTCTAATCATCAACAAAAAACGATAGAAGAAAAAGATATTGAATTTGACAATGCTGGATTTGGTAGTATAGCCTTACACAGTATTTATGCTTCACTAATCGAAAAGAACAGCATGGACCAATCAGATTTTATCGATAAAATTTCATCTCAACCACGAAAAATGGCTAATTTTGAGGCAGACACAAGTATAAATGAAAACAATATTACTGACTTGACAATTTTCGAGCCTACAATTGAATGGAAATTAGATAAAGAAACAAACCTTTCAAAAAGTGAAAAATCTTCCTTCTTTGGTCAAAAAAAGAAAGGAAAAGCAAGCGGAATTGGCAAGATTAACACACTTACTTTAAATAAATAGACCCCTTGGATAAGAAGAAAAACAATTTTCTAAAAGAATTTTTTAAAGAACGCAAAACCGTTGGAGCTATTCGACCAAGTTCTGAATCTTTGGCAAAAAAAATGTTGAAAAATGTAAACTTTAAAAATTCAGATGTTATAGTCGAATTTGGTCCTGGTACGGGTGTTTTTACGCGTCGGATAATTGAAGAAATGAATCCAAATGCGAGTTTATATATTTTCGAATTACATAGTCCTTTTTATGTCAAGTTGCAAAAGGAATTCGAAAATGATGAGAGAATTCAAGTGATTAATGACAGTGCAGCAAATGTGAGAAAATATTTGAAGGCTGACGGTAAAGAATTTGCCGATGTCATTATTTCCTCTTTGCCATTGACAAATTTCGATCAAAAATTAACAATGCGCATACTGAAGTCTGCTGAAATTGCATTAAAACCAGAAGGGAAATATATTCAGTTTCAGTACTCTTTAAATGCAAGGAAATTGCTAATTAAGATCTTCAGTTCAATTTCTATACAATTCACAGCGAATAATTTACCACCAGCTTTTGTATATACATGCAAAAAAATAAGCCTGATTTCTCAGACGAATTTATAACTTTCATTAGTAGTAGTGTTAATATCTAAAATCTAGACGCAGACCCATTTATTGAGCTTGCTTTAAATTGTTTTAATATTTACGTTTATTTAGCAGCTTATTCAGTCAGATTTTCAAAACACCGCAGTCTTTTATTTTACCATCACCATCATCATCACACGTACTCGACATTTCCAGTAAGGTCACTTTTAATGCGTTTAACTCTTCAATCCGAGCGCTTACTTCTGCAAGATGCTCGTTGATAGTATCGAATTGTTTGTATTGAACAGCCAGTTTTTTTTGAATACGCATCAATTTTCACAAAGGCCCCATTAAGCTATTGACTCTACATTCAATATATAGACTTCATAATCTTCCTATTCAATTGCAATACGAGAGCTCAATATGCGTGGATGTGGTTGCAAGGTACAAATTAATGATGCTTTGCAAAAGACAGTATTATGATTGAAGACAAGCTAAACCCAGCTTCACAGGCGCAGTTGCGCCGTGAATACAATAAAAGCTTTGCTTTACTTGAAGATGCTCATGTTATCGGGCAGCAGTCGACATATTTTCATTCGCTTGTGCATCTTAAAATGTTGCGACATGGACTCTCAATGCGTAATTACAAAGAAGTCATGTGGCAACTATGTAGACTTATCGACGCGTTCACTAAAACGGCGATAGGACTCATTCCCACAGGCAATACCGGTGGAGCCAACGTCAATCGGTTTAGACAGATGCCTATATCAGAAAAAAACAAAGAGACTATAGCGAGAATTAAACATGCACAGTCACGACCATAGCCATCACGCAAGTGGCGATAATGCATCGAAACGCATTGGATGGGCGTTTTTTCTTAATGTTGCCTTCACTATAATCGAATTTATTGGGGGCTGGCTAACAAACAGTACCGCCATCATGGCCGATGCCGTACATGATTTAGGCGATAGTTTGTCTATTGGCACCGCATGGATACTTAATAAACTCGGCGATAAAGAGGCTAACAACACCTTCTCTTATGGCTATAAACGCTTTTCATTGCTAGGTGCGTTGATTAACGGCTTAGTGCTCACTGTAGGTTCTGTGTGGATATTATTTGAAGCTATTCCTCGACTCACTGAACCCCAAATGCCAAACGCTGAAGGCATGTTGCTGTTGTCCATATTCGGAATGGCGGTAAATGGGTTTGCTGCCTACAAATTAAGCGATGGTGATTCTTTGAATGAACGTGTTCTTAACTGGCACTTACTTGAAGATATGCTTGGTTGGGTGGCCGTTTTTATTGTATCGATAGTTTTGATGTTTAAACCATGGCCCATACTAGACCCTATATTATCCATCGGATTTACCTTGTTTATCTTATTTAATGTTGTCCGCAATTTGAAAGAGACACTCTTGCTGTTTTTGCAAGCAACACCCGATAGAGAGCAAGTTGAGAAAGTGCGCAGCGTATTACTATCAAAATCAGAGGTAGACGCGCTTCATCACTTCCATATATGGTCACTGGACGGCGAACAAAACGTGATGACGGCGCACTTAGTGTTACCTAACGGGGTTACTGTCTTACAAATGCAAACGCTTAAACGTCAGCTTCAAGAGGAGCTTGCCGTATTTGAATTTGTCCATACGACGATTGAGCTAGAGTTTGCTGATGAACAATGCCGAGATGACAATACAGATGCGTAACTATACGAAAGTAATCATGGTGGGCTTTTCAAGCTCTTCGATTTCGACTATAGTGCCGTCTGAAATGAATATGATTTTAACCATGGCTTATAAATGATACGTCGACGAATAATCGGATACTGCACAATACTGCTGATTTTGTTTCAGTCGTTTTCTGCCGTCGCCAGTTCGTTAGACTTTCATGTCATTGATAAAGAACATCTGCAACAAGAACACCAGCACAGTATAGATGATAAAATAGCGGCAATACCGCTCCAAGACATTGATGTTGATGACGGCACAAGTAAATCTACGAAACACCACAACTCAGCCGACTGCCATCACTGCGGTCACTGCCACGGCACCCATGCACAATGGTTCATTCAGCAACATTCTGGAAAAATCCTGTTGGCTGCGCAGTTACATCAATTTTTCTATTTCAAAATCATGATTGACGGCCAAGTCAGTCGATTATTACGCCCCCCAAAACAGTAATCCTTTCTTAATTAACATTTGCAAAACGCGAACGTAATTTACATCGCGATGCGCATGCATTCATTAATTTAATTTGGATACACAATGAAATATTCTTTTATGAACGAATACCTTTACCTATGCCTATGGGTGTTAGGTGCCAGTGCGCTTGCCATGGGTGCAGTAAGCAATACTTATGCGGTCCAAAACGAACCCGCAGAGGCCTTTCCCATCACCCTAGAGCGCGCAATTAAGCAAACATTAGCCAATAATCCGCAGCTACATGAATTCGACTTCAAACGACAGATTGTGGCGGGTGACGCTAAAACCGCTGAACTACGCCCTGGCTATTCCCTCGGCGTAGAGCTTGAGAATTTCTTGGGTAACAGTGAAGTCTCTGGCATCACAGATGCAGAGCTTACCCTCACTTTGTCATCCGTCATTGAGCTGGGGGACAAGGTGGATGCGAGAAAACGCATTACCCACGCACAACGCCAACAAGTGATTGTTCAAAAGAAAGTGCGCTCACTTGATATTTTAAGCGAGGTAATGCGCCGCTATATTGATGTGCTTGCGCAACAAGAAACCGTGAGTATGGTAAATGATGCGGAACAATTAGCGCGTTATACCTATCAAGCGGTCTTAACAAGAGTCGAGGCGGGTGCGTCTCCACAATTAGAAATCAAACGTGCCCAAGCGGCCTTAGCTCAGACTAGACTCAGTGTGCTTACCGCAAACCAAAGCCTGCAAGCGAGCATCAACAGTTTAGCCATTATGTGGGGAGACAAAACGCCTGCGTTTACGCGAGTAACCGGAAATTTGTTTTCGTTAACGGCTTCACCGCCGCTTAACGACCTCATATCAGCACTTTCGATGAGTCCCTACATACAAGAGTATGCGCAGCAAACGCGTGTGCAGGATGCACAGTTACGCCTCACCCAAACCGGTGATAAACCAAATATTTCTTGGTCAGCGGGCATTCGGCGAATTAACGGTATCGATGAATCCGCCTTTGTTGCCGGTGCAAGTGTTCCGCTGTTCAGTCAGCAGCGTAACTTAGGCCAGTATGAGGCTCAAAAGGCAAGGCTTGACCAAATTGAGCAACAAAAGCAAGCCAGTTTGCGCAGCTTGTATCATCAAGTGAATCAAGCGCTAGATGCCAGAAATCGTGCCTTACTTAAAGTGGAAACGTTTCAAAACGACATTATTCCCCCACTACAAGAAGCCTTGGTCATGGTTGAACAGGCGTATTCAGACGGTAGGTTCAGCTATTTAGAATGGGTATCAACGAGGCAAGACATGCTGCAAGCCCAACAAGCCCTTATCCAATCCGCTAAAAACGCGCACCAGCGCGGCGCAGATATAGAAGCACTTACCGGCCAACCTATCCTGTTGCGCGCTCAACCGGCGCCTTTTACCACTATTTTTATTGAGAAGTAATCATGAACTATACTGTTAAACTATCACAAACATTGTCACACGATGTAGCAATGCCATTGCGCTTATTCGTACTTGTCTGTCTAGCGATGCTTTGTTTTGCGACGCTTGCAGGTGAAAGTGCGCAATCAAATGAATACGCTCATGCCGACGAATTTGTCACCCTATCCGCCGAGATGGCAAACGCCAATGGCTTGCAAACTATGGCAGTAACGAGTGGACAACTCCAGATCTTGGCGACTGCCTATGGCGATGTCATCACCGATCCTGCCTCGCTTAGCCATATTAGAGCAAGGTTTGATGGCGTAATTTCCGCCGTTACCGTGAATCTTGGTGATAGTGTCAAACTAGGCGATACGCTTGCCACAGTTGAATCAAATGAAAGTTTGAAGCAATACAAAATCACCTCACCATTTTCTGGCAATGTGATTGCTAGGCATGCCAATGCAGGCGAACTATCAAACGGACAGATCCTGTTTTCCATTGCCAATTATGATGATGTATGGGCGCGATTAAAGGTATTTCCTAAACAGTTGTCATCCGTTAAAGCCGGTCAACAAGTCATGCTAACTCATACTGGTGTAAAGCAATCATCTACCATTAGCCACATTGCGCCCTCGCCCGATGGTAAGCCTTATACGCTTGCATATATCAGAGTCAATAACAAAGACGGCCAGTGGCCGGTAGGTGCGCTAGTAAGTGGGCAGATCACGGTTGCAACAAGTGATGTCGCTCTACTTATTCCAAAAACCGCTATTCAAACGTTCGAAGAAAAGTCAGTCGTGTTTGTGCTAAAGAGTAGTGTACGTGAAGGGCACAATGAATATCACCCTCGCCCCGTCCTATTAGGCACCACAGACAATATGAATATTGAAATAGTCAATGGCCTACAAAATGGCGAGCGTATTGTGAGTCTAAATAGTTACTTGCTCAAAGCGGATCTAGAAAAGTCGGAGGCCGGTCATGATCACTAATTCATTATCCATCACGTTGTTTAATTTTATGATGCTTACTTTCTTAGCCACGAGGAGCCATGCGTGATTGACTCTATTTTACGACTATCCATTGAAAGACGAGGGATCGTCCTTTTGCTGATGTTTTTAGTGATTGGTGCGGGTCTTTGGAGCTATCAAAAGTTGCCCATCGATGCGGTGCCTGATATCACAAATGTGCAGGTACAAATAAATACACAGGCACAGGGCTACTCGCCTCTTGAAACCGAGCAAAGGATCACCTTTGTGGTGGAAACCGCGTTAGCAGGACTGCCCAACTTAAGCTATACACGCTCATTGTCGCGTTATGGCTTAAGTCAGGTAACCGCTGTGTTTGATGAAGGTACCGACCTTTATTTTGCTAGAAACCTGATTAATACAAAATTAGGAGCCATTAAAAGCCAACTACCGCAAGGACTTGAGCCTGAAATGGGACCTATCGCCACGGGTTTAGGCGAAATATACATGTATACGCTAACCGCGCAAGACGGCGCAACTCAAAGTAGCGGTGAACCTTATGATGCAATGGCTTTGCGAGAAATACATGATTGGGTAGTAAAACCGCAATTGGCCTTGGTCAAGGGTGTGACCGAAGTCAATGCCATCGGCGGTTATGTAAAGCAATACCATGTCAATCCTAAGCCACAAAAAATGCTCAGTTTTGGTCTTAGTATGCAAGATTTGATGACAGCACTTGAGCGTAATAATGCCAATCAAGGGGCAGGATTCATTGAGCGTAATGGACAACAAATATTAGTGCGCTCACAAGCGCAACTTAAAAGTATTGCTGATATTGGCAACGTAGTGGTCACGCAGATTGATGGCGTGCCGATCACGGTGAACGATATTGGCAGTGTTGCCATTGGTAAGGAGCTAAGAACCGGCGCAGCCACGCGGGAGGGGCAAGAAACTGTGCTTGGAACTGCCATGATGTTAGTGGGCGAAAACTCGCGTGCTGTTGCATTGGCGGTGGGTGAAAAGGTCACTTATATCCAATCAAGTTTACCTCAAGGGGTACTAATTGAGGCTGTTTATGACCGCACTACCTTAGTAGACAAGGCGATTAACACGGTACAAAAGAATCTTGTTGAAGGTGCATTATTAGTCATTGTTGTGCTGTTTCTTTTACTCGGAAATGTGCGTGCAGCCCTAATAACCGCAGCTGTCATCCCTCTGGTTATGCTAGCGACTATTACGGGGATGGTGCAAACCGGTGTGTCGGCCAACTTGATGAGTTTAGGGGCCTTAGATTTCGGCTTGATTGTGGACGGTACCGTTATTATTGTTGAAAACTGTATGCGAAGACTATCACAAGCACAACGACGCACAGTCACAGTACTGCCGTTAAAAGAAAGATTAGAACTTGTGTTTCAAGCCACCAGTGAGGTGATAAAGCCAAGCTTGTTTGGCGTACTTATCATTACCATTGTCTATATTCCGCTGTTTACCCTGTCAGGCGTGGAAGGCAAGATGTTTCATCCTATGGCTGCTACAGTGATTATAGCGCTATTGGCTGCCATGGTGTTTTCTATCACAGTTGTGCCGGCTGCCATTGCCATGTTCATGAACGGTAAAATTAGCGAAAAAGAGAGCCCGATTATTGTGGGCGCAAAATCTATATATCGTCCTATGTTGGTGGCCGCATTAAAATTAAGATGGTTAGTCGTGCTGCTGGCAACTATATTAGTGGTTGTCAGTATATGGCTGTCTACCCGATTAGGCGCTGAGTTTATTCCGCAGTTAGACGAGGGTGATATTGCCCTTCACGCTATGCGTATTCCCGGCACTGGCATTGAACAAGCGGTTGATATGCAAAAACTGCTGGAAACCACCATCATGAAGTATGAGCAGGTTCAGACCGTCTTTGCAAAAACCGGCACCGCAGAGGTTGCCACCGACGCTATGCCGCCCAATGTGACCGATACCTTTGTGATGTTAAAACCGCGCAGTACTTGGCCAGACCCAAGCTTATCAAAACAAGATTTTGTGGTGATGCTTGAAAAGGACCTCTTGACCCTACCCGGCAATAACTATGAGTTTACCCAACCTATACAAATGCGTTTTAACGAACTCATAAGTGGTGTGCGATCTGATTTGGGAATTAAACTCTTTGGGGACGACTTAGCTACCCTAGTGTCATCTGCTGAGGACATATTGGCTGTGTTGCAATCAGTTGACGGGGTGGCAGATGCGCGTATTGAACAGGTAGATGATGTGCCGATATTTACGGTTAATCCTAAACCCATTATGTTGGCAAGGTATGGCTTAGATATCACTGATTTACAGACATGGCTGCACTCGGCCATAGGTGGTAATGAGGCTGGCTTGATTTTTAATGGCGACCGCCGGTTTGGCTTAATCGTCAGGTATGACGAGAATATACGTTCAAACTTAGATGCGCTGGGTGACATTCCTATTGTCACAAAAAATGGCGAGTTCGTACCACTGTCAGAGGTCGCAGAGCTTGCGTATTCTTCAGTGCCGAGCCAAATTAGTCGTGAAAATGGTAAGCGGCGCATTGTTATTACGGCCAACGTGAGAGAGCGTGACTTAGGTACTTTTGTTAACGAGGTCAAAGATAAAGTGCGTGATGAGGTCAACCTTCCACCAGGCTATTGGTTGGACTATGGTGGTACATTTGAGCAGTTGGAAAGTGCGAGTCAGCGCTTATCTATTGTGGTACCAGCTACCCTGTTTATTATTTTAACCTTACTGGTGATTGCGTTTGGGTCCATAAGAGATGCTTTGATTATCTTTACGGGCGTGCCACTTGCACTCACCGGCGGCATTTTTGCGTTGTGGCTTCGCGATATGCCACTGTCGATATCAGCAGGTGTCGGATTTATCGCCTTGTCAGGCATTGCCGTGCTCAACGGTTTAGTCATGTTGTCGTTTATTAGGCAGCAGTTAGATGAAACCGGCGATTTAGTTTACGCCATTGTTGAGGGGGCAATTGTTCGTTTAAGGCCAGTGCTGATGACCGCGCTGGTTGCGAGCTTAGGGTTTGTGCCAATGGCACTGAACGTCGGAACTGGCGCGGAAGTACAGAGGCCCCTAGCAACCGTTGTGATTGGTGGCATTATTTCCTCAACGATATTGACACTGTTTGTTCTCCCCGTGCTGTATCGCTTTGCTTATGCGAAAAAAGCGTACTAGGGCGTTTGGCTTCTCTATCCACATTTAGAGAAGCCACTTTTTAGGGCTTAGCTTTTTGGTGTTTAAATTTGAATGCGCGCTATCCAGATCGGTGCATACTTCAAAAATCACTATTTGATTGAATTTGCCAATTTTTGGCCTAGTCTTCATTGTTTTAGCTTTCGCTTCAATAGACTTACGATTTATGTACTGATAAAGCTTTTAATATCGACAGGTGAACAACAGGGAAAAGACTTTTTATCAAACATTTATGGAATCATTACCTTTTGGGTAAATTAACGATAGCGTTTATGCTGGTTATACTCACCATCATCTAAAATACCCTGCAAACATCGCAACAGGAGACTGATATGGGCTTTTTGAATATTTTCGAAAAAGACAGTGACGGTAAACAAAAGCGGATTGAGCACCGCGGTAAATATGCGCGTCTCAGTCGCACTGATGGTTTTACCGACTTACAACTCATCATTAATGCACCCAATATTGAAATTTTAATTTTTTGTTAGTAAGCGCTTCGGATTGAGTTCTTTAGAAATGGTGGCCCGACCCTGACTTGAACAGGGGACCTGCCGATTATGAGTCGGATGCTCTAACCAACTGAGCTATCGGGCCACATTTTGAAAGCTTGTGTTTGCTTATCGCCCCAAAACCGAAAAGGTTTTAAAGAAGCAAGATGTTTATAGATATAAACGAGTAGGCCTTGCTTCAAAGCGGTGCGAAGTATAAATACTTTTTACATGAAAGTCATTACCAAATTCCCACTTTTTTATACAAATAATGGTTAAGTGCTTGCTACGACTAAAGTTTAGCAGATATCTGCCGTCATATAAGTGAACTAACTAAGAAAATTTGCTATGTTTACGCCTTGTTTTTAATATCACGCGGCTCACGAGCAAATAAAACAGTATTATTGATAGGATAGTAACGTTTTATGAGAGAAGAACCAAATAGACTACTCTAAACAAGGAACGAATTATTTCATCACCACACACCAAGAATGTACCTTCTAAACGTCGGTTTTTTAAAACGCTAGGCCAATTTTTGATTGGCCTTTTTTGCTTAAGCGCTTTATTTTTCGGCGGCAAGTCCGTGCTGCTTCAGTTTAATATTACCATTGCACCGGCTTTAGTCGGCATTGCCGCTCTATTTTTTGCTTTGTTGTTGCTTATGCGCGTGCCAATCGCCATCTCAAAAGCGGCCGACCCCTTGCTTGGCAATATGTCATTATTTTTTATTCCCGCCATAGTGGCTATCGTTAACTATATTGACCTGATATTGGCGTATCCCTTGGCTTTATTTTTGTCTATTGTGGTGTCAACATTGCTAAGTTTAGCCATCACCGCTTGGTTGAGCCAGCGCCTAATGCATATGTTAACACCAAAAGATGTAAACACCGCTCAACCGCCTAATAAGGCGCCTTAATATGTTAGCGTTGCTGCCAAACATTAATTACCTCGCCACTATACTGTGGCTCGCGCTTACCATTGTTATTTATTTTGGTGCGCTGCATTTGCATAGAGCCTCTAAGCCTTTACGCTTCATACAGCCTGCTTTGCATCCGCTCATTGTCGCCACCTTACTTATTATTTTGCTGCAGTCACTTACGCACACTAGTGTGTCTGAATATCAAGAATACACGCAATTATTGTCCGCTTTGCTAGGACCCGCGACGGTTGCACTCGCTGTGCCCTTATACCGACAGCTTAGGCTGTTGGTCAAAATGAACTGGCGTGTATTAGTGCCTATATGTGTGGGCGGCGCACTAGCACCGGTTTTATCATGGACATGCTTATATTTGCTCAATACGCCGCTTAATTTACAAATGACGGTGCTGGTTAAATCTATTACTACACCCTTGGCAATGGACGCCGCAGGCGCTATAGGCGGTATACCGGCATTAGCCGCGGTGTTCGTGATTAGCACGGGTATAGTGGGTGCTATTTGTGGTCCTGCGTTATTTGCCTTAATAGGCGTGAATAACCAAGCCGCTCAAGGGACTGCCCTAGGCGCTGTTTCTCACGCCATTGGCACCGCATGGGCTATTTCAATTGGTGAGCAGTGTACCGCTTTTGCTACCCTAGCACTGTGTGTGAACGGTATTGCCACATCGTTAATATTGCCTATTTTATTTGGGTAAGTCCTTTGTAAACACCATTTTGTGACTACTTACAGCCTAAAGTCGCCGCTGAGTTTGCCGATAGAACAGTATTGTAAAATCCACCTGGCTTGATTTTTTATCTTACACAAACTCTTCGAGCACAGTGTTTAAATAGCGCCGGCCCAAGTCTGACACCTGCCATGTGTTTACAGACTCTTCAAGTAGCCCTTTTTGAACGAGCTTTTTGATAATGTTCTGCTCACCGGCATTAAGTGAACGCCCGGTGTGCTGCAAAAAAGCGTCTTTTGGACAGGCTTCAAGCAGCCTAAATCTGTTCATGAAAAACTCAAACGCAAGCTCGTTGTCATTTACTGCTATGTGTTTATGCATATAGGGCTTGGTTAAGTTCATATACCCTTTAGGATGCTTAACTTTTTCAGTGCGGCTTATTGAAAAGTCGCTTAAGTTGGTAATCTTTCCATGCGCCCCACAGCCAATGCCCAAATAGTCACTAAAGCGCCAATAATTAAGGTTTTGTTCGCAGCGATGACCGTTTTGTCCGTAGGCTGAGACTTCATATTGTTCATAGCCCTTAGATTGCAGCAGCGCCTGCCCGTGTAGTTGAATTTCCCACAGTAAGTCCTCGTCAGGCAACACAGGTGGTTTTGAATGAAACCGCGTATTCGGTTCTATGGTCAGCTGATACCACGACAAATGTGGCGGTTTGTGCGCAATGGCTTGGGTAAGATCGTCAAGCGCATTTTGCAAACTTTGTTCGGGTAATCCGTGCATTATGTCGGCGTTGAAAGACCTAAGCGGTAATTCTCGTGCGAATGTAAGAGCATTCTGGGAGTGCTGGGCATCGTGAATTCTACCAAGGGCGCTTAAGTGCTTTTGTTCGAAGCTTTGCACACCAATAGACATACGATTAATACCGGCTTGGGTAAAGCCTAAAAACTTGGCGGCTTCAGCGGTGCCAGGGTTGGCTTCCATGCTAATTTCTGCATTTTCATTGATGGGCAGTCGCTGTTTTACGCCGTGTAATAATTTGCTCATTGCTGTAACGCTCAATAAGCTTGGTGTACCGCCACCAATAAAAATGCTGCTTATTGGCCGAATATTCCCATTGTGGGTAATAAGCGGAATATCTTGATCTAAGTCGGCCAGTAAATTCGCAATATATTCGTCCTCAGGTATGCCGCCTTTTAACTGATGTGAATTAAAATCGCAGTAGGGGCAGGTTTGTACACACCAAGGAATATGAATATATAGGGCAAGGGCTATGCTCATAAATTATGACTTAAATAAGGGTTTGAAGTTTGTGCATTAACTCTTTTAAGGCCTTTGCGCGATGGCTTATGTCGCTCTTTTCATGCTTAGACAGCATTGCCGCAGTTTGCGCTAGGCTAGGCACATAAAATAGTGGATCGTAGCCAAAACCACCTTCGCCAGAGGCCGAAGTGGCTATTTCACCTTCCCATTCACCTTGGCAAATTATGGGCGTCGGGTCGTTTGCGTGGCGCATAAACACCAGTACGCACAAAAACTTTGCTTGACGGTTATGCTTGCCGTTAAGCTCAGCGAGTAACTTTGTGCAGTTGTCGCTATCGCTTGGCTTAGTTTGTGCGTTTATTGCGCCATACCTTGCTGAATATATCCCGGGCGCGCCGTTTAAGGCATCTACTACTAGGCCGCTGTCGTCGGCAATGGCGGGTAAGCCTGTGAGTTTAGCCGCATGACGAGCTTTAATAATGGCATTTTCAACAAAGGTAGTGCCGGTTTCGGGTACGTCGGGTACATTGAAATCAGACTGGGGTGCTACGTCTATATTATATTGGGTAAACAGATGAGAAAATTCCGCCACCTTGCCTTTGTTGCCGGTGGCTAATACTATTTTATCCATCACTTATCCTACTCTTTAGGTGACGCAGGGCGGGCGCCTTTACGTTTTTTATTCGATATTTTTTTGCGCGCCGCGCTTAGCTTACTGGCCTTCTTGGTTTTTGTTTTCTTCACTTTGCGCAGTACAGGCGGCTTGTTCTTAGGCTTCAATTCGTCTACAACACGCGCTTTAAAAGCGTCTTGGGTATAGCGTGCAACTTTGCCAACCCACATAAAGTCATGCGCTTCAATGAGCGATATTGCCACGCCTTTTGCGCCTGCTCTGCCGGTGCGGCCTATGCGATGAAGGTACACGTCTGCGCCTCGTGGCATGTCGTAATTAATAACATGTGACACATCGGGCACGTCTAAGCCGCGCGCGGCCACGTCGGTCGCAATCAGTATTTTTACGTCACCGTTTTTAAAACTGCTTAACGCCGCCATGCGTTTGTCTTGGGGCATATCGCCCTGTAAGTAGGCCACATTAAAGTCTTTGGAGAATAAGCGGTCTTTCATTTTATGCAGGCGTTCGCGCGTTTTCACAAACACAATGCACGACTCGACCGTGTTGGCTAAATGGTAATCAAGCAGCGCGTCTTTGTGTTTAGGGTCGTCGCATAAATGATACCACTGCAAGGTCTTTGCTTTTTCTTTGCGCGAAGGCGAAGCGTTGTGTTCGATAGGATTTTGCAAAATGTCGCGCGCAAAGTTGCGCACGCCGCGGCCTTCTAAGGTGGCCGAAAACAACATGGTTTGTTTACGCCATCTTGCTTCTTCACAAATTTGATTCACCACTGCGCCAAAGCCCATGTCGAGCATGCGGTCAGCTTCATCTAACACTAATGATTCTATTTCACGGCAGTCGAAGCTTTCAGATTGAATGTGCTCTAATAAACGCCCAGGGGTGGCGACTAAAATATCGAGCCTGTTGGATAATGTCTCGCGATCGGTACCGTAGTTTATGCCGCCGGTAATAACGCCCACCACTAAATCGGTGTTTTTACACAAAAGCTCGGCGTGTTCGGCTACTTGATAAGCAAGTTCGCGCGTGGGCACCAATATCAGTGAACGAGCTGAGCTACTGTATTTATTTGGATAGTCGAGTAAAAATTGGCAAATAGGCAGTATAAAAGCAGCTGTTTTGCCAGTTCCGGTAGGCGCACAGGCAAGAATATCGGCGCCGTCCATTGCGTCGGGTATCACCGATGCTTGAATAGAGGTGGGTTTTGTAAATCCCAAGTCGTTAACTGCACTGACTAATTCGTCGTTAAGTTCTAGGGCGTAGAAGCTGCTCAATGGTGATGGCCTTTAGTAAAATATAATATACGTAAAAATATAGCGTTTTTTTAACGTCGTTTCGCGCAAGTTTACCTTATTTATGCGATTTTTAATAATGCCAATATACAAATTATGATGAAGTTTTTAGCCTATTGTTAATTAGCGGTGTCTTAATTGTGGCAAATGCTAATCTCAAATTTACCCTTCACTGTAAACATGCTAATTTAACGCTATTCAGTCATGTGCATTACGCTGCTTTTTTACGATCGCAAGAGTACGCATACAACAATAACGAAAAGAATATACCCTTGTACTTAAATTATTATGGCTTAAACGATAATCCCTTTTCAATAGCGCCTAACCCCGACTATTTATTTATGAGTACTCGCCATAAACAAGCGCTAGCGCATTTAAATTTTGGGTTAACGGAGTCGGGCGGCTTTGTTATGCTCACCGGTGAGGTCGGCACGGGCAAAACGACAGTGTCGCGCAAACTCATGCAAGAGCTCGGCAAAGACACCCAAATGGCGGTAATACTCAATCCTACCTTGTCGGCGCTTGAGCTACTGGCAACGGTGTGTGACGAGTTGGGGGTAAACTATGATCAAAACAGCGCGTCTTTGAAAGTATTCACCGACCGCATATTAGCCAAGCTCGCCAGTAATCATGAAAACGGCGTAAACACGGTGCTGTTGATTGATGAAGCGCAGCATCTATTGCCCGAAGTGCTTGAACAACTGCGCTTGCTGACAAATTTAGAAACCAATCGCGAAAAGCTGCTTAAAGTGGTGCTCATTGGGCAGCCTGAACTACAGCAACTGCTCAGACGAAACGAACTTCGTCAGCTTGCCCAACGCGTAACGGCAAGGTATCATTTATTGCCCTTAACACAAGTTGAAGTAGGCCAATATGTAGAGCATCGCTGGTCGGTTGCCGGTGGTTTAAGCGCCTGCTTCACAAAAGCCGCACTTGTTGAGCTTTTCACTATAAGCGGCGGCATTCCCCGCGTTATCAATCTGCTGTGTGACCGCGCCTTAAGTTTAGGCTATTCCTTACAAAAACCTTTTGTTGACCATCAAATTATGGTCTCGTCTAGTTTTCAAGTGTTAGGCGAAGACATTGTTTTGCAGCGCCAGCAATCGCGCTTCAAACCGCTCTATATTCGCTGGTTTTTGCTGGCACTTATCCTAGGTTTACTCACCGGTGCTATTTATGGAGGGCTGTATGCTTAAGCAGCTAAAAGTTAGTGAGCTGATTCCCGGCATGATGGTGACGCAAGTCATTGAGCAGCATGGTCCAGCCAAAATACGTAAAGTGGGCTTTATACGCTCTGCAGATATGATCCGCGGGCTCAGCGAAATGGGCGTTAGTGTGGTAGAAGTAGACATCAATCAAAGTTTGCACGTAGAGCTTGAAGATGACGAAGACGCTCAAGGCCCAAGCGCGCTTACTACCAAGCCCAATACTAGCAACACAGATAGCACTAGCACAAACGATGTACCGGTGCGAAGAGCTACGGCCACTCAGCGTCTTGTTGCCTCAAATCGACAAATTGCCGATGTTGACCGGCAGCCTTCACAGCAGTTTCATCGCTCTTTATTCTTGCCTGCCGTAGATCAAATGCCATCTAAATGGATGCTGTACGGTAAGCCCTACACTTTACTGCTGATGTTTATTTTATGCGGTTTTGCTATCGGCAGCGCCACCACGACCGTAATATCGGGTATGCTTTATGCAAAAGATTCAACTGAGGTATCATCCATAGATACCACAAATAGCGATAGCGGCGTTGTAGCCATAGTCGCCACAGTCGCGAACGTAGCGCCAATTACTAATACATCAGCAATATCAGGCCAAAGCTTGGACCGCCAAGATGAGCCTAGCAGCGACAGCTCACCTAATGAAAAAAGTACCAATAGCGGCATGGATGTGAATACGCAAACGCAAAATCTACCAAATGTAACGTTGTCGACTAGCTCAGAGCAAACAGCAAACGCAGGCCTATATAGTCTACAAGACAGCGTTAATGCAGCAAAACCGTCTGTTGAACGAGGCATAGCTAACAACGATATAGCTAACAACGATATAGGTCAATCAGCGCAGCCTTTTACAATTGAAACAATAAACGGCGTCGAGCTTGAAGAAGGACAACAGGTGCTTGGCTATCAAAGCGGCAGCGAAGATGACATCAACACCAACAGCATGAGTCAACGCGGTGCACAAACTCGCGTAAATAGAGCAGCTGATAATGACAGCAGCGCATCTAACGAGTCGTCAAATGAACGGCTCAATCCTACCTTATTACGGCGCATTCAAGCCGCCGCCCAAGACATTGACAGCCAAGAAGGCATGTGGTCTCAAGAGATACTGAAAGTTACCGACCTAAACGCCTTGCCGCGCATAGATCAGCTGCCGCCGGCTGTGTTAACGCAAATGCCAGCGATGAGTTTTAGTGCGCATATGTATGCCTCAAATCCTCGTGACAGATGGGTTAGAGTTAACAGTCAACGTTTAAGTGAGGGAGATATTATTGCGAATAATGTGGTGTTAAAACGAATTGAGTCTGAAAAAGTCGTGTTGGAATACAAGGGTGATGAGTTCACTATGAACGCTTTGTCAGACTGGTAGCACCGCCGTTCTGGCAATTACCATGTTTAGCGTTGCCGTATCTGGCACAAGCGGGTTTAGTATTGTAGCAATTGCCCCACAATGCTAAATCCCGCACTTGGGTAATCTAAAGCCAACTGCGTCTTGCTTTTTCAAACTGCGTAATTTGAGCGTCGTGCTCAAGCGTTTGCCCAATCGCGTCAAGCCCTTTAAGCAAATTAGTTTTATGATGACTTGCAATATCAAATAAAAACTCAAGCTCTTCACATTTAACGCTTTGCGCGGTCAATGTCACCGTAATAACAACCTTAGGATTGTTGGCTACCTTTGTAAACAACTGATCTAGCTCAACGTTTGGTAAGGTAAGCACCAACAGCTGGTTGTTGATACTGTTACCATAAAATATGTCGGCAAAGCTGTTGGCAATAATGCAGTTAAAGCCAAAGTCGGCTAGCGCCCACGGTGCGTGTTCTCGGCTTGAACCACAGCCAAAATTCTCCCGCGTTAGCAGTATAGACGCGCCTTTATACTCGGGCTGATTAAGTGAAAAGTCAGGGTCAACCTGATCTTTATCACCGTTTTGATAGCGCCAATCATGAAACAAATTAACCCCGTAGCCAGTGCGCGTTATCCCGGTTAAAAACTGCTTAGGAATAATTTGATCGGTGTCTATATTAGCCTGATCTAGCGGGGCAACTGTGCCGGTGATTATATTAATACCCGTCATTAGTGTTCTCCCATAGTGCGTACGTCGGTAAATTTACCCGTAATAGCCGCTGCGGCTGCCATTTCAGGGCTAACTAAATGCGTGCGCCCTCCACGACCTTGTCGGCCTTCAAAATTTCGATTGCTGGTTGAAGCGCAGCGATCACCCGGCTGCAATATATCGTCGTTCATGCCCAAACACATTGAGCACCCAGGTAGGCGCCATTCAAAGCCGCTTTGTTTGAATATTACATCGAGCTGTTCAGTTTCAGCCTGCTCTTTTACCTGGACCGAGCCTGGTACCACAATGGCCGTTACGCCTTTTGCAACTTTGCCTAAAGCCGCTATTTTGGCCGCAGCGCGTAAATCTTCTATGCGGCTGTTAGTGCATGAGCCAATAAACACATGCGAAATACTAATATCGCTTATGGCTTGGCCTGCTTCAAGACCCATATATTTTAAGGCTTTGTTGGCTGACTCTTTAACCACAGCGTCGCTATAGCTATCGGGTTGTGGGACGTGTTGCTTTATGCCCACTACCTGTCCCGGATTGGTTCCCCACGTGACTTGCGGCTCAATGTCTGCGGCGTCTAGCTCTACCACACTGTCAAATTGGGCATCTTGGTCGGTGTATAAGCTTTTCCAATAGCACACGGCGTCGTCCCAATGTGCCTCACTTGGCGCAAATTCGCGGCCTCTAATGTATTCTATGGTTTTATCGTCAGGCGCAATAAGACCGGCTTTTGCCCCCGCTTCAATACTCATATTACACACGGTCATGCGCTGTTCCATCGACAGGTCGCGAATGGCTTGGCCGGCGTATTCAATCACATGACCGGTGGCACCGGCGTGGCCAATTTTACCAATAATGGCCAAAATAATATCTTTTGCGGTGACGCCAAGCCCCAGTTTACCATTCACGTTTATAAGCATGCTTTTACCGCGCGATTGCTTAAGTGTTTGACTGGCCAACACATGCTCAACCTGCGAGGTGCCTATGCCAAAGGCCAGAGCACCAAACGCGCCGTGCGTGGCGGTATGCGAGTCGCCGCATACAACGGTCATGCCCGGATGAATAAGTCCCAGTTGCGGCCCTATTACATGCACAATGCCTTGATTTTTGTGACCCACAGGGTAAAGCTGAATATTGTGCTGTGCACAATTTGCGGCCAAAGTATTTAGCTGTAGCGCATTTTGAGGACCGCAAGCATCAAGCGCTAATGAACGCGTTGAAATACTATGATCCATGGTCCCAAAGGTAAGGTCAGGACGACGCACGCTGCGGCCTTTTTCAGCCAGTCCGGCAAATGCCTGTGGGGTGGTAACCTCATGAATTAAATGGCGGTCAATATAAAGTAATAAATCCTCTCCCAAATCTTCTACAATATGTGCATTTAGGACTTTTTCATACAGCGTAGAGGGTGTCGTTGATGTCATGTTGGGCTCCTTAAAGCTGACTAATAATATAGTCACCTACTTCACTCGTGGATTTTGCGCTATGTTTGTTTTGGGGCGACAGCAACTCTGCCGTTAAAATGCCGTCGCTTAAGGTTTTAAGTACAGCGCGCTCAATATCATCGGCGGCGGTTTCAAGGCCTAGGCTGTAGCGAAGCATCATGGCGCCTGAGAGTATCTGTGCAACCGGGTTGGCAATGCCTTTGCCAGCGATATCGGGGGCTGAGCCGCCTGCGGGCTCAAACATCCCAAAACCGTCTTGGTTGAGACTGGCCGAAGGTAATAAACCCATAGAGCCGGTGATCATAGCGCACTCGTCAGAAATTATGTCGCCAAATAAATTAGAACACAGCATTACGTCAAATTGACCGGGGTTAGCCACTAGCTGCATGGTTGCGTTGTCTATATAAATATGTTCAAGGCTTACGCTTGGATAGTCAGCTGCAACCTCTTCAACCACTTCACGCCATAAACGGCTGGTAGCCAACACATTGGCTTTATCAACCGAGGTTACTTTGTTTTTACGCTTTGTTGCGGCTTCAAACGCCGATATCGCAATGCGGCGTATTTCGGCTTTTGAATAGCGCATGGTATCAAATGCGTTAGTTTGTTCGCCTTCGCCTTGTCTGCCCTTGGGTTGACCAAAGTAAATGCCCGAGGTAAGTTCGCGTATGACTAATATATCAACATTATTTTGGGCTATGTCGGCGCGAAGCGGCGAAAGATGGACTAGGCTTGGGTAAATTTTGGCAGGTCGTAGGTTACTAAATAAGTCGAAGTGGCTTCGTAGGGTGAGTAGGGCAGCGCGCTCAGGGCGCTCTTCTAAGGGAAGATTATCCCATTTGGGGCCACCAATAGAACCAAACAAAATAGCGTCAGCGTTCTCACAGGCGCTAAGTGTGGCAGCGGGCAGGGCTTCACCTTGCGTGTTAATAGCGTAGCCGCCTACCGCGCGCTCTTGGCAGTTCAAGGTGAAATTATGTTTTTTCCCTACTACGTCTAACACCCTGCGTGCTTGGTGCATCACTTCAGGGCCGATACCGTCACCCGCAAGCACCGCAATTGTAAAGCTTGTCATTTAAACTCCTACTATTTTATGTTGTTTTTGTTGATCAATCTGATCGGCCAAATATGTGTTGTTTAACACGAATATAAGTGACTTAACGCCAGCCTCAACAATGTCGGTGGCTAAGCCGATGCCATTAAAGCGACGGCCGTTGTATTCTACTATAACGCTCACTTGAGCGAGAGCGTCGGCGCCTTCGCCTTTTGAATCAAGTTTAAAGTCAACAATCTCTAAGCTGTGCCCATCAATGGCTTTTATAATGGCATTAAATGCTGCATCAACCGGGCCATTGCCGGTGGCCGCTTGGGTAATCTCATGTTCACCAGCCAGTATAGTGACGGTGGCAGTTGGCACAATATTGTGGCCCGAGCTTGCATGCAGGTAGTTCAATTTATAATGCGCGTGCTCATGTTTTTGCTGGTCGAAAAACAGTAGCGCCTCTAAGTCATAGTCAAATACTTGGCCTTTTTTGTCGGCAAGGCGCACAAATGATTCGTATATGTTATCCAGATCGTATTCATCTGGGCCATAGCCAAGCTCACCTAGTCGGTGTTTAATAACGTGACGACCAGAGCGTGAGGTCAAATTAAGCACATTCTTGTTTATGCCCACGCTTTCAGGTGTCATTATTTCATAAGTGTTTTGCCCTTTTAACACGCCGTCTTGGTGAATGCCTGATGAGTGACTAAAGGCGTTGGCCCCTACAATTGCTTTGTTTGCCTGCACCGGCATGCTGCATAACTGGCTGACTAATTTCGAGGCTCTGTGAATTTCTTGCGTGTTAATATTGGTGTTAAGGCCTAATTTTTGGTAGCGCGTTTTAAGCGTCATCACAATTTCTTCTAATGAGCAATTGCCGGCGCGTTCACCAATACCATTTATAGTGCATTCAATTTGTCTGGCGCCATGTTCTACCGCCGTTAAAGAGTTGGCCACTGCTAAGCCTAAATCATTGTGACAGTGGACCGAAATAATGGCTTTGTCTATGTTGGGCACTCGGTTAAACAAACTACTTATAATGCTACCAAACTCAGACGGTATGGTATAGCCCACGGTATCGGGAATATTAACGGTGGTTGCGCCCGCTGTAATGGCCGCCTCAACCATTCTGCACAAATAATCTATGTGGGTTCGCCCCGCATCTTCACAGGAAAACTCTATGTCATCGGTGTATTTGCTGGCGTGTTTAATGGCCTTTATCGCCATCTCAACGACTTCGTCTTGTGACTTACGCAGCTTGGTATTTACGTGAATATCGGAGGTGGCTATAAAGGTATGAATTCTGAACGCTTCGGCAACGCCAAGTGCTTCGCCGCATGCGTCTATGTCTTTGGCTAAGGCCCGTGATAGACCGCACACACGCGCATTTTTAATTTCTTTTGCGATCAGTTGAACCGACTTGAAATCGCCCGGTGACGATACTGGAAAACCTGCCTCAATAACGTCCACGCCTAGGCGTTCCAGCATGAGGGCTATCTGAAGTTTTTCGCGTACATTAAGACTGGCCGGCAGTGCTTGTTCGCCGTCGCGTAGACTGGTGTCGAAAATGATGACTTGATTGTTCATTATTACCCCTATTGGCCGCTTATTAACAGCCTAATTATGCATTGACGCTAATAAAAAAAGACATAAAAAAACCCGTGCATTACACGGGTTTAGAAAATATATATAAACATTACCCGTGCGTTTTTGGCCCCAGTAATAAGAGTAGCAGAATAACACTTGGCTGTACGTGCAAAAGATGAAAATTTTGTGGCGTCATGTTGATTCTCCAGCAATGTTAGTAATCAGAATGTAACCTTGTTTAGAATATCCGTCAACCGAAAAGCGTATATCATCTGAAGTTTACAGGAGGCATCTATCCGCTTGTCATCTCATTGGCAACGTCACCAATTAATTTTCGCAGCCATATATGGCCTGCGTCGTGATGCAGCAGCGCACTCCACGCCATTTTAAGGGCAAAGGGTGGAATATCAAAAGGCGGCGGTAACACTTTTACCGCAGGATCATTTTCAAAGATTTTTGCGACTTTACTAGGCAAGGTTACCACTAAGTTTTGTGTTCTAGCGATTTGCAAGGCGGCATGATAATGCCGGGTAAATACTCTGATATCTCTTTGCTTACCAATTTTCGATAATGCTTCATCAACCCAGCCTAATTTTTGCACCTCGTTGGGGTCTATGCCCACGCCCACGCCAAAACCTGTTTTGCTTACCCATACATGCTGGCTACTAAGATAGTCACCGAGGCTGAACTGATTGGCTTTAGGGTGTTGGCTATTCATTACGCATGAAAAACTGTCGAGCCAAATAATTTTTTGATGAAAAGAAGACGGAAGCTCATCGAAGCGATTAATGGCCATGTCGACTTTACCGTGCTCAACATCGTGGAAGGTCACATCGCTTGGGGTAATTAGATCAAGGGTGATGTTGGGGGCGAAAATAGCCAGTTTGCTTAATAAGCCCAGTAATATTGTGGATTCAGCATAGTCACTGGTCATTATTCTAAAGGTTCGCCTGCTAGCACTTGGATCAAATTCGACATCTGGCTGAATGCTCGATTCTAGTTCACTTAACACTTTGCGCACTATTGGCTGTAGCTCTAATGCTCTTTTAGTGGGGGTCATTCCGGCGCTCGTTCTAACTAGCAGCGGGTCTTTGAATAAATCACGCAAGCGCTTTAAGCTATTGCTCATGGCGGGCTGGGTGATACTGAGCTGATTTGCGGCTTTGGTAACGCTGCCTTCGCGCAATAACACATCGAAATATACCAGTAAGTTTAAATCTACCTTTGCTAGGTTCAAATCAATGACATCCTTTTGTTAAACTCTACTTTTTCCTAAACGCAACGCTAAAACAAAACATCGCACAAGGGAAGCGCTTAAATATAAAACAGCTCCTTAACTGAAAAAAAAGAGGCGTCAAATTAACTCAAGCGCCTGTTTAGCATGCTGAAGTGTAAATAAATCTACAAATTTAGTCTAGAAAATGTCGATATTATACATTCACATAAAATTTACAACGCGTACTGTAAGTTGCTTCAATTTATACTGTATACTCCTTCAAATGCTAACCTACATTCAATAACTTGATGATTAAACGAATCGTCATACCTGGAGCTTTTATGACAACACCCTATTTGACTGCACTGAGTAGGATAGCAATTGCTACCGTTTCTATTTTGTCCGTAGCAAGCTGTGCGCCGGTCGCTGACGATGTGAACGCAGCCACCAAGCAAAAAGATGCCGCAAACGTCAGCGCGCAGCAATCTGCGGCTGCGCCTAAAAATATTATCATGGTGATTGCCGACGGTATGGGCCCTGCTTACGTGTCAGCCTATCGCTACTTTATGGATAACCCTGATACAGAAGCTGTTGAAACTACTGTTTTCGACGGTATTTTAGTCGGCACGGTGCGTACCTATCCGCATCAGCAGTCGGGCGTAGTAACTGACTCAGCAGCCAGTGCAACCGCCATGTCAACTGGCGTGAAGAGCTACAATGGCGCCGTAGGTATGGGTGTAGACAAACAGCCCCTCGAAACTGTGTTGCATCGCGCGCATAAATTAGGCTTAAAAACTGGCTTAGCGGTGACCAGTCATATAGTGCACGCTACTCCCGCGTCGTATATGGTCGCAAACGAAGCCCGCGGCAATTACGCGCAAATAGCCGACAGTTTCTATGACGACCGAATTAACGGCGAACATTTAGCCGACATTATGCTAGGCGCTGGCTGGGGCCACTTTATTCGCGAAGACAGAAACTTAGTAGAGTTGTTTCAAGCCGACGGTTATCAATATATTGATAGTTATGATCAATTATCCAGTATTGACCCCAGTGTCCCAGTTTTAGGCTTGTTTGGGGACGGCAGTCTGCCGTGGGCATTAGACGACATTGATCCGACGCGTTTGCACACATTGACTAAGGCAATAGTGCCATATTTAGCCGCGGATACTCAAGACTCGGGTTATTTTTTGTTACTTGAAGCAAGTCAGGTTGATTGGGCTGGCCACGGTAACGACATCGCCTCTGCGATGGCTGAAATGCATGATTTGGCTAAAACCATGGAATACTTGGTTGATTACGTTGAAGCACATCCCGATACATTGGTGATATTAACGGCTGATCACAGCACGGGCGGGCTCACCATTGGTGCAGTAAGCGATTATCGATGGGATGCGTCTTACATACAAAATTTCAAAAAGTCTGTACCCACTATTGCCGCCAATATGCTCACCGAAACAGATAAAGGACAGTATGTATCAGACATGTTTGGCTTTGCACTTAATCAACAAGAGATTGATAGCCTTGACGTAATTAATGCTGATATGAACCCGCGTGCGGTTCAAGCTATCTTAAAAGATATCATAAATACGCGCACAAACACCGGCTGGACAACCAGTGGCCATACCGCGGTAGACGTGGATATGTTTGCGTTTGGCCCAAGCGCACAGGTCTTTGCGGGTAATCAGAACAACACTGATGTTGCTGAAAAGATATTTACGCTGCTTGACCAAGCGCATAAAAAATGAGGGCTTTCTGCAATAAGGACATAGTTACTTTTTAAACCAAAAACGCCTGCTTCAAA
>NZ_LZXY01000014.1:0-74960 GCF_001756615.1 Glaciecola punicea
TGGATCTGCTTATAATATATATCTGTAAACGTATGATAATTAAGGGATTTATATTTTTAATTTTTAATCTGTCATACTTCCTGTCATACTATTTGTTCCCGTACAGCTCCTTCACTAGTTGACCAACCCTTTGTTTGCTTAGGTTGAGATTTCTAGCGATGGCGGTTTGATTTAGCTTTTTATTGTTAATTTTAGCTATTTTGAGCTCTTTTTCAATATCTGAGCGTAGCTTTTGGTTTTTATCTTTTCTCACGCTTCTTGATAAAGATTGCTCGGTAATTATGCTTAATGCTTCAAACCTCGCTATTGTGAACAATAACTGAGTAAACCATATTTTACTTTCTTTTTTTGTATCATATGCGCTTATCTCGCTTTCTGCCTGAGTGATATTTTTTGTGCCCAAAGCAAAGTGGGTTGCTAAAAGTACTTTATGGATCGATAGATTTAACTGATTAATGTGCTCACCCAGTGATCCAAGGCGCTTAAAGCTAACAGGATAGTATAGACGCGTTGTTTTGAGTAACTCTTGTATCAAACCCTTTGCAGCCCTTATTTCAGTGAGTGTTAATTGTTTTGGATCTGCGACAAGCGTCGATGTTAATTCATCTAAGTTGGCCGCTTGTTTAATCCGCATATCACTTTTGGTTAACGCGTCTTGATATTGCGAGACCCATTTATCCAGCATCCTGCGGGCGCGCATATATTCGCTCTTCGACTTACCGCTAGGCTTATGAAGCCTACAATACGTTTCTAACCCACCTCTTTTAGCTTTCTCTGTAATCGGCCGCCAACAACATAGGCAATAAGTAGGTCTAATGATGTTTATCGATTCATTCATGGCGCAAGCATATATTAAGCTGCATCAAAAAGTAAATAGATAAGTGTGGAACTGGATAAGATAACTTCTTAAACAACGTTATTATGAGGAGTGCATTAAATTTGTTTTACTTAATATGGAGGTTAAATTTATGCACTTCAAACAACCGTTTATTAGGCAGCATCAACTAGCTGAAGCTTTAGGTGTTAGTACAGTCACGCTGTGGAATTGGAGAAGGCGAGGCTACTTACCTGAGCCGGTGCAACTTGGGCCGCGTTTTGTTGGTTGGAAGCGTGATGTGATTAATGAGTGGCTTGAGCAAAGGTAAGTTGCTCTACTCTCAGCTACCTTATTAGTTGTCGAATTCATTCACTCGAGGGACGGTAACAAGAGCAATAATCCCAGCTAGTTGCTCAATATTAGTGTCAAGATAATTGCTCAGTTTGGGCGAAGGAATGAAAATCAGCTTGCCTAGTTTTTTAGCAGTATTAACCGCATGCATAGTACCGCCATCAATCGAGGTTTCAATTGAAAAGATTGCATCTGATAGCGCAGCTTGTAGTCTATCCCGTCTAATAAATGAAGTAGGTCTCACTGCAATATTGGGAGGGTTTTCCGCCAACAATAGGCCGCCACATTCTAAGATTGCATCTGCCAAGCCTTTATTTTTTGCAGGTGTAATTTTGACTACATCAACTACAATAGCAATAGCGTGTGCATGCTTCTCAACACAAGCCCAGTGAGCAACGGCATCTATTCCTAGCGCCAATCCACTGACAATAATGTAATCTTTTTTCATCAGCCCTTTGGATACGATGTCGGCAATACGCTTACCTTCATCGGTATTATTGCATGTTCCAATGACAGTAGCCGTTTTTGAACTGTTCAATAAATTAATATTGCCTCTGCAAAACAATAATGAAGGTGCATCATCTAATTCATGGAACCTTGTTCGATAGTTAGGGCTAGGTATCGGAATGACGGTCACACCCTGCTCCTCCCATCCTTGAATCGCAGCTTTTGCCACACCAAGTGCGATGGTAAGGGATTTGGTATTTTGCTCACTTAATAGCTTTTTATAACGTGACAAAGGCGGATCCCTTGACAATGTTATAAAATCACAGGAACGCAACGTTTTAATCTTCACCAATGGCAAAACTAACAAGTAACGCGGTCGAGTGTAAACACCGGTCCAAAACCGCTGTTGTTTGCCGAAGTTTAGATTCCTTTTATATATCCGCCCTTTTTTAATGTTTTTGAGTTCTAGCCAAAGTTGGTTATAAGTGATTTTTTATAACGTGAATTTGGTTTTCTTTGGTAATCGACATTGGCTAATTTTGCCAATGAGCTAACAAGCTACTATTCGCCAAAAGTTAACGATTATTCGTAACTTAACCAAGGTTTTGTGATTTATATGCATGGTAGCTCTAGACTGTATGGTTGTCTCAATTGTAATAGCCCATTAGTTATTTGTAGGCATTGTGATCGGGGAAATAGATATTGCAAGCCATGTGCACCAGCCATGTATCTAAAAGCTCGTCGACGGGCTAATAAGCGCTATCAAAGTACCTATCGAGGCCGCATCAATCATGCCGCCAGACAAAAAAGCTATAGAGAGCGCCAGAAACAGAAAGTGACGCATCAGGGTTCCAAAGGTTGGTCTGTTCGTGATTTACTGATTAACAAGCGAAAATGTGCCTCATTGACGCTAGAGACAGACAGAAAACGACCCAATAAAGATGTTTATTGCCATATATGTAATGAAATTTGTTCACCGTTCCTCAGACATGACTGGTTAAGGAGCACCGATTATCGTAAACGTGCAGAGGTAGTTAATGCAAAAAAATTAGCCTTTGGATAAATGATCTAGTTGTGCCTGTTTTATACAGTTTTTGAATGAAAACTTGGTTTTTATGCTTTTAACGTCAATTAAACTTCGGCAAATAGCTGCGGATCTTCACCGGCGCTAACAGCTGTCGCTAGACGGGGTTTAAGCTACGCTTACTTTAGATAAACAAAAGGCAGCACACAAAGTTGGAAGGAACGACTTCTTTAAGACTTGCGAGTTGACAGATCAGGCAGTCGATGAACTAGAAGAAAAAAGTTAATTGTTGGAAGCTTTGTTGTAAATTACAACTGTACGGTATGACTATTAAAATAGCGCGATGTTCTAGGGTTTCTTTAATAATATGACACCATCAGATAGCCGTTGAACTAGCGTCTGTTGCTCAGTCATTTCAAAATAAAATAACAAGTTGATCATACAAATAAAGATTATTGTAAGGTTTTTATAAATTACAACAGCATCTGACATCGCCATAAAGGCATTTGCATGGTGTTTCAGCTTAGCAAGGCTGCAGCAAATCAATATTGAATCCAGAAGGCGTAGACAGGGTTATTGCTAAAAACTTCTGGTCTATATAGTCTATTTCCATGGGCACCGCGCCCACCATATTTTCGATTGACAAACTATTAATACATTTTTTCAAGTCGCTAACCAAAACAGCACCACGGAAAAAGCCTATCGCGGGGGGTGCTGCTTTCGGGTACAAGTTATTCCCCTTCACTTTTTCATACTTAATTAACTCGGCTCTGCCAAATCGATGACTTGCTTCGCCCAACAACTGCATGGTCAAACTTGCTCCTTTGGGTAGACCAATCATTTTCTCTATGTCTGGACCTTTAAGGCAATGACTGTCAAGCATGTCGAAGCCCAATAAAGTGTAGAATTCCGCCTCTTCATAAATATCTTCAACTATTGTGACAACCGAGGTAATACCACCAAACTGACGAGGAGTTAACGCAAGGGTCTCACCGACTATTTCGGTAAGCACTACATTCACGTCATCACAGGCCATTACTTGCACTTCCCATACATCAAGCTTGTCTATTGCGTAATGGACCGGCTCTGATCGAAGCGAATAGCCGGCTGCTTTAAGCTCAGATACCCTATCGTGGAAATTGACAACGTTAATATCAAGGTTTTTAGGGCAAAGATCGAAGGCTTGGGCACCGTGTCTAACGCTTTGTGAATTTTCAGTAAAATCTACTAACATAACTCGTCCACACGGCGCAGATGGTGTTTCAAGTAGCACAAGTGCACTTATTGCATTAGGCTTTAGGGCCCAAAGTGCCTCTAATCCTCTACAGTCGCTTGCGGGTCTGTGGCTGAGCGAGAAGCCTAAGATATCGTGCCAAAGCTTCAATGATTCGTTAATATTTCTAACGCCAACATATAAATGGTCATACATTACGTTTATTCACCTTTTGTACTCGTTTGTGTGAATGGTGCATATTTACACAAATACTGTGTTTAAAGCACCTTTTCTAATTGTTGACATACACATGTAAAGCTCTGGATCTTCACAAACTACAGCTCTACATTAAGTTTCCGCAAGTTCGATTTAAAAACTATATTGATACATTAATATAACAATCAATTAAAAACAACTATTGATTATCTTGACGTGTTAAAATTTTGCATCTAAAGTTAAAATTAGAGTTATTGTTATAACAATAAAATTAACACAGCATAATACTATGTGTTTGTAACTTAGAGGTATGTAAAATTTCCATTTATGGTGATACTACCGTATTTTTTTAAGGGCTAATCGCTCAGTTAAATACTACAAGGCTAATTGATATGAAAACCAAATATGAAGAATTCAGTACGGGCTGGAAAGTCCTATTTGCTGGATTTCTGGGCGTTGCTCTGGGCGCATCACCATTACCGTATAATATTATTGGATTTACCGTTGCGCCACTTTCACAAGAGTTTGGCTGGACCACCACCCAAATTGTATTTCCAATTACCATCTTTGGTATAACTGCATCACTAATGGCCCCGCTATTTGGTTGGCTAGCGGATAAATATGGGGTAAGGCCTGTCGCCCTTTGGTCATTATTTGCGTTTGGCTTATCGTTCGCGGCCATTTCACTCACGCCCGCTTCTCTTCCGGTTTATTACGGCCTTTGGCTGCTAGTAGGCTTGGTTGGAATTGGTTCAACTCCAGTCACATGGAGTAGAGCAATCAATATGTGGTTCTTTAAGAGTCGCGGATTAGCACTAGGTTTGCTACTAATGGGCACTAGCTTACCGCCCCTGTTTATTCCCCATATTGCAGTATGGGCCATTGAAAATGAAGGCTGGCGAAGCATGTTTTATATTGTTGGGCTTTTCCCGCTGTTAATTGCTCTACCGGTCTGCCTATGGCTTTTCCGCGAGCCTACCGCTGACGAGTTACCTAAAGAAATTAAAAGTGCCACGGGTAAGGTATCTGGGGTTACACTTTCAGTTGCGTTACAAGACTACCGATTCTGGCTAATTTGGGTGTCTATTATGCTTGTTGCCTTAGCGTTTGGCGGTGCCTTTATCAACATGGTACCTATTTTGGGCGACCGTGGATTTACACTTAGTCAAAGTGCGTCTGTTATGTCGGCCCTAGGTGTAGGCATTTTTTCAGGACGCATTATTACTGGTATATTGCTAGATCGATTCTGGGCCGGTTTTGTAGCTTTTCCATTACTATGCTTACCGGCTATTACAGGCATCGTTTTACTTGGCGATGACATCCTATTCCCTGTGGTTATTTTTGCCGGCTTTTTCTTGGGCTTTGCAGCGGGTGCCGAAAGCGACTTAATTGCTTATCTCTCAGGCAGATATTTTGGCATGGCAAACTATGGAAAAATTTATGGCATGTTATATATGGCCTTTGGCATTGGCTCAGCGCTATCGCCGCTTATTTATGCCTATGTACGCGATACAACAGGTAGCTACGATCAGATGATCTTTGCATCAATATTCCTGTTCGTAGCCGGTGGTGCCTTACTTTTACTGTTAGGTAAATATCCAACCACATTTGGAGACGATCCGGACGAGGAACTAGATTCGTCACAAGTTTCTAAAGCGGCTAAAGATTAGTTCAGCATAAGCTAATCTAAGATGACTTAGTAGGTTCACATTATGAATCAGCAGTATTTTATTGTGTTAAGCGAAAGGAAATTAACGGCAACGCCATTGCTACAATTTAATTAATTATAAAAGCCGGTGCATGAAACACCGGCTTTCTTGTGTTTGTCTAATTTTTATTCAAAAAGCTCCTTAACAAAATACTGTCTTGTATCTAAAAAGTTGAGTTCATGCTTGACATTACATAAAGATATAATAATATGGCATTAGGGCCATATGTTAATTTTTGTTACAAAAATTTCACAACAAGTGTTATTTAATTACACCGAATCTACCACGACTCAGGGAATCATTATGCAAACTCAATTAAAATACCGTTATCTTCGACACGCAGTTTTTGCCGCACTATGCGCTAGCACAACCACTTCAGTTTATGCTCAAGAAAGTATCGCTGACAATATTGCAGAAAATGAGGAAGGTAGCGTAGAAGTTATTAACGTAACCGCACAACGCCGCGTACAATCAATTCAGGAAGTTCCGCTTTCAGTTACCGGTTTAAGCGCCAATGCCCTAGAAACAAGACAGGTTAGCAACGTTCTGGACTTACAGTACCAAGTTCCTAACATCAGCTTAGCCGCAAACACCGGCACGGCCAACGGCGCGCGTATATTCTTGCGTGGTGTTGGTGAAGATGAGTCACGAATTTCTGCAGATCCAGCGGTAGGTATTTACGTTGATGGTATTTATATTGGACGCCAAGTTGGCGCATTGTTCGATCTAGTTGATTTAGAGCGCCTCGAAGTACTGCGTGGCCCTCAAGGCACTCTTTACGGCAGAAACTCTAACGGCGGCGCGGTAAAGCTTATCAGCAAGGGTCCTGATTTGGGCGAAAACTATGGTATGGCAAAAGTAAGTGTTGGTAGCGATGCTAGGCTTGATGCGCGCTTAACTGGAAACTTTGCAATTTCAGACTCAACAGGCATTAGAGCAACCGCTTTAACTCGCAGTCGCGATGGTTTTCATACTCTTAATCCAAACGGCGACTTCGCTGAGTTTGCGGGCACTAATTTAGGAAAACAGAGCACTAAAGCGTTTAAGGTTAACCTATTGCACGAGTTTAATCAGGATTGGTCTATGAATGTTGGGGTCGATTATACTGACGACGATTCTGATCCAAGTCCCGGTAGCACCATGGCAGGTCGCGATGGTGACAACAACATATTTACCATCGAGCCTATTAATGGCACAGTATGTAGTGCCAACACGCCAGTCAATTTTTTACCCATAGGATGTTTTACGGGTCACTTCGCTGAAGTTAAAACCTCTGGGGTAACCTTGAACGTACTCGGCGCTATTGGCGATTATGATGTGCAGTTTCTGAGCGGTTATCGTACCATGGAAGACGATATGTTAAGCCGTATTGGATTTGTGTACAAACAGCAAACTGACCAAGACCAGTTCAGCCAAGAAATTACTGTATCTTCAAACTACGCTGGCAATTTTAATTTTGTCACCGGAGTCTACTATTTTACCGAAGACGCGCAGCTTGATACCGTGTTCGTGTTTCCGTTTGAACTAGGTATTAAAACTGACGCACTAGCTATTTTCTTCCAAAGTGACTATAAGTTCTCTGACTACACCTTAACCACAGGCCTTCGTCACACCACAGAAACTAAAGAAGTAGATGCGCTTGCGGTTTCATCTGGCGCGACTAAAGTTGAGTCTCGTGACTTTAACAATACAAACTTTACCGTTGCTTTGAACCGTCAGTTTACCAAAGACATTATGGGCTACGTGTCGTATGCGACTGGTTTTAAAAGCGGCGGTTGGTCACCAGACTGTTTCGCGGCAACGGCCTGCTTCTTGCCAGTTGACGAAGAAACGGTAGATACCCTAGAATTTGGTCTTCGTAGTGATTTGATGAATAATCGACTGCGGGTAAATGCAACCTATTTTATTAACAATTACGAAGGACTGCAAATTGGTTCAACTGTCCCAGGTTTAGGATTTACACGCTTCAACGTTGATCAAACGGATATTTCAGGTTTAGAACTTGAGATTATCTACGCTGCGACTAAAAACTTATCTTTTGACATTATTCTAGGAACCTTGGATGCAGAATATTCCTCGCTGACGCTTGATCAGGCCGGTGGTTTGACCAACGCGGGGTCATCACCCGCGTGTAATGGAATAGCGAGTATTGAGTGTGCGTTAGCTTTAGAGCTTAAAAACGCACCAGAATACAAAGCCACCTTAGGTATTACGCATATTGCCGAATTAGAAAGCGGCATAATTGTGAGCCGTCTCGATGCTTCGGTTGAAGATGATTCATGGAATTTGGTTGCGAATGCGCCAGAAAGTGCATTAACAAGCGTGGGTGCAATGGTGAATGCACGAGTATCGTTTGAACCTTACAGCGAAGCATGGAAGGTCGCTGGCTGGGTACGTAACCTTGCAGATCATACCTATTCGCCGGCCTCAACGGCAAACAGCTTCCAACAGTTTGCAGCAGCGCCCTTAACGTGGGGTGTTGATCTTGAATACCGCTTTTAAACACGCATGAAATAGTGTGAACAAGGATGTTCTGCTGCATGGTGAAGATGGCTAAGTGGGATAAATTTGCTATTTTATTAAAGGTAAGTGATTTTGCTTACCCTTAACCATTTGCTTACAAAGCTTGCCGCATAAATCATTTAGCACGTTTATCATAAAAGTAGACAATATGAAAAATCCACTCCAGCAACTAATGCCTCAAATACTGCAGCACAGAGGTATGTGGCGCGGAACTTATCGACATATAAATACCGATGGTAATATTATTGATGAACATAAAAGTCAGGTTGAGTGTGTATTCCCAGAATCAGGCCCAGTAGTTTATACTCAACGCAACCAATTTACTTGGGATGATGGACGCACGTTTAATGTTGAATTTGACGGCACTATTCGCAACCAAAAGATATTCTGGGATACGCCAACCTTCTCCGGCTTTGGCTGGCAGGCCAGCCCACATATCTTTTTGCTTGAATTAGAACGCAAAGACGAGCCCGGTGCATGTTTTTACGAAAGCATTGTAATGGGCGCAAGTGGAACGAGTCGCGCACGCACTTGGCACTGGTTCAAGAACGGCAAGTGTTTTAAACGCACCTTGTGTGATGAAAACCTAGTATAGGCCTAAAGCCTTATTTGCATGTTCTACTTAGCCTCAATAGGAGCTGAGTTTATAACGATTTAACATTTATTGACAATGTACTATGGGGTTTAGGCAACAATTTTACATCAATAGAGAGTAATGCAATGAAATACTTTCTAGGAATAGTGATCGGTGTTGTCCTTGGTGTTGGCGGCTCAGCGTTTATACACGTATGGGTGATTGGGAACGGGAGTTACGCCAAGAGGATGTTCAAAAGCAGTCTACCGCTTACAGGCTTGTACTTGACGAGGTGTATGACCGGGGTGCCTTTATGTCGGGCTATGCCGCCAAACTTGGGCACGCTATGAAAAATACGACGGTGCGTATATCGCCATTGGTAGAGGCGATGCAATAGAGGTGCTAGAAGGAGAATATGCGCGTCGTTTCTGGAATAGCCAAGGATATGACGAGCTGCGCCGTGCCCGAATAGACGGTAATTGGGGTAAGTTTGATGTACTGCTTATTGATGGTTTGCGAGAATAAGCATCTTAGTCTTGACTAACGTCAATAATAAGAACGCCAATTTAACAAAAGTGTTACATGGTTGCTATATGTCAATTAGCTTGCTTATGATTAGCGTTATAAAGGATCTGGACAAAACTATATAAAAATGGAAGGTTTATGCAATCTACGGTAGCGCAAGCAAAAGATAATTCAAGTAAGGCAATGCATTGGACCATAGTGTTCATTGCTATGCTGAGTCTTATGATTTCAAACGGGATGATTTTTACCGGTATCACTGCTTTTGACAGCGCAATTTTGGCGGATTTTCCAGAGTGGAGTCGTGGTGATTTAAAGTTACGTGAGCTGATAACCCTCATTGGCGTGGGTATTCTTGCGCCGCTTTTTGGGATTTTGATTGACAAAGTCGGGGTTAAAATCCTTATGATTGTTGGGTGTCTGGTATTGATCCCTAGCTACTTTGCCTATGGTTATGTTGAAAACCTAAGAGACATCTACATCCTGCACGTTTTCTTATCTATTGTTATGGTGAGTTGCGGGCTTAACGTAGGCGTGATACTGGTGTCAAATTGGTTTGTAAAAAATCGCGGCACCGCCATAGGTATCGCGATACTAGGCACATCTTTAGGTGGGGCAATATTAGCGCCTTTGTTTGGTCATTGGCTTAGTATTGGCATTTCGTGGCGTCAAGGCTTTCAGTATGCCTCTGCAATTCCGTTTGCACTGCTCGTATTAACTATTTTGCTAGTAAAGAGTAAGCCCTCTGAAACGGGCCGAAAGCCATACGGTACAGAGCTTTATTCACAGCAATCGCGAGACGATCTGTCAAAGCATGGGCTCGACTATAAAGATGCCATCAGAACCCGTTCATTCTGGTCAATTACGCTCATAGCAATGTGCACCTTTTACACATTAATGGGACTTCAAGCTAATTTAGTTCTGCACTTACAAGACTTGGGTTTTGATATTTTGTCTGCGTCTGCTGGCCTTAGTACCTTATTTATACCAGCGTTAGTAGGCAAGCTCATTTTTGGTGTTTTTGCAGATAAATTAGAAGGCAAAAAGCTGCTTTACGGAAATATGGTTATGATGCTAATAGGCTTGTTTGCGCTAATTGCCAGTGATGCATCTACCGTACTGTACAGTGTGGCGTTAATCGGTTTTGCATGGGGTGGATTTTATACTTTGCTACAGCTTAATGCGGTCAATAACTTTGGCTTAAAGGCTTCAGGTAAAATCCTTGGAACCATCACTATTTTAGACGCCTTAGGCGGTGGTTTAGGTATTTATTTAACCGGCGTAATATTTGATGTTTATGGTAGTTATCACTACGCCTTTGTAATTTATGCAGTATTGTGTTCAATTGCACTAGTGCTGATCAGCCAAGTTAAAAAGCACGTTTAGTTTCAATCTTAGTTACCCGTTTGGTCACCAATAAATGCATATATTTATAGGCGGATATTTTTGCCGAGGTTTTAATTATGCCTGAGAAGCTAGCAGTCAAAATTTAATACCAGCTAAGCTCATATAACAGCTGTCATAAGCGTATTAAATCGCCATTTCACCATAATAGCCTAGAGTATTCATTAAATAAGGCACTATACGAAAACGTTCAGCAAACATCTGGCGGTTCAACTGTTTCAAGCGTTTGCTCAGAAGAAGTGTCTGAAAACCGCTGTGGCTGATCTGCTAGTGATTTTAACACGAATTGTGGTCCTTCAATGGGTATCACCTTGCTGACTTTACCGACTAAAGTGGCGAGCATGAGTATGATGGGCCGTCCGTTTGGTTTGATGGATCAGGTGTTCAACGCAACCTCAGGACTAGCAGAAGCTATTGGCATAGATTCCCTTGACGCTTCACTGCTTAATGGCTTAACCGCGGTAATTGTCAACATGCCAGTCGCCTAATTTGGTGAAACGCCAAGCTATAACAACACCTCAATTAGCAGAGAAGGCGCAGGTTGGCCCCACAGCGGTTCTTTTGGCCCTCGCGATCTTTTGGCTGGCTCGCAAACTTATTTCACACCTACCGGCCAAGTTGCCATACAAGAGTATTCTGTCTTGCTATTGCACGGCTCTTACGAGGCGCAGTTAGTTGCACTGCCAGCGCCTTTGGCCGACAAGCAAAACTTTTTAGAATTGCCAATAATAGGCTCAATAAAAGGCAGTTTTTAATCCCACGACCCTGTGGAAAAGGCATAGAGCAAGAAGAAGTAGAAGTTGATGTTCAGCGGGTAATGGAAGATTTCATGTCGAATTTTGCGCCGAATATTAATCCTATCCCAGCGATGTCCCCAGAACCCGATGTGCCACCAAAAAATACTACATCTGCGAATGAGCGGTTAAATGGTGCGTGCGACTGTTCTTGCAGCGGTATGCGCAAATCAATTGCTATCCTTGAAGCATTAGAGTACACCTAACGCCAACGCCAAAATGGTTGAGAATGTGATGTGCATGATGACCTGGGCATCGCATTCTCAACAGTGCGACGAATATTAGTAGGGCACGGCGCTAACCAAATCATCTATTGGCAAGAAAAGCTAAGGAAATCGCTCCTTGGCTTTTATATTAAGGATTAAGCTTAGGGCTCGTCTGCGTAATCAAATAGTCAATTAATTGCTCAAGCTCTGGCTCTGCTGAGTCACCGCGGTATATCATGCTCGTTCCGGGCACCACCTTTTCAGGTGTTGTTAACCATTTTCTTAATATATGTTTATCCCATACAATGCCTGCATTTGTTAATGCGGGTGAGTAATTAAAACCTTCGCGAGTTGCGGCGGGTTGACCAAAAAAGCCATACAAATTAGGACCTAACTTACGTGGTCCACCTTCGTTTAACGAATGACATGCCATACATGTAACGAATAATGATTTTGAGTCATCCGCTGCTGTGGCAATTACATGTTTACTCTTATTACGCAATATTTCACTTACCACTCGCTCGGATGATTCCATTGCGCCTTCCATGCCAGTGTTAGATATCGCGGTATGTTCACCGGCAAAATACAAACGGCCATGGGGCGGAGAAATAGCGTCGCCAAGCTCACTTACTTGTCCGGGTTTGTAAGCTGGCCAAGTGCCAAGAGTGAGTGGGTCACTGCTCCAATCTACCACTTTTTCTAATGTTACTAGGCCTTGTGATTGCGGGTAAATAGCGTAGAAAGTTTCTAGCATGGCCTTGTCGCGCGCATCGGCTTGCATGCCACTAAAGTGCTCTGAGTTTGCGCCCGTTAGCCAATTTTCCCATTAGGAGCAACAATTAGCGAGTTACCCCCCATAGACGCCCAATCACTATCTTGGGGGAATGTTATGTTGGCCATGGTTGAATAAAAGTTATTAAACAGCGCAATGGCTTGTACATCAGCTTCAAAAAACAGCGTTGAGGTTCTAAACCTAATTTCAGTGCCGCGCATAGCAAAAGCAGCAAACACCATTGGGTCTATCTGTACGGTACTCACAACAATATTCCCAAATTCTGTTTTAAGTACCGGAAACTCTTCTTCAATACCGTATTTTTCACGATACTTATCGCGCACCGACTCTATCGTAGTGGTGGGTATTTCACCTGAGCTGCTGCCAAAGCGCTTAACGTTACGTGTTTTCCAAAATTTCTTGGCTAT
This sequence comes from Glaciecola punicea, assembly GCF_001756615.1. Lineage (NCBI taxonomy): Bacteria > Pseudomonadati > Pseudomonadota > Gammaproteobacteria > Alteromonadales > Alteromonadaceae > Glaciecola > Glaciecola punicea. The sequence goes on from NZ_LZXY01000014.1 coordinate 13,001, forward strand.
ATTGCCATCTCTATTAATGACCGAATTAATGCTTAGAATATGGTTTGGCCAATCGACATCACTGGCATAGCTGCCAAAAATAATGTAGGAGTCGCATTTTTTAGCCGTTTTTCCAAGTGCCGCTGTTTCAGGGCCAGGAATAGTAATCGTGTACTTTAGTTTTTCGGCGCGATCGCCAAAGGAGTATCCGGTTAATGGAAATTCATTGTATAAAATAAAATCAGGCTTTTTGCCAGTGCTGCAGGCTTTTTCGGCGTACTCAATCATTTTGTCAAGGTTGGCTTGAAGTGCCGCCGCCGGGTCGTCAAACTCTTGAATGTTTTTAGCACTGGCCTGCACAATCTTAACCAATACGTTTTCTTCTTCAAGCGCCACGGTGTGGTAACTGCCACTGGCGTTTACTAACACCGAGTTTGCCTCAGCGTTTAGCGCTACAGCAAAAAGTGCAAGCCCAACACTGGCAACAATGGCTTTAAATACGGATACATTATTCATAGTAACTCCTGAGTGCTAGTACAATTTAGAATTGATTAGAAGTCTGGCTACTAACTAAGCATTGCAGCCTAGACAGTAGACCTTAGAGTGTAATAGGAAGCGCTTAGGAACTCGTTGCTAAAAAGCAAATTGTTCATAAAGCGTTATAAACCAGTCGTCTTTAGACGATGAAATTTTACGCATATCAGATGAATCAGCGTCGCTTTGAAAAGACGTTGAATATTGAATAATATTGCCCACGTTAATATCGGTTATTGCCGGCTCAGACTCTAAGGCGAGAGCGGTAAACCATTCATTTTTTGCCATGAGTAAAGTCTCTGCTCTTTTTTGAATGTCGTTAGGCTCTAACTGGGCGCCACATATTGCGCGCGCATGCTCTCTGTCTCTTTTAAACCAAGGCGTAAAGAGTGTTTCCCAGCGGGCAATTCTCCATGCTCTAGCAAGATGAGATCCATCCCACTGCGGCGCTAGTTCGCAATTAAATGAGTCGAGATCTTGCCAGTCTTGTTTGCTGAGCTTTTGCTGAATATCGATACATATAGCCTGCTGACAGTATTTTTGCTTAAGCATTTCATTAGCAATTAATCCGCCAAGGCGCTCTCCAACTACCACATAATTACTCACACCTAGCGCTGCGCAAGCTTCATGATAGCTTTTTGCTAGCGTGCTAATGTTGTGCCCGCTTAGAGTGCTGTCGTCGTTAGAATAACCGTGGCCGGGTAAGTCAAAACTAAGCGTGTTGGTATATAGGTTCATCGACTTTGCGAGTCGAGTATAGATGCCGCTTGAATCCCCCGAACCATGCAGAAACACGATGGTTGGTGAGTCAGACTGCTGCCAAGGATCGCCCTGCCAGTATACTTGGCCTTTATCAAATTCAACGAAGCCGCAGGGCGCCTCAGCTTGCGCTTCAAGGGTCACTACGTCGGTTTTGTTGGCATCAAATAAGCGGCTAGCGCTTGCGTACATTTCTTCGCGAGTTTGATATACGTAGGGCGTCACGTGGTCAAGCCCTGGTCGACTAAGATGCTCTGTTAACACATCTTCAAAACTGGCTGCGCATATATACGGGCTTTTGAGCAAACCAATCCAGTTGCCGGGGTTAAACTTAAGTGCCTCGGTATAGGGCTGAATATAGTTGTTTTTTGATTTAAGCAGGTCCATCACATTGGCATGACAGCCTTGTGCGGGAGAAACGTTATAATCCATTCTGTAATGAGAACTTGCATGATGCCAAGGAAAAAACACCGTTTGTTCTTCCATTCGCGCCCACAGCCAAGTCATATGTGAGCCATCCCAAATAGGCTCAAAGCTGGCAAGATAGCCAACCAGACTTTCGCGCTCATCAGCTGACCAATTAGGCAAACCATCAAAAAAGATACTGTTTGTTTTGTTGGGATATAAAGCCGCATATGTACAGGCAATCGCCGCGCCTGTATGAAAACCGTAAATGCCGTGGCTTTTTATACCAAGGATTTCTACAAAGCTATGTAGCGCAGATGCATAATCGACAATGGTGATTTTTTCAGAGCTTAGCAAAGGGTCCGACAAGCCGTTTCCTGGTGTGTCTGGTGCAATTACTACAAAGCCTTTTTGGGCGAGGACTTCGCAAACGTGTGCCACAGCCCTAGCAGATTGCGGAGAGCCATGCAGTGCAAGAATGACAGGTCCGGTGGTGCCCCATGCGTGATAACTGATTGTGTTACCATTAACGCTTACAAACTTTTTCATGACAATGTATTCCTCGTAAAATATTCTTTATAAAATATAAGTTAATTATCGATATGCGCTGCTTGTAACATTTATGGTATCTGCCACCATAAAATTAGTTTATTGTTACATTAATATAACAATAAACTAAAAACAATGCTTTAGCCGCTTGACAAGTTAAAATTTTGCATTTAATTTGAATATATTGTTATAACATTATGCTTTTTATATTTAATTGGGGATAGTTATGATTAGTCTTTCTAGAGCAACATTCTTTTGCAAGGATATAAACGCTTCTTTACACCTTTATCAAAACAGATTGGGTTTAGTGATTATTGACGATAAAAAGCTTTCAGGACCGGGTGCGGGGGGGCTGTTAGGGCTCGGCAGTTGCACCTTGCGCATCGTATTACTGGCTAGCGATAGCAATAGCCAGCCTGTTGTTGCATTAATGACAATAAGTGAGGCTGAGATCCCGAATATGCCCACTCCGCCAGAAGGTATTGCTGCTGGTCAAGCGGCAACGGTATTTCAAATTACCAACTTTGATGAAATTTGTGCTCAACTAGAAAATGATGGCCTTAAGTTTTTATGCGCTCCAGTTGAATATCCGAAACCCACTTCATCGCCCGGCTCACCCGCGGGCCTGTATAAAGAAATGATATTTTTTGATCCCGATAACAATCTTATAAGTTTGCTGGAAATTATCCCGAAAAAATAAACCATTACTTATTATTAGATTAATTAAATAGGAACGACGTTAATGAAGAAAAAAGACATAAAAGCCCCTTTCGCTATTGTTGGTAAAATTCACTATACAAGTTTAAAAGAGGGCAGAGAACAACAAGAGCGAGGGCGTGAAGCGTTTCGTATTGATATTCAAGATGATGGATCAAAAACAGTATCTGCGCACGGAGAAATTGATGATGAACCGATGATTACCCGCGATGTTTTTTCTGGCTTAAATTCAGACTTAACACCCCAAGACTGCTTTGTCCGAATTTCAGTAGGTAATGAGTTTAGAGGCTCAGCTTGGTTTACATTTGAAGATGATAGATGTGAGTGCGAGGTTTTAACATCTATTGAAGGCCGCTTAAGTCAAACGGTTAAATTATCTAAAAAAGCGACAGCTTTTGGAAACCACGCTATGGTCAATGATGGCTTACTTATGAGCCAATATAACTTAGAAAAAGGACCGGGAACGCAAATAATAAAAGACCTGCCCCTATCATCACCCGATCACAGGGGAGCTACAGGACCCATGCTATTTTTGGTTGATGTTGCCATTGAATATGTGGGTAAAGAGACCCTCACCGTAACAGCAGGAACTTTTGAAGCTTTACATTTCAAAATTGTGGATGTGCCCGGATTGCCATTAGACCACCCAGAGTACCATATTTGGTGCACCTCTGATGGACAGTATATTTTGCTAAAAGCGACCGTTGGTGGCTATATGCAAACTCATTATGAGCTTACAGAATTAGCATACGTGCCTATAGGAAGATCCGCAGTATGATTACCGTACTATTAGTCGCTCACATTGCGGTGCTAGGTTATTGGTTAGGTTCAGAGTTCGTTATAAATCATACCTTCAGATATGTTTCTTGGTCTGCGGGTATGCCGTTCGACGAACGTAGTCGCCTTATGTCACATGTAATGAACGTTGATCAACACGTTCGATATGCTCTTGTGCTACAGCTTGGATTAGGATTTGCGTTAGCGGCTTTATACGGCTTCATCCCTGGTGGTGAAGCTAGTGCATGGGCCTTTTTGCTGTTTATGCTGGCTTGGCTAGGTTTTGTAGAGGTGATTCATCACTTAAGAACTGGCCCTATAAGTAATACCTTAGCTTTAATAGATCGCTCATCACGATATCTACTTATCATTATTTTAGCGGGTATAGGTATCTACAGTCTTTTAAAGAGTTCTTCAATACCACATTGGCTGTCGTGGAAACTTATCTGCTTTGCAGGCGTCATTTCAAGTGGTGTAGGAATTCGTATTGCACTTATTCAGTATTTTACGATATGGAAAAGGATCGAGAAGGAAGGTTCAACTGCAAGCAACGAACGAGCGATCAAGTCTGCATATAAAAAGGCGACTTCTGTGTTACTCGTGCTTTGGGTATTTATAGCACTCATTGTATACCTAAGTGTTTGGAAGCCCATTTAACCACAAGGTATAACTGCACAATGAATATTGACAAGCAATCCAAGTCTGATGATTTAGAAAAGTTAAAGCAAAATTTGCACCAGGGTAGTCTGCTAACTGATGAAGTTTCTAGAGAACTTTACTCAAGCGATCTTTTTGTAAAGGGAGAGCTTTGCGTTGCGGTTGCTGTGCCTGCAAGTGAGAGCGAAGTATCCAAAGTGGTATCAACTGCAACAGCACTTGGGCTGCATGTAATTCCTAGAGGCGCGGGGCTGACCTATGTTGAGGGCTATACGCCGAAAAGCGAAAAGTCTCTAGTTATTGATCTTAGTAAAATGAATAACATTCTAGAAATTAATAAAGAAGATATGTACATCCGCGTCGAAGCGGGCGTGACTTGGAAACAAATTTATGAGGCTTTACATCCGCATGGTCTTCGACTGCCCTTTTTAGGAACCTTTTCTGGCGCAAGAGCAACCGTAGGAGGTGGATTGTCAAACGGTGCATTATTCTTTGGAAGTGCTCGTTATGGCACCTCTGCTGAAATAGTGCTTAACATAGATGCGGTGTTGGCAAATGGTGATATATTACGCACAGGTCAGCGCTCAGTGCTTAACTCAAGATCTCCGGCTTATCGTACCTTCGGACCTGATTTAACAGGTCTTTTTGTACATGACTCTGGCAGTCTTGGCATCAAGACATCGGCTACATTAAAAATCATAAAGGTCCCACAGTATTTTGGATATGCATCTTTTGGTTTTAAAAGTGTTGAAAACGCAATTGCTGCTATTTCTGAAATTGGACGATCTGATTTAGTTGAAGAAGCATATGTGATGGACCCGAATAAAACCAAAGAGTCCTTGTCTGCTAGCGATTTCAAATCAGACTTGAGCACGTTTTCTAAAGTCATAAAGCAAGAACGAAATCCTCTTAAAGGTATGAAAGCGGGCTTTAACCTAGCCATTAATGGTAAACGCTTTGTTGATGAAGGTATTCATTCCTTGCATATGGTTTGTTCAGCAAGGTCTGAAGCAGCGCTTGAACATGATCTTCAAGGTTGCCGAGACATTGCGCACTCGTTTGACGGCATTGCTTTACCCGACTCAATTCCAAGAGCGGCACGTGCCTCTTTGTTCCCGCCACTTGATGCCATTGTAGGGCCAAAAGGTGAACGATGGGTCGCATTAAATGCCAAGGTGGCGCACTCACAAGCGCTTAATTTATACAATCGTGCTGAAGCGATACTGGCCAATTACTCTAAAGACTTTGAATGTAACCATGTTGAAGTCACTCGACTCTTAATGATCTTATCTAACTTTAGTTTCAGTTATGAGCCGGTTTTTAACTGGAAAGATACATGGCTACCTATGCACCATACTTCACCTGCAATAAAGAGAAATAAAATACCTGAACCAGAGCCAAACGAAGAAGCTAGGCAACTGGTTGAGAAAGTTCGTCAAGAACTTATCAATTTATTTCATGAGATTGGAGCCGCTTCGAATCAGATAGGTAAAACGTATCCTTATATCACAGCGCTTCATTCTGAGCCTGCGTCCTTAATTAAGGCGATAAAAAAATCGCTTGATCCAGACAATTTAATGAATCCGGGCGTTTTAGGACTCTAGCTAGCAGCCTTATGTTTGAAAAAAAACGGTTAAATAATTTCTGCTAGTTTTGATTGCCATTCAGCAAGCATAGTTATAACAAGGATAATTTTATGAAAACCAATTTTGAAGCGTTCAAACTAGCTTTAAAAGATATCGAAACAACAATCAATTGGATAGTGAACTATGCATAAAATTATTCCTCCAAATTTCGGGCAGCAAACAATACAAGCTAATTCAACCTTACTTGTTGTAGGCGGGTGTGGTGGCATTGGTTATGGCTTAGTTGAACAAGCCTTGGCACTAGGCGCGAAGGTTGTGGTAATGGATTTACCAAGCGCAGGGATTCGACGAAATATTTCTGCACTAACGGAATTTATAAAGATAGATTTACGTGACAAAGACAGTATTGTTAGTGCTTTTAACAAAGTAGATAAATTAGGTACTAAATTCGACAGTGTGGTGATTACATCGGGCTATACCTTAGGTTCTGAATCGATATCTGTACTCGATATTGATAAATTTGACGACGTTATGTCTGGTAATTTACGTGGCCCTGTTATTGCTTTGCAGTGCGCAAGCCGTTGTTTATCAGAACAATCTTCAATCGTGTTGCTGTCAACCGCAATCGGCCAAATTGGCTCGCCAGGCTATAGTGCTTATGGCGCGGCCAAATCAGGCCTTAACGCGATAACACGGATTCTTGCTTCAGAGTTATCGCCAGTTCATAGAGTAAATGCGATAGCGCCAGGCGCGGTAAATACAGCTTTTATTCGAGGTGGCTATGCCGCGGGTGCAAATGAAGACGGTGCGGCCTCACGCTTTAATGAGGAGGATTATAATAAAAAAATTCCGCTTGGCCGTATGGCAAACATCGATGACATTATTGGACCTATATTGTTCTTGCTATCAGATAGCGCTAGGTATATTACCGGTCAAGTCATCCATGTAAATGGCGGTGGATTAATGCGAGACTAGAAGAGAAAACTTATGTTTGAACCTTATTTTTTATTAGTAACCTTACATATTATTTTATTCACCTACTGTTAGGTGGTGACTATGGTGTATTTGTTTGCGCGATATACATTGTTAGGCCCGATCTTCCGGTTGACGAACGCTTGAGATTTTTAGGTGCTCTGTTAGCGATAGATGTCTTACCAAGAACGGCCATTATGTTGTTACCTATTGTTGGATTGCAAATGGCTTATATGCGAGGCTCTGTACTAATTTCACAACCCCTCTTGATAGTACTTGGGTATTAGCCATCGCTTGGTTAGGCGAGTTTATAAAACTAGGTTGTCACCTAAAGGTGTTTTTGGCAGACGACTGACTTTGTTTGGCGAATGATACTAATACTTTTCTTAATTGGTTTTGGCGTAAGCACAATTAGCACACAGTGGCCGATAACCGAGCCTTGGATTGGTATTAAATTAGTGGTTTATGCGATGTTATTAGTGATAGGGCTTTACTTGCGCTTAACTATAGCAGATTGGAAAAAAGGTTTTATAAATCTCAAAAAAGGTGATTTTGGGCCGCATATAGATGCCTTATTTATTAATGCATTACGTAGAGCAAAGTATGGGCTTTTACCTTTTGGACGTTAATTGCAATAATGGGTTGGCTTGGGGTAACACAGCCTAGTTTTTAAAGTGCCGCGACATCGAAACTGTAAGGGCACTAGCACAACTATCTCCTTTACTTATTAAAACATTGGTTTAGCAATACCAACGCCAGCTTCAATCACTAGCACAACCCAAATAGTCACCACCCAAGGGCGCATTCTATTGAGGCTGCTAATCATGGCTTGATTATCTTCGTCGGTATGGGTGTTACAAAGCAGTTTTGTATAGGTATTAATAAAGCCGCCCATATTAAGGCGGATCATTAGGCCGCAAAACACCATAAACGCAAAGCCAAGGAGTTTAACGATTAACCAAGGCGCTTGTGCTAGGCGTCCGCTGGTGTAGGCATAAATACAAGACCCAATAATAATAGCAATAAGCGCCCAGCGAAAATACAAGTCGATGCGCGTTAAAACAGGAATAAACTTAGCGCCGTGTGCTAAGTGTAAGGTAAGCACCATTGTAAGCCACATTGGACCAAGCAGAATGATGGCGGCGAGTAACCATGGCTCATACTGTATGCCCATTTGATAGCTTAGGAGTCCGCCCACGGTAAGCGTTAAACTCATGCAAATACGCGGTAACAAATCACAATCAAGCATTATTTTAGCGGCCGTTAAGCGGCCCGATTGACTGCGGTTTGGGTCAACTACAAACTTACTGGAATAAAACACGCCTACGTCACCGCCCAGCCAGTAACAAAACAAAATAATATGGATCAGTAGCGTTATTTCATAAGCGCTCATTGCTTTTTTCCTTGAGGTTGAGTGTTTATCAGTTCAATCAGTTCGCCGTCGAGACCTTCAATGGTGGCGGTGATGCGTCCATAGTAAGGCGCTTCGGTTTTTGCGCTCGGTGGGGTAATAAAAGTGAGGTTTGATGCGACTAAATTTTCATATTCGAAGCTCACTAAAGCGATACCTGCGGGCAACCCCTGGTGGGGCTTGTTAATAGCGGCTGCTTCGATTGGATATTGATCAAGTTCTAGTAAAAACTGTGAAGGCATTTGCGCTAATGAAATATTATAGGTAGTTGCAACAGGTGCATTATAAGTGTTTGACAATACGTCAATTCGATAAGGGTAGGGGCCTGCCACTTTATTCCCAAGCTTTTCTTGATAGAACGCAGAGGTTGCCGCTAAATTGCGGGTGCCAGCGACCATTATAAAAACGTTGTCTACATAGCTTGTGGCCATGCCCAGATCAAAGTTCGACTTTGCGGGGTCAAGTATACGGGTGAAGTAAAGCAGTTCGTTGTCAGGACCAAGCGCTTGAAATGCTTTTACGTTTTTCTTCTCTGTGAGAAACGCGGGTTCGCCAATAATGCTGAATTCGGTATTTCGTAGTTTTTCAGCCAGCTCATCAGGATTTTCGACTAATATTTCGGTCGCGTTCCAGCCTAATTGCCGCATTGGTTTATAATTTGCGGCGTTAGGCTGTTCAACAAACCGTATAAATACAGATTTTCCACTTTCAGGCTGCATCACTACGTAGGGAGCGCCTACCGCTTTTTCGGCTCCCCAACTGGCGGCAAGTATTTCTGAAATAACACCTTTTTCTACCGTATTATACGCCAGATGCTGCGTGTATATTGATTCAGAGTGTTCAACATTGGATGATAAAATTGTCACTACGACAATAGCTTTAAGCATGTTTTAAACCTCATCTATATGATAAATAACGTGAAATAGTATGTTTACATTAACGTACTGTATAAATCACCGGCTACTGAAAACTTTTAGACACCGAGTTTTGTATTAGTTTTGTTAAAGTTATATTAATATAACTTTAACACTATAGCTTGACAACTATTACATTGAATTAAAGTAGTAATAGTTCAATTTATTTGATTTTTATAGACACAACTTGGCTGCGCATAATCAGCCTACATTTGCTGATGTAAGTGCGCGCTTTGTCGTTGGAGCGTTAATTGCAGAGCTTAGTACCGCGATTAAAAAAAGCGAGTATGTTAATACAAGAAATGAGCGTAAAAAATGAAACATGACACTTTTGCCTTTGCTGAGTTAGCCCATCAGGCTGCAAAGGAAACATGGGACTACCTTATAATTGGCGCTGGCACCGCTGGATTAACCGCCGCAATTTTTGCTGTAAAGCGCGGCGCAAAGGTGTTACTGGTTGATGCGGCGAATGACATTGGCGGCACATTGCACTTATCTGCGGGGCAGTTAAGTGGCGCAGGCACACACACCCAAGCGAAAAAGGGTATTGTTGATTCACCTAAGCAACACTTTGACGATATTATGCGCCTGTCTAACGGCAAGGCCGACCCTTCCTTAGCGAAGCTTGTAGCAGATAATGCAGGCGACACCATTAACTGGTTGCTAGAGGGAGGCCTCACGCCGCTTGCTGATCATCCTATAGCGAGCGAAGGCAATAGTGCCGCCTACAGTGTTGCTCGCTATTTGTGGGACAAAGAGCAAGGCCGCGCGATTTTACGCATTTTACGGCGCGAAGTAGCGCCTTTTATTGAACAAAAAAAAGTAAGCCTGTTACTTAATACGCGCATTAGTTTGCTAAGCACCGATGCCCATGGCGCCACTATCGGCGCACAAGCGCAAGTGGGTAATAAATATATTAGCTTTAGCGCTAAACGCACTATACTCTCTAGCGGTGGTTACGCTATGAATCCAGCACTGTTTGAACGTTTAATTAAGCGGCCAGCCTATGCAGCAACAGCATATCCATTCTCCCGTGGCGACGGGCTGAACTTAGCCACCGCCACCGGTGCGGTATTACGCGGTGGTGACTTGCACCGCCCAGGCTCAGGCTCAATCCTTACTAGTAATCAATTTCCGGCCAAGGTCTATGCTCGTTTCAATACCGATCCTCATCAGCGCAAGCCATGGGAAATTTGGGTGAATGATACAGCAAAGCGTTTTGTTCGTGAAGATGCGCCCAATATACTCGAGCGCCAACAAGCATTGCTTGAAGAGCCCTCACTGCGTTATCGTATTGTTTTTGATCAAGGAATTTTAGATGCATCTCCGCTTGGCATATCTGGCTGGACAAAGGCTAAAATGCTCGCGCATTTTGGCAATCACGAAATGTTTTCGGTTGCCAATTCAATAGCATCACTTGCCACTAAAATTGGCGTAGATGCTGATACCCTGCAAAGTACCGTTGTAACGTATAACGCGGCCGTACAAAGCGGTTTTGATCCACTTGGACGTTTGCATCTACCTTTAAAGATCGACACCCCACCTTACTTTGCGATCACCCATATTGGACACAGCGCTACATCATCAATAGGGCTGTGTGTAGATAATAAACTACGCGTTTTAAAAGCCGATGGCACGGTCATTGCCAATCTGTTTGCTGCCGGTGAAATACTCGGCAGCGGCGTTAATGTTGGTAATGGATTTGTGCCTGGCATGATGCTCACACCCGCGCTCACTTTCGGGCGCCTGTTAGGCCAAGACCGCTTAGCCTAGCTATATAAAACCACACAGGAGTTAAGATAAATGCCAGTAGTTAGACGACACTTCACACAAGGCGATTTTGGCCAAATTCACTTTCGAACAGCAGGCGAACCAAGCGGCATTCCTGCCTTAATTTGTTTGCACATGGTTGCAAAATCAAGTCGGTCTTTTCATCAAATAATGCCGCTGCTGGCGAAAGAGCGTTTAGTGGTTGCGGTGGATTACCCCGGCTATGGCGAATCGTGCGCGCCACCCTCTCCGTCTTTAGCCACTATTAAAAATTATGCACAGGCCATGCTGCAGGTCATGCAGGCGATTGACATTAAAAGTGCAGACGTTTTTGGTTACCACACCGGTTCAATTGTTGCAGTAGAACTTGCCACACAAGCGCCAACGACAATACGTAAGGTCATTAATATATCTGCACCAATATTTACGCCAACCGAGGTGGCTGATTTTCATGAGCAGTACGCCACTCTGCCCCTAAATGAAGAAGGCACAAGGTTTAGGACCATGTGGGAGCGGATTATTTTTCATCGTGGCCAGGGTATGACCTTAGAAATGTGCGCGCAATCGTTGGCTGAAACCCTTAGAGGTGGTGAAAAATATGAATGGGGTCATTTCGCCGCATTTGACGCAAGCGCGACTTATCAACAGCAACTGCCAATGTTAACGCAAGCAATAATGGTGATGAATTTACACGACGACTTGCAAAAATACACCTTGCGTGTGGATAACTTGATGAACAAAAACGTGCGAGTGGACTACCCACAATGGGGAGCGGGATTTTTAGATGCCCATCCAGATGCCGTAGCCAAAGAAATATTGTCATTTCTAAATAAGCATGAAGATGAGTAGTTAGCCGATAGCAATCAGACGCTTAACACGCTAGCTACTATGGCTCAGTTGATGTTGCTTAGTTTCTTTGTAACTCAACAGTTTCATTTATTGTTTTCATAACACGAGAATCTACGTCCTTTAAAATTGTTGCTAATATTCAGTTGTTTTGATAAATGTCATATCTGGTTCTTTAATTGTTGCTAAATTAGCGATGATGTTGAAAGCGTTTCGCAAAGGTTACATAAAACCTTGTTCGCTAGCATATGTTTTTTTGATAAAGGTATATACACGCAAAACCTAGCCTACCTCAATTTTTACAAGCTAGAGTGCGTTAAGCCGCATAGGGTCAATTTCTCGTTTAATGATGATATGACTTTTAGCATAAAAACAGTGGTTTCATGGGGTAAGCAAAATTTAGTATTTTATATAGTGAAGCGATTATTGTGGCGAGTTTATCATCAGTTAAGCAGTGGGATTTAGAAACAGACATATTGATCTTAGGCTTCGGTTTGGCTGGCGCAAGCGCCGCCATTGAAGCACTAGACACCGACCCGAATGTAAAAGTCACAATCTGTGAAAAAAATCCAGAGAAATATGCGGGTGGCAACTCACGCGCATCTGGACAATCATTGCTGATTGCGAAAAATCCCACCGCGCTTAAAGCCTATCAAAAGTCTATGAGCACCTCAAACCCTATTCCCGAAGATATGCTAGATGAATGGGCCTTGCGCATGTCGCAGTTAGAGCCGTGGATCCAAGCAAGAGCCACGCAAGCCGGCGCGCAATACATTAAAGGCACTGGTTTTACCGAGCGCGAAGCGGTACTAGAATTCCCAGAATTAGGCGCTGCCGACGCAGTAACCTATACCGCCACGATACTGCCAATACCGGCAGGCGTATGGTTGGCGTTTAAAAAGAATATTGATCTTCGTCCGGTTGAGATCCTATACGAGTCGCCGGTAACTGATTTGGTCCAAGACCCTGACACGCTAGAAGTATTTGGCGCAATTATTGAGCAAAATGGCGTTAAAAAAAGCATCAAGGCAAAGCGCGGTGTGGTCATGGCCGTGGGCGGCTTTGAAGCCAACTTAGACATGCAGCGTAACTATTGTGGTTACGAAGAGCTTCATCCATTAGGAAACCCCGCAAACACCGGTGACGGCATTCATATTTTGCAAAAAGCAGGCGCGGATATGTGGCATATGCGAAACAAAGGACAGTCTGGTGGAATATGGCCGGGTCTCCAAATTCCCGGTTATAAAACTGTCTTCTTACGTAACTTATTCTGGCAAAGCTACAGCTGGATAGAAATTGCGGCTGACAATAAACGTTTCTACAACGAAACAGCCGAGCTCCAATTAACCCATTATAAAGAGAAAAAACATAAGCATTGGGTAGACACGCCGCATATTAACGCCGGCCCTATTCACATGATATTTGATGAAACTACGCGTGAATATAACTGCTTAGCACTCAAAGCCTCCACGTGGAACATAGCCGCCGAAAACCTTGATTGGAGTGACGATAATCAGGTAGAAATTGAGCAAGGTATTATTAGTAAAGCCGACAGTATTGAAGCACTTGCAGAGCTAATTGGCCGCGATATTAGCGAGGTGACCGCCGAGGTGCAAAAGTATAATGATGCATGTAAGGCAGGCCAAGACGATGAATTTAATCGCATTCCAATTACCCTGCAGCCTATTGCTAAAGCGCCTTTTTATGCGGTTAAAATTGTACCGGCAGTGGTGTGCACAGGCGGAGGAGGTAGACGTAATATCGAGTCTGAAGTATTAACACCTAGTGGACATGCAATATCGCGTTTATATGAAGCGGGTGAGCTTGGTTCAATGTTTTCAAACTTGTATCAAAATGGCAGTTATTTAACCGAAGCTATGATATCGGGCCGCGCGGCAGGTAAAAACGCAGCCAAACAGAAAAGCTGGGATTAGGGGATACGTGTATGCAAGTTAAAAGTGTTGCTATGAAAATGGGTGTGCGCATAGAAAGTGCAGAAGCAGTAGGCGACACTATCGTTTTACACGGCATTGCCGGCACCATGCCTTGTGAAACAATTATAGGCGCGGTAGAAGCCATACAAGTATTCAAAATGTGTTTTAAACTCAGCGTGTTAAAAATACTTGCGAAATCTCTATTTTCCCGAAAAGAAAAAATGGATCAACGCTAAAAATGAGTGCATGTTTGCAAAATCTTACAGGGACATACAATTGCGAAAGATCAAAAAGGTTCACTGGCATTTACAATAACAAGGCCCTTGAAAGCTATTTTTTGATACATTATTTTGGCGCGAATATAAGGAAAAAAACATGAGTGCATATTTGATAATTCAAGGCACGGTAGAAGATTGGGATAAATTTAAAGCCTATACCACTGTTGTTCCGCCCTTAGTGCAAAAATTTGGCGGTAAATATTTGGCCATGGGCAAACCTGAGCTGCTTGAAGGTGATTTTGACCCTAAGAGCACGGTTATTTCTCAATGGCCAGACAAACAAGCCGTTCACGATTTTTGGCATTCGCCAGAGTATACACGAGCTAAAACGCTGCGTGAAAATGCTGGCGTATTTAACGTAATGCTAGTAGATGGTTTACCAGCCAGTAATAAGGAATAAATGATGTCGATTGCCTACACGAGCCTTGCCTTGCAAACGCGCTGCTTTGCTATAAATAAGTTAAACGTGGCCGACTCTAGAGCCAAAATATTTGAAAATATTGATAGAGTTGGTCGTCATCTAAATGGCAGTAAAGGCTTTATTGGCCCAAGCGTTAAACTGGTGGTGTTGCCCGAGTATTTTTTAACCAGCTTTCCGATGGGCGAATCACTCCCTGAATGGCGCGAAAAAGGCGCTATTTCGGCAACTGGGCCTGAATATGAAAAGCTCGCGGAAATTGCCCAACAGAATCAAGTTTTCTTGTCGGGTAACGTATATGAATTAGATGATCATTTTACTGATCTGTATTTCCAAACCTCTTTTATTATTGACTCTAGTGGCGAGACTATTTTGCGCTACCGACGCTTAGTGTCAATGTTTGCACCCACACCACATGATGTATTAAACGAGTACTTAGACGTGTACGGCGAAGACTCTTTATTTCCCGTTGCTAGCACTGAGCTGGGTAATTTAGCCTGTGTTGCATCTGAAGAGATTCTGTATCCTGAAATTACCCGATGCTTAGCGATGCGAGGCGCGGAAGTAATACTGCACAGCACCTCTGAAGTGTCTTCAACTGAGCTCACGCCCAAAGATATTGCTAAGCGTGCGCGAGCAGTTGAAAACTTATGCTACGTTGTTTCGTCAAATACAGCCGGTATTGCCGATATCGATTTTCCGGCAGAATCTACCGATGGCTTGTCTAAGTTAGTAGACTTCAAAGGCCGCGTAATGTGTGAAGCTGCTACAGGTGAGTCGATGGTGGCAAATGCTGAAATTGATATTGATGCACTTAGGCGCTACCGAAACAAACCGGGTATGGGCAATATACTGTCGCGCCAACGCAATGAGCTTTTCGCGTCAACGTACAATAAATCAGTATATCCAGCCAACTCTATGCTTGATAAAGACAATAAATACCACGTGCCCCAACGCAGTCATTTTATGCAAACGCAGGTTGACACTATTAATGCGCTGCGTGAAAAGGGCGTAATCAAATAAAGTGCCTAAGCAAAGGTAGCGGCGTGCAGGTAGATTAAAAGAATGCACTTGTGTGGCGCATGTAATTGCCCCACACAAGTGCAATAAGAGAGTTACAGCAACAAGGTGTGAATAAATTACCATGAAAACCTTAGCAATGAATAACCCACGTTCGGGAAAAGAAGACTTTAATGTGCCTGTGTTTAGTCAGCAAGAAGTGGCCGATATAGCAAAAACATTGCGCAAAAACCATAGCTACTGGTGGCAAATCGGTATACAGGGGCGCATAAAAGTAATGCTTCGTTTTGCTGATGAGTTAGCTAATCGTAAAGACGCATTAGTGGCAGCGTTGGTTAACGATACAGGCCGTTTAAGCGAATCGGTGTTAGAAGTTGATGTAACGGTAAGTACTATTCAACGGTGGTGTAAGCAAGCCCCACCTTTACTTGATACAGGTGCATCGCGCTTAGCTGAAATTCCCTTTATTGAACTGCAGCAACGTTATTTACCCTACACCTTAGTGGGCGCAATAAGCCCTTGGAATTTCCCGTTATTATTGTCGCTGGTTGATATTATTCCGGCTTTACTTGCCGGCAGCGCTGTTTTATTAAAGCCCAGTGAAGTGACCTCACGATTTGTTGAGCCGCTTCAAAAGGTAATTAATTTGGTGCCTGAACTCCAATCCGTATTTGCCGTTGTAACTGGCGCTGGAGATGTTGGCCAAGCGGTACTTAATGAAGTCGATTCGCTATGTTTTACGGGCAGCGTGCCCACTGGACGTAAAGTGGGAGAAGCCTGTGCGAAACGCTTCATTCCCGCATTTTTAGAACTAGGCGGTAAAGACGCCGCAATAGTGTGCGCTAACGCCGACTTAGACATTGCCGCTAAAGCGCTTTGTTGGGGCAGTATGGTAAATGCGGGTCAGTCGTGTATGTCACTAGAGCGCACCTATGTACACAAAGATGTTGCTCAAGCGTTTTTAACTAAACTGGTTGATTGCGTAAAGCAGCTTAAACATAACTACCCTGATTTAAAAGCAGGTCAGGTAGGCCCTATTATTTCGGCCAGCCAAGTGGGAATTGTAAAAGCGCAGCTAAGCGATGCTAAAGCCAAAGGTGCCAAGGTCTTATGCGGCGGCGAGGTAGTTGAACTCGGCGGCGGACAATATTGTCAACCCACCGTGTTAACCAATGTTAGCCCCGACATGAAAATAATGAATGAAGAAACTTTTGCCGCCATCTTAGTGGTAAACGTGGTTGACTCAGACGAAGAGGCCATAAAACGTGCGAACGATTCTGAGTTTGGTTTATCCGCGGCGGTGTTCAGTAAAGATGTAGACTATGCTATGGGCATTGCTGAAAAACTTGAAGTAGGCGGCATTAGCATTAATGACGCATCGTTAACCGGACTCATCCATGAAGCGGAAAAGCAATCCTTTAAGTATTCAGGCTTAGGCGGCTCACGCATGGGCGCTGAATCTATTCGACGCTTTATTCGCAAAAAAGCCATTATTAGAAATACGGGCGTACCTTCGCCTTGGTGGTTTTAACTAAGGTATAAAACCTCAGCTAGCGCTGAATTGAGTTGAAATTAATGGTGCAGGAAGGTATCAAGCTCTGAATCTTTGAGCGCTGTTAATCGGGCATTATCTTAGATAGATGAGCTATCCATATTTAATAGTCTAGCCCGTTAATCGCTTGATCGCGCTCTTTACTCAATGAATTTGCGTGCTCTCGGATCGTATCCTAACTAACAATTAAGTAGTCGGCTAAATCCCCTAGTTGAACATCATTCAAAGTGGCGCCAAAACGCGTAAAATGACGGACATGAAAATCAACTTAACTATGGTTACCGTCGCCTATTAGCAACAGTAGCTACCCCAACCGCTACAGGCATTAGTATTTAAATTGTAAGTATTGATAGCAACGGTTGGTAAAAAATTCACTTGCTATTAGGATATAACACGCTAGAAAGGCTAAACCGTTTAGCTGGATAAATGCTCTGTGACACTAACAAAATTTCATCTAAATTGCTGCAGTAGTAACGGCGTGTAATTTTCATAGCAGCACTATTTG
Source organism: Glaciecola punicea (assembly GCF_001756615.1). Classification (NCBI taxonomy): domain Bacteria; kingdom Pseudomonadati; phylum Pseudomonadota; class Gammaproteobacteria; order Alteromonadales; family Alteromonadaceae; genus Glaciecola; species Glaciecola punicea. Next base: position 30,584 of record NZ_LZXY01000014.1, read on the forward strand.
CAGGCGCGTCAAGCTGATAAGCCAGGGACTCAGGCAATAAACAGGCGTCTGTATGTTGTTCTATTTTGCCAATATTACTGCTGCGTAGTACTTCCATGATCGCATAAATGGCTGTTTTGGTGTCTTTGAATGCTTCATCATATTGATCTGCATGAGGCCGTCTGTATATGTGCGAAAAGCAAATGGGTTTTTTATCATGAGCTTCAACTCGTACCCCGCCAATGTACAGGCATAGCTCGCTGGTACCTATGTTAAGCAAGTTCGCTAGTTCAATATCAACGGCGACCAAGTCACTCGTTTTCACTTCAAACTTGGTATGCTGACCAAACTGAAGCAAATCATTCACCGAATTAACGAAGTGATTAATTTGCTCTGGCATTTCGTTACGCTTAACTAAAGTGCCTGAACCTTGTTTGCGTTCTACCAATCCGCATTTTTCTGCATACCTTAAAGCTTCCCTTGCAGTATGGCGACTTATGCTAAACTGAAAGCACAGCTGCTTTTCAGTGGGTAATAAGGTATCAATGGCGTATTCACCAGAGAGTATTTGATTCACTAGTGTTTCACCAATTTTTTGGTACTTCGGTATCTTGAGCTTATTCGCTGTAGATTTCGCTGAATTGATTTTAGTCATTTATAGATGCCATATATTTTCAAATTGACTCGAACAAATAGTGTTAACCTGCTATAAATATGTCCGTACAAATAGCAGAGTATAGGATTAATTTTATCTTGCCAACGAATCATTCACTAACTCGTCAGTGTGTAATTGACATTGAGCAAATGAAGGTCAACCCCAGCGATTTGTCCCGAGCAGGGCAGCATATATTGGATTGGATTGCGTGTTCTAGCTTAGGAAGAATTTCCCAAGCGGGTACCATTTACAATTCTCTCATTGATTTTAGTACACACAATAATGCATCAAAGACCATAGATAGCGAAAATCAAAAATGCACCGCTATTGGCGGTCGTAAATGCCAGTGGCAAGACGCACTTAGTCACAACGGCGCGCTGGGCAATGTACTTGAGATGGACGATATTCATCGTAGCTCTATATTACATCCTGGTCCGGTGGTTATTCCAGCCGCTTTAGCAATAGCCGAGCATATTGATGCAAATCTACAAGATTTTCTCACCGCCGTTATTAAAGGCTATGAAGTGACTATTTGGCTAGGCCAGATTATTGGTCAAAGTCATTACAAGTACTTTCATAATACGGCTACATGCGGATCTTTAGGTGCCGCCATGGCAGTGTGTTCATTATTAAAGCTTGATCAACAACAAACGGTTTGGGCCTTAGGCAACGCAGGCAGTAAAACCGGCGGTTTATGGCAAATGAGAAATGAAAAAGTGCTGACCAAACAATGGCATAATTCAGAGTCGGCGCGAAGCGGGGCAATGGCTGCCATTTTAGCCAGCCAAGGTCTCAGTGGTCCTGAGTTTATTTTGGAAGGGCCGCAAGGTGTTTTTAGCGCGATGTCTAGTGATGCAATATATGAGCGTCCAAGCGCAATGAATATTCAAATTACTGATAGTGCCCATAGCAGTGAAAACGCTGTCAGTGCAAATAGCGGTGATAGTCTTGAGCACACTAATATTGCTAATAATATTAACCAGGGTAGTGGCGCCGGTTCAATAAATCACCACAACTGGCGAATGTACGACTGCAGTTTCAAACCTTGGCCCGCATGCAGGCACGCCCACCCTGCAATAGACGCCGTGCTCACTATTTTCGAGCAACACCAGCTAACACCTGGCGCAGATTTACTTGCACAAATAAAGTCTATTCACGTGGACGTTTATAAAGACGCTATGATTTTTTGCGACAAACCAAACCCCGAAACTGAACTAGAAGCGAAATTTAGCATTCAACATGCGCTATCAGCTATTGTAATGTGGGGAAACCCAGAGCTAGCGCATTATTCACCGGGTGCTTTCAATAACAGTGATATTGCAATGCTTCGCAAAAAAGTGAGCATTAGCACTAATCAAGCCATACAAGACAAATATCCTCAACACTTTGGCGTTAAATGTACCTTGCAGCTGCATAATTCAAGGCTTCTGAGTGTTGCATTACAAGACACCTTAGGCGACCCTGAGCGGCCATTATCAAACGCTCAACTGAATCAAAAAGCTACTATGCTGCTACAAACCTCCGGTATGGGGCAACGCAATATTCAATCGCTGTGTCACTTTAATTGGTCACAAAACACCAGCATTCATACTCTAACGCAGCTATTTAATTTTGAAGCCAATACTAATGACGTCTAATAAAGCCAATACGCAAACACATAAACTGAGCGCTATAGAGCGGGTTGTTCACCACGTAATTAACACGCACTACAGCAGCCTAAACGAAGCGACTATATTAGCCGCTAAAACCTTTATTCTCGATTCTATTGGCGTGGGCTTAAGTGGTTCTCGTATAGCGCAAGTACAGCAAGTTAAACAAGCGGTATCGCAGTGGGGAGATGCCAAACAAGCGCAAGTATGGGCTACGGGCGAGTGGTTGCCCGCGGCGTCAGCAGCAATTGTTAATGGCTATCAAATTCATAATCAAGAGTGGGACTGCGTGCATGAGCCTGCGGTTGTGCATCCTATGGCGGTCATACTGTCGGCGCTTATGGCCTATGGGCAGTTGCATAAAGTATCTGGTAAGCAGCTTCTTTTAGGCGTGATTATTGGTGTAGATGTGGCCACTTTAATAGGGCAGTCGGCCACCTCTGGCCTTAAGTTTTTTAGGCCTTCGGTATGCGGCTGTTTAGGCGCAGCAGCGGGGATCTGCGCCATGTTGTCGCTGGATAAAAACACGACCCAAAATGCCTTAGGAATTGCCTACAGCCAATTAAGTGGCACTATGCAGGCACATATTGAGGGTTCACCCATGCTGGCGATGCAAATTGGCCTGAATTCACAGGCCGCTATTCGCGCGCTAGATTTAGCACGAGCTGGGTTTGAAGGCCCTAAAGATATTTTAGAAGGCCCCTTTGGCTATTTTAATCTATTTGAAGATACCTTCGATCTAAGTCCGCTACTGTCAAAGTTAGGCAAAGAGTTTCAAATTGAGCAGGTGAGCCATAAGCCTTTTCCCACCGGAAGAGCCGGACACGGCACTGCTGACGGTTTGTTAACATTGCAACAAGAACACAATTTTGCCCTTGATCAAATTGTTACCATAACAGTTAGTGCAACGCCGCTCATTAATAGGCTAGTAGGGCGACCTGTAAAAGACAACATGACCCCAAGCTACGCTAAATTATGTAACGGTTATATTGCCGCAACCGCGTTATTAACGGGCAACATTACGGTTGAAGATTTTGAACCAGAAAAACTGCAAGATCGCGAGCGTTTGGCTTTGGCTAAAAAAGTTACGACGCAACTAAACGACTGCGACAATCCCAATGCGCTTGCGCCTGTGACCGTGGCTGTAACGCATAAAAACGGGCAGATGTTTAGCATAGATTTACCGCATATTTTAGGTAACCCCTTAAAACCCCTCACCAGAAATGCACAGTTAATAAAATTTGAGGCCGCCTGTAAAAGCGCTGCTGTGAGCTTTTGTGATGAGCAAATTAGTGAATTGACAAATCTCATAGACGAACTTGACGGTATAGAAGATATTGGTCAGCTAATACATAAATTTAGCAAACATTAGGCTTTAACTACCATGAACCAGAACGCATTAGATCAAACTCAAGCAGAATATCCTACTTACTATGAGTCATTCGACTATCAGGAGATGTTGGCGCAATATCCAATCGGCCAAAAGTTTACTAAGATGTATCAAGGCATGTCCAAAGCAACCTTACATGAGATGCAAAACGAGCGTTTCATGCAGGTGATTAAACGCGCATGGGAAATCCCTTTTTATCAGCGTATTTGGGGCAATGCGAATGTAAAGCCCAGTGATATAAAAAGCCTAGCAGACATTGAAAAACTGCCTATTATTTCAAAGTCTGACATTATGGACAGTGTTGAAAAGTATCCACCAATAGGAGACTTTCACGGCATGGATAATATCCCTGTTGAACAGCGTCCACCGATCGTTTTTCATACCACGAGTGGTACAACAGGCACACCTCAACCCTTGTTATTTGGCCCTAAGAGTAGAGAAATACAGTCGCTGTTAGTAGGTCGTTCATATCGTTTTATGGGTTTAAAGCCCGGCTCAACCATCCAGTCTTGCTATGGCCATGGTATGATTAATGGCGGTCACTACATAAGAGAAGCCGTCACACGCTACACTAACTCGATGTTTTTATCGGCTGGCACAGGGGTAGAAACGCGCTCTGTACAGCAAGTTAACCTGATGAAAACCTTTGGCGTAAATGTACTAGTAGGTTTTGTAGATTACATTAAACGCTTGGCCGATGTGGCGAAAGAAGAAGGCTTGGTGCCCGGCAAAGATATAAAAATTGACATGATTATTGGTCACCTAGGCATGGAAGGCAGAGACACCATTGCAAAGCTATGGGGAAACCCTGAATTATTCGATTGGTATGGCGTGGGTGATACCGGTACCATTGCGGCAGAAGGCCCTGATCACGACGGTATGCACGTGTGGGAAGACGCACACTATTTAGAGCTACTCGACACCGAAACTAACACCCCTGTTAAACAAGGTGAAACCGGCAATATGGTCGTGACCTGCTTATATAAAGATGATGTATATCCTATTATTCGCTTTAATACTCACGATATTACGCAAGAACTCGCCGGTGAAAATAAGATGGGGCTGCCGTTTAAGCGCATTAAGGGCTTTATGGGCCGCTCCGACAATATGGTAAAACTAAGAGGCATCAATATTTATCCACAAGGCGTGGGCCCTATGCTTGACGAGCGCCCTGAATTTTTAGGCGAGTTTGTATGTAAAGCCGTTCGAGACGCCAAAGGTCGCGACAACATGATTGTGTACGCCGAAGTGAGCACGCCTATTGAGCAAAGAGACAGTTTACTAGAGATATATCAAGAGCTTCTAAAACGTAAAATAGGCATTGCAGTACTTGTAGAGCTTGTGTCTGAGGGCGATTTAACTGCTATGACTCAGGTTGATGTTCGCCAAAAACCTATTCGCTTGCTTGATGAACGTTTTAAATGATAGATTTATCACTACTAGAACTCGATTTAACCGCCCACATTAGCTTGGTTAAATCGGGTAAAATTAGCGCATCTGAAATTGTTGCACAGCAGTTAGCATGGATTGAAAAAACCAATCCTGCTATTAATGCGTTTATTTCAATTGCCGAAGGCAGTACCGCATTTTCGCAAAACCAGCAAAGCGAATTAGCCGGGCTAGGTGTGGCGATAAAAGACAACATTGATGTGAGTGGCTACGCTACTACCGCAGGCATGCAAACCAGGGTGGGTAGAATGGCTACAAGCGATGCTTTCGTAGCGCAAAAGTTACGCCGCGCGGGCGCAAGCTTTCTAGGTAAACTCAATATGCATGAGGGGGCACTTGGCGCAACAAACCAAAATGAATACTTTGGGAACTGCATCAATCCACACAAAAGCGGCTATACGCCGGGCGGTTCTTCAGGCGGTTCAGGTGCCGCTGTTGCCGCCGGTATGGTCTCTATAGCATTAGGCACAGACACCATGGGCTCGGTTAGAATTCCCGCGTCTTATTGCGGTGTGTTCGGGTTTAAACCAACGAAGGGCTTGGTGAGCAATCACGGCAGTGTTGTATGTAGTCGAATAATGGACAATATAGGCCCCATTGCTCGTTCAGCCAATGATTTAATGCTATGCATGTCGATAATAAGTGGCTACGACCGCTTAAATCCACTTTCGGATACTAGCCACTCATTCGCAAATTCTCAGATTCAAAGCCCCATGGTAATGATGGTGCCCGATGATTTATCAGCACTAGGCGTAGCACGCGACATTATTGAAGATTTTGAACGCAACATAACGGTATTTAAAGATTTGGGTTATAAAATTAACACCTTCTCTTTTGCTGATTATAACTTTGCCGCCGCCCGAAGAGCTGGCTTGCTTATTTGTGAGGCGGATATGCGCGTTGAACATGCCTATGATTGGGCTAATCACCGCAGTAAGTTCTCGCCTTACATGCAGTCTATGCTGTCATTTATAGAAACTAAAAGCCCGATGGATATAATGGCGTGTGAACGCGTGCTTGACCAAGCCGAGGTATTTGGCCGAGGCTTATTCGAAAATGGGGGTTACTTGCTGCTTCCTACAACTCCTCAGCGAGCGTTTTCATTTGCCGAAGCGGTGCCCAGCAATCAGGCCGATTTAACCAATCTTGCTAACCAAGCCGGTCTGCCTGCGGTGTCAATGCCGATGTTAAGTGATCATGAATTACCCGCTGGAATACAAATTGTGGGCCCAAAAATGAGTGATAAGAGCCTATTGCAAATAGCCCAGCGGTGGCAACAAGTCACTCAATTTAAATATCAACTGTCTGAAAATATAAAATCTCATTCTACCAATTCCCGTTTTTGACACTTATCAATGTCAGTTTTAATGTGACTCGTTAATCTGATATCTCAAACAATAATTGTGGTTTAAGAAATAGATATTGACTGATCCTAAGCACATTACACAGTTAAGGTCACAATATGTCTTTTATAGAAATGTATGAACTGCCCATATTACGATGGTTACACATTGTTGCTATGGTGTATTGGTTAGGCGGGGAATGGGGAGTATTTCAAACCTCGTATAACGTTATAAATCAAAAGCTAGCGATGGATGAAAGACGCAGGCACATGGAAACTGCCTACAGAATCGATATTCTGGCCAGAACAGGCATTATTATGCTATTGCCCCTAGGTTTACATATGGGTCATATTTGGGGCATACAGCCTTTAGGTGGTGCTTGGTTGGTAGGTATGTGGGTGTTCTTCGCTTTCTGGTTAGGTTTATGTTGGAGCGCTTTCATTTACCGTGAAAGCGACAAAGGTCTTGTACTGACTAAATTAGACGAATACATCCGCTTTATCGTAATACCAGCACTTATAATAACAAGTGCGTGGTCGTTATTTGGAGATGGTCCATTTAGCGCTGAAGATGGTCAAAAGTGGTTTTCTATTAAAATTTTTATATATGCTATCACGCTAATGATTGGTTTAAAACTTCGTTTTATTATGCGTGAATGGACATTACTATTTCGCAAGCTGGCTGAGCCGGGCGACAACTCTACAACGGAAGCGATTCTTGATAAATCTATTCGATTTGGCCGTAGCTTAGCTTACTTTTACTGGATAGCAATATTAACGGTAGCATTCTTTGGTGCCGTTAAACCCATTTAATTTCGTTAGTATAAAACTTACGCAAAAAATAAGCGCTATTAAGCGCTTATTTTTTATCTTTCTTTTGCGTGAATTCTTACTCGTGAGAGGTTCTTCATACACTTTGTCGCTAAACTAATCGAATCTAAACTCCCTCTGGTGTTAAATCCATATAATATTGAAAACGTTCGGGATGATAACGAGCATGTAAATAATCGACTAAATTTTCATTCTTATCAAAAGAGCGTCTAATTAAGGTTAATAACGGATAACCCGGCTCAACATCTAACGCTTTTGCAATCTCTACGCTTGCAGCTTCCGCGCTTAGCATTTGCTTGACGCGTTTTATATCTATACCGTTCATTTTGAAAATTTGAAGCCTTGTAGTGCTTTCTAACATATTTGTATCGATATGTTTTTCTAAACCTTTACTCCAACTTGTATAATAAGCAAATATTTCTTTGCCCCTGCTTCTTACCCTTGTCATTTGCAGCAATGGTTCTTTGTTCTTCAACTTAAATTCTGCTGCAATTTCTCTAGGGGGATGTATGGTCGCGGCATCCAGTACTTTGGCATGTGAGTGCTGTCCCATAAACTCAAGCTCTTGGAGCATCCCAATAAGTGGTGCTTTGATGGGTTTTGGCTCATATTTATGGGTAACGTGAGTTCCTTTGGCTCGTTTACGCGCTACTAAGCCTTCGGCAGCGAGCTCGTCTAATGCACGCTTGGCTGTGATCCTAGAAACATCAAACTTTTTTGAAAGCTGAAGCTCAGTAGGCAACTGCATACCATAATCGAGTGTACCGTTTACTATATTCTGCTTTAGTAGTTTGTAAAGCTGATAGTAAAGCGGCGTAGGGGACGATTCGCCAAGCGTAGTATCGATTAAAAAAGGAAATTGAGAGTCTAGCGGCATGTACAGAAAATACTCCAAAATAGTGAATAATGCTTTATCAATAGGTTAATGTATCTAAAGCTATAAGGAAATAATATTCTTATACGCAATTTACATGGTTTAGATTCAAATCACCATTATTTCTCCCTTGATGACTTTGCTATTTATCAAAATGTACTGATTAGAAGATGTTAATTATTAGTTAACCCATGACTTAAAGGTCTATTGATAGTACATTATAGTTAATATATTTTATTAATCCAAATAAATGAATAGGAAGTTATTATGTCTGGCCTAGCTGAAAACAAAAATAGTACTGTTTACGACGCCCTCCAAAGTGTTTTAGGTGCATCAAATTTACTCGTTGATGACCACTCTCGAATCTTGTTTGCACAGGATGTATTTACAAAGGATAAAATGGCCTTGGCGGTTGCAAGACCCACTAGTAAAGACGAATTATCTGCGGTGCTAAAAGTTGCTCAAGAATATGCGCTTACTGTGGTGCCAAGAGGCGGCGGTATGTCGTATACCAGTGGTTACGTTCCGTCTAAAGATGACACTTTAATTATAGACATGGGCTTGATGACCAAAGTACTTGAAATCAATAAACAAGATATGTATGTCACGGTTGAGTGTGGATGTACGTGGAAAAAATTGCATGAAGAATTAAAAGGTAGCGGTTTACGTACACCGTTCTGGGGAACGCTGTCAGGTAGCTTTGCAACTGTGGGCGGCGGACTTTCGCAAAACGCTGTGTTTTGGGGGACAGGGCAGTTTGGCACAGCAGCCGATTCGGTCGTAGGCCTAGAAGTTGTGCTGGCCGACGGCAGCGTACTTAAAACCGGCGCGGGCGCACAAATTAATAGCGGGCCATTTTTTAGACACTACGGACCTGACCTAACAGGACTATTCACATGCGATGCGGGTGCATTAGGCTTTAAAGCACACGCTACCTTAAGATTAATTCCCGAAATGCCGGCTAAAGGGTATTTAGCCTTCGATTTTAAAACCGCAAATGACGCACTTGACGCAATGAGTGAAATATCGCGCAAAGGCTTAGCGGCAGAATGTTTCGGTTTTGATCCCTATTTACAAGCTCAGCGCGTAAAACGTGAAAGTTTGGGCAAAGACATAAAAGCCTTAGCTGGCGTGATGAAATCTTCGGGTTCAGTTTTAGGCGCACTTAAAGACGGCGCTAAAGTAGCGTTAGCAGGCCGCGGTTATATGAAAAACGTGGTTTACTCGGTGCAGATTATTGTGGAAGACAGGATCCCCGCAGGTGTTGACGCCAGATTGGCCGAAATTCGTCAAATAGGTACAACGTTCAGCGGTCGTGAAATAGAAAATAGCATTCCTAAAATAACCCGCGCTAATCCATTTGGCCCAGTTAACAACATGCTCGGCCCTGAGGGCGAAAGATGGGTTCCCATTCACGGGTTATTTCCTCATTCAAAAACAAAGCAAGCTTTTGCCGCAATCGGCGAAGTGTTTGAAAAAAACAAGGATTTGATTAATAAATACAGTATAGGGACCGGACATTTATTTGCCGTGGTTTCAACCAACTGCTTTGTACTAGAGCCCGTGTTTTTTTGGCCCGATGCATTTACTGAAATCCATGAGGCCTACGTTGAGTCCGACCATATAGCCAAGCTTAAGCGTTTTGATGTGAATTTAGACGCACGCAAAGCGGTACAGTTATTACGTACCGAAATAGGCACAGTGTGCAAAAACATTGGTGGTGTGCACATGCAAATAGGCAAGGCATATCAATATAAAGAAGGCATAGAGCCTAATTCATATGAGCTGGTGAAGGCGCTTAAAAAAGTACTCGACCCACAAGGCCGTGTGAATCCGAATGCCTTAGGTTTGGGATAACGATTTTGAGTCTGCGAGCCTATGTTAACCTGTCTTGTAATGCAACTGCTGCTTCGATAGAAGAATGGCAGTTGCATTATCGCAGTCAAGGCGCAGGAGCAGATGTTGTGCTGCTGCACCCTTCTCCGCTTTCGTGTGAATTTATGCAACCCATAATGGACTTGTTATCAGATGACTGCCGAGTTTATGCCTTAGACACGCCCGGATACGGACAATCCGATCCATTGCCTCAAAGCTGCAAAGGTCTAAGTGGTTACGTAGAGGCTTTACATCAATTTATTGTTGCTTTAGAGCTTAAAACGCCGCTTATTTATGGTTCTGCAACCGGCGCTCAAATTGCCATAGAGTATGCTAAAGCTTATCCAGAACACACGTGCGGTTTAGTGCTTGAAAACGCAGCGTGGTTTACCGATGAAGAACGTGACATTATGCTCAGCAAATATTTTCCGAGTATATCCGCACAAGATGATGGCGGGCATTTATCGCTCGTATGGAATATGGTCAGTCAGCTATATGAGTTTTTTCCGTGGTTTGATACCTCAGCAAGCGCCAGAGTAAATAGCGCAGAAATACCCGCGGCGTTTAAACATAAAACATTAATGGGCTACTTCACCGCGGGTGAAAACTACGACCTAGCGTATAGAGCAGCCTTTATGAATGAAAAGCCAGAGCAGCTCCGGCAAGTCACCGTGCCAACCCATATACTCAATTGGGAATCGGGCTTACTAAAAAAATATGTTGATAGGCTATACGAAGCAGCTCTACCTAAGAATATCACTATTAAGCCTGTCTCAAAAGGCCTAGAGTTCAGATTCCGTGAACTTAAGTCCTCGGTGCTAACGTTACTTAGCGACACATATAAGAAGAATTCATAATCGTGGGTACAAAAATGGCTAACACATTATTTGAAAAAATTTGGCAGCAGCATGTGATCAAAAATCTAGAAGGTGATACATCGCTGTTGTACATAGATAGAGTTTTTTTACATGAACGTACTGGCTCCATTGCTCTTAAAAGCTTACGTGCAGATGGCCACAAAGTGGTTAATTCAGAGCAGGTATTTTGCACCATGGATCATATAGTCGACACATTTATAGGACGTAACGACACCACCTTAATGCCCAGCGGCAAAGATTTTATTGTGGCCACACGAGAAGCGTGTGCTGAGGCAAATATTAAATTGTTTGATGTGAACGATCCGCAGCAAGGGATCGTGCACGTAATATCCCCTGAGTTGGGCATTGTTCAGCCCGGGTGTACCTTAGTTTGCCCCGACAGTCATACCTGTTCACAAGGTGCCTTAGGCGCACTTGCATGGGGTATAGGATCAAGTGAAGCGGAACACGTTCTAGTCACCAAAACCCTGCGCGTAACTAAGCCAAAAACTATGAAAGTGGAGTTCGTAGGAAAATTGGTGGAGGTGGTTTCGGCTAAAGACATGATCCTACATTTAATAGGTCAATATGGTGCTGCCGCAGGTGCAGGCTATGTGATCGAGTTTTGTGGCCCCGCCATTGAAAATTTAAGCATTGAGGCAAGACTGACCCTGTGCAATATGGCCGTAGAGTTTTCAGCTTTTTCGTGCTTAATTGCACCCGATGAAAAAGCCATAGAGTATTTACAAAATAGGCCATACGCACCCAAAGATGAACAATGGGATCGTGCAGTAAAGTATTGGCAAACGCTGTATTCCGACAGCCAAGCTACATACGACAAAGTTATCACCATTGACTGCGCCAACATTGGCCCTACTATTACGTGGGGAACAAGCCCTGAGCATACTTGTTCTATTACGGGTATGATACCCGAGGTTAGACTAAATAATAATGGTCTACCCGACCAATCCTATATTCGTGCAATGGATTATATGCAGGTGAGCCCGAATATGCGATTAAGCGATTTAACCATAGACGCGGCCTTCATTGGTTCTTGCACTAATAGCCGTATTAGTGATTTAAGAGTGGCAGCGAAAATACTAAAAGGGCGCAAAGTGGCCACCGGTGTTAAAGCCATTTGTGTACCCGGTTCAACCTTGGTGAAAAAGCAGGCTGAGCAAGAGGGTATTGACAAGATACTCATTGAGGCGGGTTTTGAATGGCGCGAGTCAGGATGTTCTATGTGTTTTTATGCCGGTGGTGAGAACTTTGGTTATCGAAAAAGAGTGGTAACAAGTACCAATCGTAATTTTGAAAGCCGCCAAGGGCCAGAAACGCGATCACATTTGGCTAGCCCTGCAACAGTCGCCGCGTCTGCGATTGCAGGGTATTTAGCCGATCCCAGAGATTACCTATAATGGAAAAATTTACGCAACACCTAGGCGTAGCAGCAGCTTTACTGCAGGCTAATATAGACACCGATGTAATTATTCCTTCACGCGAAATGAAACGTGTTTCTAAGCAAGGACTTGGTGAAGGTTTATTTGCTAACAGGCGCTATACCCTGCCGGGTAGCCGAGAAATAAACCCTGATTTTGTGCTTAATAAGCCTGAATATGCCAATACAAGTATTTTACTCTCAGGCGACAACTTTGGCTGCGGCTCGTCTAGAGAACATGCGGTTTGGGCGCTAAAAGAATATGGTATAAGAGCGATTATTGCGGAAGGCTTTGGTTCCATATTCTACAACAACTGTATTCGTAATGGGCTGCTGCCCTTGGTGCTTTCAGAAAAAAAAATTGCTAGTCTAGTAGACAGTGTTTCTGCTGATCCACAAGCTAATCGCATTAACATCGATTTAGAAAAACAAAAGGTAACAGCAAGTGCGGGTCAGGTATTTGATTTTGTGATTAAACCCTCTCAGAAGGAAATGCTGGTACACGGGCTTGATGCAATCTCATTGACTATGACGTTGAGCGCTGAGATAAGTGCGTTTCAGCAGCAGTATGTTAAGATTTATACTTGGTTGAATTAAACCCTAGTGAGGGTTACTCCTGTGAATTGGCAATCACTTCAAACTCAACCATAAGCTCTGGAAGCGCGAGTGCCTGCACCTGCAAGGTAGTATCCGCGGGCTAAGGTTATGCAAAATAGCGATGGCTCATTGCCACATTATGCTCAAAATTAGCCATATCTGTCAAATAAATCGTTATTTAAAAATGCGCTCAATACTTGAGCCGTCCGATACTTGCGCCCGTTTAATATTCGCCATCGCCTGCTCTATTTGAACGTTAATATCATCAGAGCCAACAACTTCTCCAGCGTCATTAATACTGGCTTGGCCTGACAGAAAAACTAAATTACCTATGCAGTGCCCTTGGCCTATGGTAAACGCACTAAATACATCTGAATCTACTTTGACTGGCTTTGTTCCAATTAGTCATGGCTGTTTCATGTAATGTTCTAGAAAAGATAAAATACATCATGTCAGTGTGTTCTGGTCAAGTTCAAGTGTATTTGCGCTCTAGGCTGTTAAAATCTGACACAGCCCTATACAACTTATCAAAACCAATACACTGCCTAACAGCCGATAGAATTTCGCTTGTTCACCTTCTAGCAAACGCTGATGAAAATACTGACCAATAAAGTGGCCTGTATTGGCGCAGGACGGAAGGCGCAAGTGCCGTATGAGTTGTAAATCAATGCCTACGTAAATGAAAAAATACGGTAGGATTAACGTTGTGTTCTACTATTAGTTCAATATCTTGCTTTACGCCGATTAACGACCACTGATCTGGATAGTCGTAGGCTTCTTTGTTATATTTATTCGTGATGTGGTCGGGGTCGGTATCTCCTAAGCTCATAAATAGAAGACTAGGCACACCTTGCCCAAAATTATTTCTGCGGCAGCTAAATCTATCCAGCCCATTACAGGTAACTGCGGTGCGTTCTTGTTGTTGTCTATTAGGCTATACTTATTGCCGGTATTTGAACTTTCTACCACTGATCACGGATACGCTGCCGGCGCAGCTCAATGCACAATGAAAACGGCAGAGGTTTCTGTGCGTGCGACCTCTACATACTTGTAGGTCCTGCGGCCACAGTAGGTCATTGCATTACCGGTAAAGAGCTTTCTGTTTATACCGGTTAGATTAGTCTCTCACCACACCTAGCTTAATGAGTTTATCTATTTGAGCATTGTCAAAACCTGCTTTTTGAAGCGTTGCAATTGAATTTCCGTGGTCACTCGGAATATCTTCTCGCAGAGCAAAACGCTCATTATCCATTTCCAAGGGTAATCCGGGCAACTTAGTTTTTGTTCCGCAAGGTAATGTGACATTTACTAAGCCGCCTGCGTTTAAGTGAGGATCGTCAAATAAGTCTGAGGGCTTGTTTATAGGCGCAAACGGTAAACCTGACTTTTCAAGCTTATCCATAAGTTTGAATTTTTCCATACTGGCAAACAAGCGAATAATTTCAGGCAGTATTTTATCCCGTTGGGCTACTCTGTCATTGTTAGCGTCTAATGATTTGTCGGCGGCGAATTCAGTAAAACCGAAGACCTCACAGAACATCCGCCATTGGCTATCACTTACTACGCCTAAAAACACTTGTTCGTTGTTAGCGCAATCGAAAATATCGTAAATTGCCCATGCGGAACGGCGCATCGACATGGGCGGCGGGGCTTCACCAGTTACCATTTGCTGGGCCATGTGTTGACCTACCATAAAGGCGGTGGTTTCGTATAGCGAACTTGTTACCATTTTGCCAAGCCTAGTTTTGTGTCGTTCTTCAAGTGCCGCTAATACGCCAATAGCCCCAAACATACCGCCGGTTATATCAATAACAGACGAGCCTGCGCGCATGGGTTTGCCGGGCAATCCAGTCATGTAGGCTAAGCCGCCCATCATTTGAGTGACTTCATCTAACGCAGTGCGGTGCGCATACGGACCGCTTAAAAAGCCTTTCAATGAACAATATATCAATTTTGGGTTTAGTGCAGACAAGTCTTTATAGCCTAAGCCTAGTTTGTCCATGGCACCAGGGCGAAAATTTTCTAGTACCACATCGGCACCTTCAATTAGAGATAGCGCAAGCTCTAAGCCTTTTTCAGACTTTATATCTAAACATAGACTTTTTTTATTACGGTTATACATTGAGAAGTAACCGGCACCTGAACCTTTTAAGCGCCTTGTGTTGTCGCCATTTAAAGGTTCAATTTTAATCACATCGGCACCTAAGTCAGCCAGTATCAAACCCGCAGCAGGACCCATTACCATATGTGTAAATTCGATAACTCTCAAGCCAGCTAAAGGCAACTGTTTTATTGTGCTCATAAATAGATTATTCCTTGTTTGTAGGTTAGGTATAAACAATATTGATAATATTTATGCCTTTATTTGATTTTGCATTATTTATCTTTTAATTTATGATATAACAATATATCAATAGTGTTTATGTTGGCAAGCTCCAATTTGTTAAATGTCAATTTGAAGCAAACACCCACGTGATAATGTTTGTATACAAAAATACAACGCTGATAGGAATGAAGTAATGGCAAAGTTCGACATAGAAATTAGTGAAGTGGGTCCGCGCGATGGCTTGCAGAGTATTTCTGCGATTATGTCGAGCAAAGACAAAATGGCGTGGATTGACGCCTTGGTTGCCGCCGGTATTCCTGAAATAGAGGTAGGTTCGTTTGTTCCTGCAACATTATTGCCTCAGCTGGCCGACACGCATCAATTAGTTGAGCATGCTAAGCAATATAAAGGTTTGTCGATTGCTGTTTTAGTACCTAATTTGCGCGGCGCTAAAAACGCCTTAAAAACCTCTCCTACTAAAATGAGCATACCGGTGTCGGTGAGTGAAACCCACAGTTTGCGCAACGTTAAACGCACGCACAAACAAATGTTGGAAGAGGTTACCAATATAGCCAAGTTCATTAAATCTCAGCCAGTTGAAAACAGGCCCAAGTTTGAAGGCGGTTTAGCAACCGCGTTCGGTTGCACAATAGAAGGCAGCGTAAGTGAAGATAAGGTAGTTTCGTTGGCCGTTGCGTTAATGGACGCCGGTTGCGATGAGGTGGGTTTATCCGACACCACAGGCTCTGGCAATCCTGCCCAAGTCCAAAGGCTTATTAAAAAGGTGTGGGCTGCGGTGGGTAAGCAAAACCTAAGCGGCATTCATTTACACAATACACGAGGGCAAGGTTTAGCCAACGCCCTTGCCGCAATTGAGACCGGTATAACTACTGTGGACTCTTCAATGGGCGGCATAGGTGGTTGTCCGGCAGCGCCAGGGGCGAGTGGCAACATTGTTACCGAAGACTTGGTGTTTATGCTCGAAGCTATGGGCTTAAGAACCGGCATTAACTTTGATAAGTTATTTGAAGCTCGCGAAATTTTGGCGAAAGCGCTACCTAACGAATCGCTTTATGGGTTTACGCCAAATGCAGGTTTACCAAAAAACTTTCAATACGCTTGCTAAGCATTTCTAAGAAGTGCACGGCTCAAATAAAGTGAATGGTGCAACTATAAAATAGCACTCGAGCAAATTGAAAACACAGTAAAGATTAACAAGGAAAACACAATGCGCTTTATCAATTTAGACCACTCAGCCTTCGCTGCAAGGGTTAAAATACAAATTCTGCATAAAAAATTGCCGATAGAAATAATATCGCCTTTACATGCCTTGCGCACGCCTGAATTTTTAGCAACGTTCCCGCTAGGTAAAATCCCTTTGTTAAAACTAGACAACGGAGATTACTTGCCAGAGTCGACCGCGATCATGGAATATCTTGAAGATATTCACCCGCAAGTGCCTTGTAGGTCTAAAGATCCCCTTGAAAAAGCAAACATGCATGTGACTATGGCATACGCCGATACGCATCTTTGGCCGGCATTATTGCCCTATTTTAAATCTATATTAATGACCGATTTCGAATTTGATAAACAAGCGCAACATGAACTGCTAAGCCAAACGCTTGCGAAATTTGATCGCTGGCTTGCCATAAACAGCAGTAACGATAGTGGTTTTCACAAAGCCACTATTGACTTGGGCGACATGGCACTATTTCCTATCATGTGGTACGTAAAAATCATTATTCCCATGTTTCACACGCATAACGTATTTGCTCATGTGCCCGCTATACAGCAGTGGCAGGTATGGATGAATGAAAACGCAGCGGTGCTAAGCGTTTCACAATCAATGGACACCGCGTTTCATGGATTCTTAAAATCAAAACAAGAGACAAAAAAATGAAAATAAATACTCAAGTTACGCTCAAATCTACCCCTGAAGGCGAGCCAAGTGTAGGCAACTTTGCCTTAACTGAGTCAGCCATTCCTGCATTAAGCGACAAGCAAGTGTTGTGTAAAACGCTCTATTTATCACTTGATCCCTACATGCGCAGTCAAATTGCAGGGCGTCATATATCGGGTACTATAAAGCCTGGTGACTTACTTCAAGGTGAAACCGTAAGTGAGGTTGTTGAGTCACTTGATGAGCACTATAAAGTAGGCGACAAAGTAAGGTGCATGGGTGGATGGCAAGAATATTCGGCGCACAGCGCAAAGGAACTCACGAAAGTCAGTGAGAAAATTGAACCGTCGTCGTACGTACTTTCTGTATTAGGCATGCCTGGGCTTACTGCTTACGCAGGCCTTGTTTGGCAAGCCAAGCCAAAAGCTGGCGATGTTGTGGTGATCCCAGCGGCAACGGGCGCGGTAGGCTCAACGGCTGGGCAGTTAGCAAAAAGCTATGGTTGCAAAGTGATTGGCATTGCCGGCAGTGACGAGAAATGTGCATATGCAAAAGAGCAGCTTGGGTACGATGAATGTATTAATCGACGCACCGAAGACTTAACCAGCCGCCTAGACGAGTTATGTCCCAAAGGCGTTGATATTTACTTTGATTTAGTGGGCGGTGAAATACTAAACATGGTATCGGCAAGACTTGCCGTAGGTGCACGCGTAATATTGTGCGGCCTAATGGCTGAATACAATCAAAAAGAAAGAATAGGCGGGCCGCCCCCCGGTTTTTGGATACGCTCGCGCGCCATGGTTTACGGCTTAGTGGTATACGATTTTGAGCATCGCAGACAGGAGTTTATTGATGCTTGCTTGCCGCTAATAAACGACGGCAGCTTAAAGATGCGCGAAGACATTGCACAAGGCATAGCGGCTGCACCTGAGGCATTTTGCCGCTTAATGCAAGGCGCTAATATGGGTAAAGCGCTTGTTAAAGTGAGTTAAATTGGACTTAAAGGGCGTGTTAAGTTAAGCGCTCACCAGCTCTATTAACTCGCCTGCTGCGCCTTTTAACAAAATGATTTTACTACCCGGATAATAAGTATTATTGGTTTGGGTAATCGTTACCTTAAAGTGCGCCGCAATCTCGTCTATATTTTTAACAACGCAGGTCACCATTGCGATGCCCGAGGGTAAAGAGCCCTCGTTATTAATAATAGCTTGCGCCTGCGGAACTTGGTCAATTTCAAATAAGCACTTGCCATCTAACTGCAGGGTAGCCACTTGGTATTGATGCTCAATGTCTTTGTTCCACGCGCTATTTAAAATGGTAATTTTTGTATCAAACTTTAGGCCTTCTTGGGCCTTGTTAATAGACTGATAAAAAGCCAAGCTGGCGTCTCGGCTAGGCGTGCACAAAACAGGAATAAATAGGCTCGACGTTCTTGCGCTTGTCATGGGTAATTCAAAGGGCGGCACCGGCCGCTCAATATGAGTTAAATAAGTCACTTCGTTGGCAGGACCTATCACCTGCATTGCTTTAATAGCATCGCTTACTTGCAAATAGGCCGGTTCGCCAATAATGGTAAACGCGTTTGTATCTATTTCATTTCGTATCACATCCACATCGGCCACGTTTGTCTCAAGCGACATCCAGCCATGTGTTTTAAGGGGTAAATGTGTTTGACTATGTTTATCTTCAACCAGTCGGAGCCAAGCTTGACCATCGGATGATGCCAATATGTGCGTTTTATTCTGGCGCAGGTTAGGCGTACTCCAGCATTGTATTTGTGCGTCGTCTATCACGCCACTGCTTACTAAAGAGTAACCCAGGCCATTTTGATAGGCTTTACTCACTTTGTCTATGTTTTGGCATAGTAATGTTGCCCCTAAAACGGGTCCTAATTGTCTTTGTGTCATATCTTTTCTCTTTGATGTGTAGCGGTATTGATAAATAGCAATTTAACCCGCCACTAATTAAGTGATACTTTGTCGTATACTACTCACTCCTTACTTTAGAAGCGCATGATAAATGTCAACTATTAGCCTTACCTATGAAGATAATATTGCTCGTTTGTTATTAAACAGACCAGAGAAATACAACGCACTCACGCAAAGCATGTGGCAAAAAATTGCTGAAGCCTGCGACCAAGTTGAGCAAGAAATAAAGCCGCGAGTGCTTATTGTGGAAAGTGCCAGTGAAAAAGCGTTTAGTGCGGGCGCCGACATACAAGAACTACAAACGTTATTGGCAGCGCCCAAGACGCTTGCAGAAAATAACGCTTGGGTGCAAACAGCGCAACAAAAATTAACAAAATTATCGTGTGCAACCATCGCTAAACTAAGCGGTATTTGTGTAGGCGGCGGCTTAGGCATTGCCACCGCGTGTGACTTTAGAGTGTCAAGCCCGCAAAGTCGTTTTGCGATAACGCCGGCAAAATTAGGCTTAGTGTATAGCATTAGCGATACGCGCAGACTGGTCAATATAATAGGTTATGCCAAAGCTAAAGAGCTTTTGTGCACCGGCAAGCAAATAGACGCTAACACCGCTTTGCAGTGGGGCTTGTTGACCGACTTGGTTGAGGCTGAAAAATTAGACGCCAAGGTAAATGAAATCGCCCAAAGCCTGTGTAACGCAAGTAGCTATTCTATTTGCTGCGTAAAGCAAACCTTAGACTATTTAGCCGGCGCGAATGACATGAGCGAGGCAAGCGTTCAAGCCTTATTTGACAACGCATTTAAGGGTGATGATTTTACAGAAGGGGCTCAAGCATTTTTGCAAAAACGCACAGCGAAGTTTATATAATATGACTGATTTAACGCAGCAAGGTTTCACACTCTGTTCACCGCTTAAGGGTTTTTCAGCGCTGGCCGGTCCCTACTATGAAAAGCATGAAAACCAAGTAATTACTCGTGCATTCGTTATTGAAGATAAACATTTAAACCCAGAGGGCGTAACTCACGGCGGCGCACTGCTAAGTTTCGCTGACTATATTATTTACCGCGCGATAGGCGATGAGGTTGGACATATTTTGAAATTTGCGACCATAAATTTGAACAATAATTTCGTGTCTGCGGCTAAAGCCGGCGACATTGTGTATGGCACAGGCAAGGTTGTGCGCAAAGCCAGAGATGTAATTTTTGGTGAAGGGCAGATATTCACCGAGCAAAAAACGATTATGCATTCTAGCGGCATTTGGAAAATCATTGTATGAAATTGATATTTCTCAAAGCGTAAAAATTGACTACGCGTAATGCAACGATCAGTTAACAAATGCATGCTACTACAAAAGGTATAGAAGGAATGACAATATGAAGATAACCAAGTTCGTATCAGCACCCATTGCTGGGTTTTGCATAAGTGCTTGCGTTCTGGCGTAAGCGGCGTTAATTTGAACACCCCTAAGGGTGCCAATATGGAGATACGAAAAATACAGTGTTCAAGTCTAAACGGCGAGCCCGTTTTTTACTGGTGGACAGGTAAAGTTTTTCTCGTCGGCAATGTGAGCCATACCAACACATGTTTAGCGAAGAAGGCATTAACATGGGCCACTGTGGCACCGTTGACGGCGGCAAGCAAGGTAACACGTGTAATTTGATTACCTGCGAAATACTGTTATATACAGACGCTAAAACCGGTAAATCTTTAAAAACGTGGACCAACCCATGGACCGGTGAAGAAGTTGAAGTACTGCAAGTACTCAACGAGCCGGTCAATCAGCCCGCTCGCTTCCCTAGAGATAAAGACTGAAAACCCTTTCAGTGCGCCCAGTCTTTTGGCGCCGAACAGCGTGAGCACACTGGTGGATGTCGTTCCCAATTCTGTTGTTTTACCACAATGTACTAGGCGGCGATTATCAAAAGCAAGTGGGTGGTGTTTATCACGCCACAGAAATGTTTAATTACTCAGGTGATATTGCAAGCCTTATTGACCCTGAAACCGAGACTGCAAATGCACACGTAGGCTGGGTACGTTTATCAGACTGGTTGCCGTGGATGATGATGAGTGGACGCGAAGGCATGATATACATACATGCAGCGGGTCGTAAGGTCAGTGGTTTTGAAGGAATGAGCGAAACAATGAAGGATTATATTAACGAATATGCGCCTTTGTACAAAATACCACCGACACTTGATGACGATAGAGAGAATGAAACTAGCTGGACAGAGTATAAAAAACAAGTTGAAGGCGGGGAGTTCAAACGCCCAGGCGCTCGCTATTTAGCATCTTTTGATATACAAAAAGGCCAGTCGTTTATAGCGACTGGCCCCAGAGCACTATTATCGATAATGCTCGTTTCATTGACAGATTCGACATAAAGGGCGAGCTTTTAAGTAGGCGAGCGTATGGAACGATCTTAGTAACGCTAACCCAGCTTACTATTTAATTATGCGTAAAAGCGTGCAAAATATCGCTTGCAGATGCATTGTAAACATCCTGGCTCATTACGTACTCCAATATTTCTTCCAGCGCATGTATTCTATGCGGCTGCCCGAGTAACCATGGATGAATGTTGAGCGTTAACATTCGGCCTCCTTGAGTTTGCGCCTCTTGTAATAGAAAGTCACAGGCATCCTTTATTTGTTCAACATAAGAGGATTCTGAATGTAGATTGGTGTCTAGAATGAACTTGTCTTCTAGCTCATTTGAGAGGGGCATAGCCCACAGGTTTTTGGTTTTCGTTATAAACTCGAAGGGCATGTCGTCGTTAACCCAATCGCAAAAATACTCAATACCGTTATCGGCAAGTAATTCAGGCGTATTTTCGCTTTCATTACGGGCAGGACTCATCCAGCCGGTAACGTTTTGATTAGACAAGGTTCTTAGTTCGTCTAGTGCTTGGGTAATAATCGCACTTTCTTGCTCTTTGTCTTGCCCGCCATAGTGCAACGCATCCATGTGCATGCCGTGACACAATATTTCGTTACCGCGCTCTTTAATGGTGTCTAGTAAATAAGGGCTACGTTTAGCTAGCTCTGTATTAAAGGCGAAGGTTGGGGTGACCCCATATTTATCAAACGCTTTTAAGAACCGATATATCCCAACTCGGTTGCCGTAATCGCGCAAGCTAAAGTGGCGTAAATCGGGATAGGGCATCGTCATTCCGCCGGGGACTGCAAACGGCACGCCTTTTTGATCGAGCGGGAAAAACTGCAAGGGCACGTTTATCCACAAAGCTAGTTTTTGACCACCTGGCCAGTTGACTTGCTTACGATCGGTCAACATAGACCATTTATAACGGTCGTGGTCCATACCGTACTGGCGGCGAGGATATTCTAAATGTGATTTGTCTAAGGCCATTATGCGATCCTTTGTTTTTTTGCGGCAATATCAACTAAAGCATCATCAAAATAATGCTCTAAATAATACTCAGCAATTTCACGACCCGTAGTTACCCATACATCTTCATGGCTGGTGATATAATCGAGTGCTTCTTCATAGGCTTTCATTCTATGCGGGCAGGCTACCTGATAGTTATGTGTTGGAATGCACATAATAGTGCCTGACTCTTCGCCTTCTTTATAAAGTTGGTCAAAGTTATTCTTGAGCATTTGCCTATAGCGGCGAGGCTCAACTTTATTGACTACATAAGCAATGGTGTCGTTCATTTCTAATGAATAAGGAATAGACACGAATTTTTTATCGCTGCGCAAATTAATAGGCGTAGGTTGATCATCATGAAACAAATCGCAGGTATAAATTCCGCCGTCGTTGCCAAATAGTTCGGTCCCTACTTCAGCAAACAAGTCTAAGGTGTTTTCAGAATGCGACAGTGCGGGAGCTAAATAACCCGCGCATTTTTGTTGAGTATGCTTGTAAATGGTGTCCATCGCGTCTTTTATCATGTCTCTTTCTTGTTGCTCTGACATGCCGTAAGTATAGCGAGTGTTATAAATGCCGTGGCTGAAAAACTCCCAATCGCGCTCTTTGCACAATTGAATAATTTCAGGATGGTGGTCGCATAAGGCGGTAGACAAAGAGATTGATCCACGAATTCCGTATTTGTCTAACAGCGCCATTTGCCGCATATGACCCACCCTATTACCATAGTCTCGAATACTATAGCCTTGGGTTGCCGGATATGGCTGAGGCCACGCTTTGCGGCTTGGGTTTACGGGCGGATTCAACTCATAAAATTCAATGTTGGGGGCGACCCAAAACGCGAGTTTTTTACCCCCTGGCCAGCGTATTTTAGGGCGATTTTGGTAGGGCCAATAATCGTAAAAACCGGGGTCGTTTTTCATCTTGCCTCCTGCTAATTTTAATTGTCTTGGCTATTTAACCACTGCGTAACTTCTTCTAACTCCAGCACATCAGCGTACTTTAATGACAGGTCAGTAAGATTGGCAAAGTGGTAGCTTTCATGCTTGTCAGCCACACATTCCTCTATTACGATGGTGCGATAACCGCGCGATAAGGAATCAACCGCAGTGGCTCTGATACAGCCCGATGTGGAGCCGCCGGTAAGAATAACGGTATCTACCTTATGCCAAACAAGTAACGATTGCAGCTGAGTTTCAAAAAACGCCGAGGGCATTTTTTTCAAATACACAGCGTCGGTGCTTCTATCAATTTCTAGGCGATCATCAAATTCATTGCGTCTTGAATTAAATTTAATATTTTGAAGTGAGTCGGGCGTGTTTGTGCGTGTGCCCCAAATGCCTGCATCTTGAGCATTGTCCATGTAGGCGACATGCGTCCACACTACCGGCCAATCTAAAGCGCGAAACTTCTTAGCCAGTTCGTTGGTGTAATACATTTGGTTAGGATCTGTCTCATACGCGGTGTTAAATTCGCCCACCATGGTGTAGGCCTTTTGCGGATCGACATTCACTAAAACGGCTTTATTGCCAAATCCAAAACGCTTGCGCGCTGGATTATTTTTCACTTCATAGTAAATTTCTTTTGCTGTTTTATTCGTCGTTTCCATAAGTTTCCTCGCGCGCGATTGATAATTATCATGGGCTTTTGTGCCGTTAGTGGCAACATCAACTTGGTTTCATTAAAACCACACTGGTCAAATTAGTTAAAAAGTGCTATTGATATAACAATTGTGTTTATAACCTAAGTAGCACCGATTTTGCAAGCCTATATTAGGCAAGATTTAAATATATAGATAATCATAAAGAGTCGACAATGAAACATAGAACTATACGTGGCACTATTTTATATACGAGTAAAAAACCAGACCGCATGGACCAAGAAAGAGGCCGTGAGTTTTTTACCATAACTTCCCAAAGCGACGGCACAATGGTCATGCATGCTCACTGCGAAATTGATGATGAGCCCAACGTTATTCGTGACGTTGTGCAAGCAATGAACGCAGACTCAAGCCCGATTGATTCAAGCGTGCGCATAACCGTTGGCGATAAATATGAAGGTTCAGGTTGGATGCGATTTACTGACTCTTATGTTGAATGTGAAACGCACAACCAAAGAGATGGGCGAATTACTCAGCGTATTGAATTAAGCGATAAAGTGAAATGGTTACAGGCGCATCCTATTGTGGCCGATGCTTTGTTAATGAAGCTTTATGATTTAAGCCAAGGGCTCGGCAAAACTTTTTTCTCCAATCTTTACTTAACCTCTCCCGATCATCGAGGAGCAACGGGCCCACTGCTGTTTAAAACAGGGTTTGGTATTCGCTATGTAGGCGAGGAGTCCATCACCGTAAAAGCGGGTACTTTTAACGCCAGACATTTTCAGCTTGTTGACACCGCAGGCAATTTACCTGAAGAGCACCCTCCCTACAATTTGTGGTGCACGGCAGACGACGACTATTTATTACTCAGAGCGGGTGTTGAGGGCTACATGCAAACTCACTATGAGCTAATCGATTTTGAAATTATAGGAGAAACCAAATGAGTGCATCTAAAACCCTACCTTCATGGAATGTATTAACTAAACATGAAGTATTCCCCACTGCAGATCATGATGAAGTGGCTAGGCTTAATTTTCTAACTCACCTAAACGTTTACTTAAGTGCGCAAGTGCTGCCGGGTGTGCGAGTGGCCTATGAGAAAGAAGTCAAACCAAACTTTGTAAAGCAAAAGGGGCGTGAGCCAGAGACACGACATGAAATTCGCAAAGCGATGATGGCTAACAAGTATTTCCAAATGTGGAGTGCGCTGCGCAGAAATACTATGGAAATGCGTCATCAAGCAGCTCGTGGCCAAGTACTAAGACAAATAGAAGACTTAGTTGAAAAAGTGTCACGTCTTAATAAAGATGCAGACACGCTAGAGCTAAACCCCAGTATTGAAATCCCGGAAAACGTAGGCTCTGTCGACATTCATTGCCAACCTGGCTGTTATTACACGGAATATTTTGAAGACGATGTCACGGTAGCGGCAAGCTACGATATTGGCTTATTTGCGACCACTGCAGGTTTATTAGGGGCATTAAGTGACGGCGGCGGACAAGCAATAGGCAAATGGTTAAAAGAATCCCACAGCAATTTTAAGCCCAAGCGTATTTTGGATGTGGGATGCACCATTGGCCATAACGCAGTTCCATTGGCGCAAGTTTTTCTTGATGCCGAAGTGATTGCAATTGACGTGGCGCGTCCTAGCCTGCGTTATGCGCACGCAAGAGCAAAGTCTTTAGGCGTGAATAACATTCGCTTTGTGCAAGCAAACGCTGAAAACCTCGATCAGTACGATGATGAATCGTTCGATTTGATCACAACATCCATGTTCCTGCACGAGCTATCACACAGCTCTATGCCTAAAATTTTAAAAACGATTAACCGGCTTCTTAAACCAGGTGGTTTAATGCTGCATTTAGAACAGCCTCAGTATGAAGGCATGGACTTATATCAGCAGTTCGCGCGCGATTGGGACACCTACAACAACA
This sequence comes from Glaciecola punicea, assembly GCF_001756615.1. Classification (NCBI taxonomy): domain Bacteria; kingdom Pseudomonadati; phylum Pseudomonadota; class Gammaproteobacteria; order Alteromonadales; family Alteromonadaceae; genus Glaciecola; species Glaciecola punicea. The sequence continues at coordinate 56,590 of NZ_LZXY01000014.1, forward strand.
ACGAACCCTATTGGGGACCCATGCACGACCTAGACTTAAAGGCCATGTTCACCAAATGCGGATTCAACGCTACCGACATGTTTGATATAGGCCTTGTGTCGATGGTGGATGAAAAAATATTCGGCAAGCGTGAAGCAGACGATGAGGGTGAAGATTACGGTAGAGCACCTAAGTGGAACGCTTACGGTTTGTGGAAAAAGTAATTCGAATTCAAAGGAATAATTATGACAGATATTAATAAGCTCGATTTAGCGGGCACTAAAGCTAAAGGCCAACGGCCTTACTTTTTAGAAAATAAGCAAACCGAGCAGGTCATGTCCATTGCTATGGCGCTGTCGATGGAGTTAACCGTTACACGAGAAAGAGTCGGCACATTGGAGTGCTTGCTTGAAGAAAAAGGCGTGTTAACACGTACCGAGATTAATAGTTATCAACCAAATAAACAAGAAGTGGCGAAACGGAGTAGCGATACTCAAGTCTTCTTAGCACGTATTTTAAGAGTGTTACAACAAGATAGAGAAGAAATGCAAGGCAACGATCCTACGATGGAAGAAGTACAAGAGTGGCTCACTCGAGAAACATAACCGCACTTTCGTAAAATTAAGTTGCCAAAAAAGCGACTTAATGTGAGCTCTTAGAGGATGTTAGGTACACCTAAGAGCTCGCAAATTTAACAACTAAATTACATGCTGCTTCTCGCGGATTTTTGTTTTTCCTTTTTTTGTAAGCCTCTCAGGAGATTTTTCCCCGCCAGTCAAATAATTTAAAGCTCAATATTTCATTACAGATATTTAATTATGACAAATATCAAAAACGGCCTTCATCAAAGCTAATTAAGAGGATTATTTTGTTATGTTAATTATCTAACAACTTAGAGGAAACAACATGTCGAAATTAAAACTTAAGGAAACTTTTCCACTACTCGCTCGTCATGAGGGCGTTTGGGAAGGATGGTACAGGCACTTTGATATAAACGGTGATCAGATTGACATCCATAAATCAAAATTAGTTTGTCGTATTCCCGAGGACAAGCCCAATATTTATCATCAAACCAATCATTACACTTGGGAAAATGGTGAAACGGATATTCGCGATTTCATGGGTGAAGCTCACGAAGATAAATTGGTTTTCGACAACGAAATTATTACCGGTTGGGCGGCAGAGGTGACGTTAGATGAGCACCGCCGAACCATGATGCTGCATTGGACTCGTGTGGGCGAACCTCGTACTTATTTATATGAAATGATCCACTTGTCAGACTGTGGGCAGTTTAGGTCCCGCGTATGGCAGTGGCTTCAAGACGGCAAAACACTCAAGCGCACCTTAATAGACGAACAAAGGACGTCTAACGACTGGCGCGGTCACTAAAGTTGACCTAGTGATTGCCATTTATCAATTTTCTATTTAACTACTATCTAGAACGTTTGACATTACCTCCTTCTAGATTTAAATTTGTCCGGACAAATTAATTTAAGGCACAACACTATGACCACTATCGTCGTACTATTTAATTTAAAAGCCAGTGCAGATGTATCTGCATATCAAGATTGGGCTAAACAAATAGATATTCCTACCGCAAGCGGTCTACCTTCAGTCGATGTATTTGAAGTGCTTAAATCAGAAGGCTTGTTAATGAGTGAGGGCAAACCTCCCTATCAATATATAGAAATTCTAAAAGTAAATGATATGGAACAGTTTGGTAAAGATGCCGGCTCTGAGGTTATGCAAAAAGTGGCCGCACAGTTTCAAGAATTTGCAGACAATCCACTGTTCATTATGACATCGAAACTATAAGAGGTTGCCATGTCTATTTATAAGGAATTGAAAGGTAAGGTGGCCGTAATTACCGGCGCGGGTCGCAAAGCAGGCTTAGGCGAAGCCATGGCTAAACGTCTAGCGCAAGAAGGTTGCAAAATTGTTATCACCGATATTGGTTATGCCGATTCCAAGCACGCGCCTGACACAGCCGTGGGTACAAGCGCAGAAATGCAGCAAATTGTGGATGAAATAGTCGCCGCAGGCGGTGAAGCAACAAGTGTTGTATGCAACGTTTTAAAGGACGAAGACGTGGCCGGGGCGGTGAGTTTTGCCGTTGAAACCTACGGAAAACTCGATATTTGGATAAACAACGCAGGCGTTGGTTTCTTAATGAAGCCTATTTTAGAAATGGATGTAAGCGAATGGGACACCGTCTTAGGCGTTAACTTACGCGGCACATTTTTAGGCATTAAATATGCAGCCCAGCAAATGGTTAAACAAGGTCACGGCGGCAAAATCATTAATATTGGCTCACAAGCTTCCAAGTCTGCTTTTGCACATGCTTCGGCTTATACCACTTCAAAACATGGTATGAACGGACTCACCAGAGTGGCCGCGCAAGAGCTTGGCCCTAACAAAATTAACGTGAATGAAATTTGCCCAAACCACGTTACGACTGGTTTGGGTGCTTGGCAAAATGAGCATTTTTCACAAGTAAGCGGCAAAGGCTATGACAAATATATGCAAGACATGCGCGACCGCATTCCACTAGGCCGGCCAGGAGAGCAAGAAGATATTGCCAAAGCCTGTGCGTTTTTGTGTTCCGACCAAGCCATTTATATTACTGGTGAATGCATGAACGTGTCGGGTGGTGAAGAGTACCACTAAATTATTTTGTTACCGTTTACCACCTAAATAAGAGAAAAAATTATGACGAAAAGTTACCAATGGCCCGAAAATAAACGCTTAGCAATGTCTATTGTAGTGAATTTTGAAGAAGGCTCAGAATATAACATCAAAGATGGCGATAAGGGCATGGAGCCCGTAGATGAGCTGCAAGTTTATTTGAAAAAGCCGATGCGTAACTATGGTAACGAGTCTAATTACCAGTATGGCATTAAAGAAGGTGCTGACCGGATCATAAGCCTCTTAGATAAATACGATGTGCCAGCAACATGGACTGCAGCTGGTTTAAGCTTAGAGCGCGCTCCACAAATTGCTGATGCAATTAAACGCAGACGCGATGAAACATGTTCGCATGGCTATAGATGGACATTTCAATTTCGCATGGACGAAAACGAAGAGCGCCAGTTTATAAAAGATGCCGTGACGAGTATTCAAAAAAGTACCGGCAAGCGTCCACTAGGGTGGCTGTCGCGTTATTTGCTAACTGAAAATACGCGCAGACTACTGCAAGAAGAAGGTTTTTTGTACCACATGGACGATTACAGTGCCGATGCTCCCTTTTGGGGTGCGGTTGAAGGTTCCGACGAACCTATGATAATTGTGCCATATGCGCTTGATTCTAACGATATGAAAATGTGGGTTGCGCCTTCATTAACACCGGCAGATTGGCTGCAGTATGCCAAAGACACCTTTGACGTATTGTGGGCAGAAGGTCTTGAAAAGCCTCGCATAATGAGTCTTGGTTTACATTTAAGAATTATTGGTCGCCCAGGTCGTATTGGCGCTTTCGAGCAGTTCTTAGAATATGTCAATCAAAAAGAGGACGTCTGGTTTGCTACTCGCGTGCAAATTGCCAATCACTTTGCAACAAACGTTGCTTCGACCACTTTCGAAAAGTCTTCGTCCACTAACTTATCGCAGGAAAATAAATGGGTCCTTTAATTCGTTCTTTATTATTTGTGCCGGGCTCGCGTCCCGAGCGCTTCGAAAAAGCGCTCGGCGCCGGAGCCGACATGATCTGCATCGACTTAGAAGATGCCGTGTTACCGCAGGATAAAAACACCGCAAGACAGGCAGTGGTCGAGTTTTTACGAGGTCTAGATGTTTCAGTTAAACACAAAGTGTGCGTGCGAGCTAATCCGCTTGATACCGCCGAAGGACAAGCTGATTTAGCGGCACTGTCATCCACTAAACCGGCGCTTGTCATGTTAGCTAAATGCACAAGCCCAGAACAAGTTTTAGGTGCGCAAAATCAGTTGAATTCGCCAAGCACTAATATTTTACCGCTAATTGAAACTATTGAAGGCCTAGACAATGCAGATGCCATCGCAAGCGCAAGCTCGTGTGTAAAAGCTATCATGTTTGGCGGCGGTGATATGTCGGCTGAACTGCGCTGCGAATTTAGCTACGAGCCATTATTGTTCGCCAGAAGCCTACTTGTAAAAGCCGCTGCCAAAGCCAATGTCGCGCTAATTGATGTGCCTTACATCGACATAAAAGATGTACAAGGACTGATTGACGAAACCGTTAAAATTAAGGCATTAGGTTTTACCGGCAAAGCCGCAATTCATCCGTGCCAAATAGCAGACATTCACACTGCATTTGCACCTACACAGGCGCAATTCGAGCACGCTAAACAAGTGGTAGACGCTGCATTAAAAAATGATGGTGGAGCCTTAGTGGTGAATGGAAGAATGATCGACAGACCCATCATAATTGCCTGTGAGCGAATTCTTGAACTCGCGCAGCAGGCGGATAAATAACTCTAACTTCAGACAAAAAAAGAGAGACCCTAATGGTACAAAATGTAAAAAAAATCAGTGAAAACCGCTATCGTGAAACTTTCGGTCGTCACTACGAAGAATTTAAAGTAGGTGACATTTACGAACATCGCCCGGGTCGTACAATCACAAAAACCGACAATACATGGTTTACGTTATTAACCATGAATACCCACCCAATGCACTTTGATGATGAATATGCAAAAGGCAGTGAGTTTGGCAAGTGCATAGTGTGTTCACCGTTTACCGTTGCCTTAATGGTAGGCATGAGCGTGACCGATGTGAGTCAAAAGGCGATTGCAAATTTGGGCTGGGATGAGATTAAACTTACTTATCCATTGTTTGAAGGCGACACACTTATCGCTGAATCAGAGGTGCTTGAAAAGCGTGAATCTAAATCAAGACCAGGGGCCGGTATTGTTACCGTAAAAACGACAGGTTTTAATCAAGACGGCAAAATGGTTGGACATTTTGTACGCAGAATGCTGATCGCCAAAATAGGCCATTCGGTCGAAGATAAAGTGAATTATTAAGAGGTATATCATGTCTGAAGTATGGTCAAAAGAAGATGAATCAGCAATATTGGATATGATCAACAAATGGGTCGAAAAAGAAGTAAGACCTATTGCTAAAGAGTATGATCATGAAGATAAATATCCGCATCATTTAGCCGAGCAAATGAAAGAGTTGGGATTATTTGGTGCAACGGTGAGTCAAGAATACGGCGGCCTTGGGCTACCGGCGTCTATTTACGCTAAAATTGTAATGAAAGTGGCCTCTGCATGGATGGCGCCTAGTGGCATTTTTAATTCTCACTTAATTCAAGCATCGGCCATTGAGCGCTGCGGTACGCAGCAACAAAAAGAACGCTTTTTACATAGAATGGTCACCGGTGAAATGCGCGGTGGGATTGCGTTAACTGAACCTAACGCGGGTACTGACCTTCAAGCAATTAGAACAGTAGCCGTGCGCGACGGTGACGATTATATAATCAACGGTGCTAAAACATGGATCACTAACTCTTTAAACGGTAACTCTTTAGCAGTGCTCGTTAAAACAGACTTAAAAGCAGTGCCAGCGCACAGAGGCACCAGTTTGTTTATTGTTGAGACCAAAGATGCCGATGGCAATCCTAAGCCTGGTATTACCATTACAAAAATGAAGAAATTTGGCTACCGCGCAATCGATACATGCGAAGTGAGCTTTGAAGATGTAAGAGTGCCCGCAGCTAACTTGGTGGGTGAAAAAGAAGGCAGTGGATTTTTACAAGCTGTTGGTGGACTAGAGTTAGGGCGTATTAATATCGCAGCGCGGGGAGCCGGTATTGCCCAAGGTGCAACCGAACTTGCAGTGCGTTATGCCCAAGAGCGTGAAACCTTTGGTGTACCCATTTGTAAGCATCAGGCAATTCAATTAAAGCTAGGTGAAATGGCAACGCAAGTAGAAGCCGCCAGACTATTAATTGAACACGCTGCTGCTAAGTACGACGCCCACGAGCGCTGTGACATGGAAGCGGGTATGGCCAAATACTTCGGTTCTGAAGCCGGTGTATATTGCGCTAACGAAGCAATGCGTATATTTGGTGGTTTTAGCTATTCGGTTGAATACGACATAGAACGCTATTATCGCGACGCTATGCTGATGTGCATAGGCGAGGGTACTAACGAAATGCAGCGCATTATTATTGCTAAGCAGCTTATTGAGCGCCATAAAATTTAGACGTTTTATACCGCTGGTGATTGGCATATTCATTCGTATGCTGAGTAACCAGCGACTTCCCCCCCCCACACATTATAATCTATTGCGAACATGCAATTTATAGGAAACATTATGAGTAATTTGCCCCTTAAAGGTATTCGCATTATCGCAGTTGAACAATATGGCGCAGGCCCCTATGGCTCAATGTATTTGGCTGATATGGGCGCAGAAGTTATAAAAATAGAAAACCCTAAAATTGGCGGCGATGTGTCTAGGCAAACCGGACCCTTCTTTTTAGGGGACAACGATAGTTATTTTTTCCAAACATTTAACTTAAACAAAAAGAGCCTTACGCTCGATTTGAAATCACAAGACGGTCGCAAAATTTTTGAACAGCTAGTTGCTTCAGCAGACGCGGTCACCAATAATTTACGCGGCGACCAACCTGAAAAACTCGGTATTACCTATGACAAGTTAAAGTACATTAACCCAAAAATAGTGTGTGGTCACCTATCGGCATATGGCCGCGACAACGACCGCGCTAGCTGGCCTGGCTATGACTATTTAATGCAGGCTGAAGCTGGCTTAATGTCATTAACAGGTGAGCCTGGTCAAGCACCAGCCCGATTTGGCCTGTCGATGATTGACTTTATGACTGGCGCAGTAGCCTCTTTAGGCTTAACCGCTGCTTTACTTGGTGCCCATAAAACCGGACAAGGACGCGATGTCGACGTGTCTTTATTTGACGTAGCGCTGCATCAATTATCTTACCCTGCAACTTGGTATTTGAATGAGCAATACGTAGTTGAACGAGCTCCACGCTCGGCGCATCCAGCCACAGTACCGTGCCAGCTATATAAAACTAAAGACAGCTTTATATTTTTAATGGCTATGACCGACAAATTTTGGGGTGTATTGGTTGACCTACTAAACGATGACTTGTTGAAAGGAACGCGTTTTGCCAAGGTGGCAGGCAGACGTGAAAACCGTGATCTACTCACCCAAGAAATAGACAGAGTACTTTGCACGCACGCCACCGCTCACTGGCTTGAAGTTTTTAAAGGTAAAATTCCTAGTGCTCCTGTATATGACGTGCCTCAAGCGCTTAATAATAGATATGTACACGATGTTAAAATGGTACAAAAAGTGCCGCATCCGCATAACAAAGATATGGAAGTATTGGCTAACCCGATTAAAATGAATGGTAAGCGCCTAACAGGCAAAGCCTCTGTTGAAATGGGACACAACACCCAAGAGCTATTAACTGAGCTGGGGTATAATCAACAGCAAATTGACGAACTAAAAGCTGCTGGAACTATCTAAACATGAAACTGCAAGGCATTCGAGTACTCGACTTATCGCTTTTTTTACCCGGTCCGCATTTTACCATGATGATGGCCGACCATGGCGCTGAGGTTATTAGTCTCGAACCACCTGGCGGCGAACCTGTGCGGCACATTGGCTTACAACAAAACGGCGAGTCGGTATGGTTTCGCAATGTGTTTCGTGGTAAGAAAAGTATCAATTTAAATTTGAAAAGCTCAGCGGGCAAAGCCGCTTTTCTCAAACTGTGTGAAAACGTCGATGTGGTTGTTGAAGCTTTTAGACCCGGGGTGGTTGAGCGTTTAGGCATTGATTATAAAAGCGTAATGCAAGTAAATCCTAAAATAGTATATTGCTCTATTTCTGCCTATGGCCAAACTGGCCCTAAGCGATTGCAACCTGCTCACGATTTAAGCATACAGGCCGATTCAGGCGCGGTATTTATTAACGAAGGTCAAGACGGTAAGCCCGCTCAGCCTGCTATGCCGGTTGCCGATATGGCTGGCAGTTTAATGGCTTTTTCGGGCGTATTGATGGCGCTTCTTCGTGCGCAGCAAAGCGGCGAGGGCGACTACATAGATATCTCTATGCAAGACTCGCTAATTGCGTGGTATTCCAATGCAATGGGCTCGGTTTTTGCTGAAAACCGCTCACCAAAGCCTAAGCATGAAAGAAGCTGGGGCGGCGCGGCGATGTATGGCATTTATGAAACCAACGATCAGCGTTATTTAACCTTAGGGGGCAGTGAAGTGAAGTTTGCTGAGAACTTGTTAACTGCACTTAATCGATCCGATTTAATTGAGCTTTGCAAACAACCCCCTGGCGATGTGCAAAATCCGGTTAAAACATTTTTAAAAGAAAGTTTTGGCGCCCAAAGCCTCGCCTTTTGGAGTGATTTTCTCGCCAAGATAGATGTATGTTGGTCACCCGTGCGCGAATTAAATGAAGCAATGCGCGACGAGCATACGCTAAGTCGCGAAATGCTCTTGACCGATAAGCACGGCAACCAGCATTTGGGAGTGCCTATTAAATATGCACAAGAGCCCGCTAATCCTAATTTTGACTTACCAAGCTTTAGTCAACATACGCGAGAAGTACTCGCTCAAATTGGCTATAGCCAAGACGACATCGAAGAAATGAAAACAGCAAGAGCATTTAGTGAATAGCTAGGGCCTAAATTGATGTGGGAAACTGCATTAAGTTGGATTAGGGCTAAAGGGTATTACCGCGTGGTGCTTGAAGATAATACATCTAAGGATAGCCAATGAAACTACATATAGCATTACTAACATTGGTATTATTTTTGAGCGCATGTGCCGCCGTTGATTCAAGCAATAAAGGGGCAAGCAATAATGAGCGAAGCGCAAACACGATGCGCGAAGACATTAACAGCGACCCTATTAATGAAGCCTTATTTCATCAGTGGTTTGGGGCTGAATTTAATAATCATGAACAAAACTGGCAAGATAAAATTGACCTAGAAAAGAACCCCAATTTACAGGTGCACGAGCATATACATCATATATTTGCGCCATTGCCTACACCCGTTCTAAAAGGCACCACTTGTTTTGTGAAGCAATACATGGATGGCGACGCAAGTATGATATATCGCCAGCGTTTATATCAATTTGTACGCAATGACGAAACCTCGTTACTAGAACTAAATATCTATCGCTTCAAAGACGAAAATAAGTTTACAGATGGTCATTTAAACCCCAAATTATACCAGAATCTTCAATTAGACGAGCTTACTAATTATTTAGGCTGCGAGGTCTATTGGGCATATAAAGTAGACGATAACAACGCAGGCTATTTTGATGGTTTTATGAACCATAGTACCTGTGTAATTGTGTCACAGCGAAACGGTAAAACAATATATTTCAACGATACGCTTAAGTTCACCCAGAGCGAAATTTATATTAGCGATAAAGCCGAAGATGAAGATGGTAATTATGTATTTGGTGACAAAGCTGGCATTGCACATAAAAACCGCAAAGTGACTTGCTATCAAGGATGGGGCGGCACGCGTATTGGCGACCAGCAAGCTGATAAAGATGCAGATTGGCTTTTTACTCGCGGACTCCTGCTGCATAGTGAAGGTCAAATAGTGCCAATTCTTGACGACAAAACTCAGGACCGGTCAGGTTATTCGGTGCAGCTTGCTTTATTAACTTACCAATACACCAACGATCCCATTTTTAAATTAGGGCTCATTGAAGACGCAACCGGCAATACCATTACCTACATATGGAATGATCGCGCCAACCCCACCATGGACTTAAATTTACGCTGGATGCAAACCGGTTTAAATAAAAAGCAAACTAGACCGCACTTAAGTTTTTAAGCGCGTTGAGGAATAAGTATGGGTCGTGAAATGGTTATATTAGTTACATTAATCGGTTATAAGATCTTGCTTATTGGTATTGGTTTATGGGCGAGTAAACGTACCCAAACCAGCCAAGATTTTTTTATCGGCGGCAAAACACTCGGTCCATGGGTTGCCGCTATTAGCTCCTCGGCAAGTGCTTCTTCCGCGTGGAGCCTGTTAGGCGTAAGCGGGGCGGCTTATTCAATGGGGCTGTCGGCGTTATTATTGTTTCCTGCCATTGTGGGCGGGTACATCTTCAATTGGTTATGGTTAGCGCCCAAAATAAGAGTATTAGGCAATAAAACCGGCGCTATTACGTTAACGCAGTTATTAAGTGGTAACGGTAAGTATGCTAAAGCAATTGTAATTGCCTGCAGTATTGCCATTATATTCTCGTTTGCCTTTTATGTGGCGGCGCAATTTCAAGCCGCAGGCGGCACTTTTTCTAGTAGTTTTGGTATGTCTACAGAAAGAGCGGTCATTACGGGCACCCTTATTATATTAATTTACACCTTATTGGGTGGATTTTGGGCCGTAAGCGTAACCGATACAGTGCAGGGAATGTTAATGGCCGCTGTGGCTATAATGCTTCCGCTAGTAGCACTGTGGGAAATAGGTGGCCTTGGCGCACTCATAAAAGCATTGCCTGAGGTTTATTCAAGTGCTCAGTTGTCTTTTAGTGGTGAGTTTTATGGTTGGGCAGCATTTGCTTTTGTCATTGGAATGCTGGGAATAGGCTTAGGTAATCCGGGTCAGCCTCATGTGGTGAATCGTTTTATGGCGATCGAAAATGACAGCGACATGAAAACTGCAAAATGGGTCGGTATTGGCTGGCCTATTATTGTGTATGGCGGCATGCTGTTATTAGGGCTTTGTGCGCGCGTTTTATTGCCGGTAAACGCAAATAGCGAACAGGTTTTATTCGACCTAACCAATTTGTTATTTCACCCTATTGTGGCGGGCGTGATAGTGGCGGCAGTGTTATCCGCTATCATGTCTACCGCAGATAGCCAATTGTTGGTGGCGGCTTCGTCTTTGTCTTACGATTTAAAGCCCGCAAGTAAGCCTAGCAATAGTCTTTTGTGGTCACGGTGCACCGTTGTGATAATGTGCATGGTGTCGCTACTTATTGCTTTGTTTGCGCCTGAAGCTATTTTTTCGCGCGTATTATTCGCATGGGCGGCAATAGGATCAGCATTCGGCCCCTTACTCATTGTTATTTTATGTGGCTATAAGGTGTCAGGAAAATTTCGCTTAGCGGCTATTTTAATTGGATTTTGCGGTACGGTGGCATTTAATTGGCAAGCCAATGCGCCGGGTGATATTTTAGAAAGGGTGTTGCCTTTTGTACTTTCTTTCGCCATTGTATGGTGGGGGCGAGGCGAAAAGCGTATTGATTAATTGGGCTATTTTTTTAGTAAATTTTTTCCTGCGTTCATAAACTTAAAAAGGGGCATTGCCGCCCCTAAAGCTCCTATGTAGTTCAATCGCTAAATTTGGCGGGTTCATCTAGCAGTGTATTAATTTCAATCCAGTAACCGTCAGGGACACGGATCATCGATACCATCACTGAAATTTTTCCACCGTCTGCGCGAGGATAATCCACTAAGTGAGGTGCTTCAATAATCTCAACGTCTTCCAATTTTTCTACACTAGCCCAGCGCGTCTCTAATCTTTCACATTCATGACAATAATAGGATCGCCCGGAACCAGCTCATCAAAATGTTCGGCTCTTTGTGGTTTTAAGGGGTAAATGTATTCAAGGATCCCAAGCACGCCGATGTAATCATCATTGGCTTGAAGCAGCACAAGACGGCGCTTTTTAATCTTGCCGTCTTCCATTGGGCTATTAATCATTTGATCGTAAATAACATTGAGACCAAGTGCATCTTTATAAAGCGCTAAAGACTTGTCAGCATCGTTAACGATTAATGTTGTGCGCTTATCTTCGTCAACAGGAACAGCCATAAGTTGATTACTAACACTTATGATTAGCGCTATAAAAGCAGAAGGTTTGATAAAACTATGCATGATGGGCACACAATTTAGTATATTTAATCTACTATCTAGTGAGACTTACACAGCGGCATTGACATCCGTCAATTCACCGCTCTGCATATTCAAATAATTTGTCTCTGTCTAACAACGTAATTTGATAATTGCTTTCAATCTTAATCAAAGCATCCAATTTTAATTTACTAAAACCCCTACTGGCGGTTTCTAAAGACATACCTAAATAGTCAGCAATATCTTGTCTGCTCATGGGTAAAAAGAATTTTTGTGTTCCGTGCCCAATCCTATATTGCATATCTAATAAAAAATGCGCCAAACGCTGGTGCGCCGATTTTTGACCCATAACAAAAAGCTGATCTAATATGAGCGAGAGTATGTGGCCTGTAACATCATGATAACGCTGAGCTACTGCCGGGTACTTTGAAAAAACATCTTTCATCATTTGTTTGGTAATTCTAATCACTACGGAATTAGTCAATGTTTTCGCGCTAAAGGAATATGTTGGACGCTCTGAAAGACCCAGTAAATTGCCGGTAAACAGAAATGCAAACACTTGCCTAGAGCCTGAAGCGGTGCAGCGCTCTAACATGATTGAACCGGTTTCTGGTATATAAACATATTCCGACTTATCTTTTTCTCTAAATACATAGTCACCAGTTGCTAACGATACCTCTTCAGCCTCCTTCGCTAATTCTTCGATAAAGGCAGTAGCTCCTTCAACATCACTAAAGCGGCTACCAAAGCAGGATGTGAGTGATGTTTTTATGACAACTTTATTAATATCTAATGCCATGTGATTTCCTATGTATTAGTAATAAAACGTGAACGAAACGCGCGTCATTTATAAGGTTGTAAGCGCAACAATCACGTAAACTTATGCCATTTATAGAACAAGGCAAAATGTTCATTTGCAAATTTGTACGGACAAATTTATAAATCCTAGAATTACATGAACTGAGGGGAAAATAAAGGGTTCTGTGTTAATTAACTCCTCTTTATGGGAAAAAGTAGTTAATTGACACTAGGGTGTGTTGATCTTTGCAGTATTAAAAACAAGCGGCATGTAGATAAGGTATAATTAATTCCACCAAGAATAAACGATAGCAAACCTACATGCCTAGTTTAATGTTAACAGATGAGACATGGAATGTCTTATCCAGAATAATGCACTTAAGTGGTTGAATTTATAATAAGCCAGAGTATAGAAAAACGCTCGAATGCATACTGTTCAAGATGCGAACAGGTATTCCATGGCGCGACCTACCGCCTTACTTTGGTAAGTGGAGCGCTGTTTTCAGGCGGTTTAACTTATGGTCAAAAAAGGATGTTTTGAACGAGCTGTTTCGCGTACTTACTCGTTATGCTGACACCGATTGGTTATTTATTGATGGCAGTATTATAAGAGCGCATCAGCATAGTACCGGCGCGGCCACCGCTGATGATGAGTCGATAGGAAAAAGTAGAGGTGGGAATTCCACCAAAATTCACCTTGCGGTGGATAGCGGTGGTTTGCCTGTTTACTATGAATTATCTTGTGGAAATACGCATGATATTGTCCATGGCGAGTCGCTAGTAGCCAATTCGCCTGCCAGCAAAATAGTGGTTGCAGACAAAGGTTGCAGTAGTGAAAAACTAAGGGATTATATTCGTGAAAATGACGCTGCACCCGTTATTCCGCGAAAGGTGAACAGTTTAGTGGGCAATGACGATATTGATTGGTGTATGTATAAATATCGTCATTTGGTTGAGAACGCCTTTGGCCGAATTAAACAATATAGGGGGGTAGCCACGAGATATGAAAAGCTAGAACGAAACTACCATTTAATGGTCGCTCTCGCGTTTGCCATGATGTGGCTACCCATGTGGGCTGATTAATTTATGTACAGCAAAGATCAACACGCCCTAGTGTACCTGTCAAGTTACTTGATGCGCTTTACAGGCAATCTAACTGAGGAGTTATGATAATTACTGCTCTGCATTACCAATGAACTACGAATCAATCTTTTTAATGCTAATGTCTTAATTTTGTTATCAAAAATTAGATTGTTTCAAAATACATTTGTTTCCTTAAACTTGCCAATAATCACAATAATTTTTCTTCATTTATAAACCCACAACAGTCTGGCGAAGGTTGTCAGTATTTAGCTATTGTCATGGATTTATGCGGTCGACGAATTGTAGGTTGGCATATCTCAAGTCGTATGACAACAGACTTGGTTGAGCAAGCTTTTTCTAAAGCACGCAGCCTACGCCAGCCTCCAAAAGGCTTTTTTTCATAGTGATAAAGGCTAGCAATATACGAGTAAGCGCTTTAGAAAGCTATTAAGGGACTTAAATTGCCGAGCTAGCATGGGTGATGTAGGTGCGTGTTGGGACAATGCTGTTGTTGAAAGATTCTTCGGCAGTTTAAAGCACGATTGGTCGTTTAAAATAGCGCAACCAACACGAGAACATATGAAGCAAGATGTGGCTGCATTTATTAAATATTACAATCTGGAGCGGTTGCATTCGTCGAACGGCAATCAATTACCGATTGAATTTGAAAATTCCTTTAGAAAAGTGGCCGGTTGGACTTGACCAGAACAAACTACTTTTGTTTTTGGCTACTCGAACTACTGAGCGTGCGCCGTGTATCAGCAATGTCTTAAGATAGGTATCACCTCGTTTACTGATACCCAATAGCATCGGTCTTCCTCCGCTTGAGTGTCGTCGAGGAACAAGGCCCAACCAAGCAGCTAACTCTCGGCCAATGCAAAGAATTTTACACAGTCTCTGACTATATTCATTGTTACTATGCCAAACATTGATTTGCGTCTCTAAATCACTGACTTGCCCCTCGAGCACCATTAAGCGCGCATGGAGGCGTTTGAGCAAATCAGTAAACGCACTGGGCAATTCATGCTCTGGTGAATCAAGTAACATCAGCATATCCTTCCTAACATATTTAATGCCTTGAGGAATAGTGATGCCATACTCGCCAAGCAACCCTCGTATCTGATTTGCTTGTGCCATTCTTGCTTTATCAAAATCTTGTCTGGCCCTATGCAGGGATAATATAGCTTGTTGCTCTGCATTTTTAATCGCGACGAACCGCATAGTGGGTCGCGTTACCCCTTCGCAGATTGCCTCCGCATCTGCCGCATCCGTTTTATTCGCTTTGACGTGTGGTTTCACAAACTGAGGAGCCATCAGTTTTACGGTGTGCCCCATCGCTGTAAGTTTCCTTGCCCAATAATGGGTTCCACCGCAGGCTTCCATACCAATTGTACACGTTGATAATTTGATGAAGTAAGTGAGAACTTGGTTACGTCTGAGTTGTTTCTTCAAGACGGTTTTACCAGAGTGGTCTACGTCGTGGATCTGAAAAACATTTTTAGCTAAATCTATACCAATAGTTGTGATAGTCATTGCTTACGCCTCTTCTAATTGATGAAAAATACAACAACATTTTGCCACCATGTTTCTACTTTGGGAAGGGAGGCGACCATTCCATTAGTCTGTGCCTGAGAAGGACTGAAAGAAAACAATTCTAACTCAATAATGCAAATAGCCCTTCTTTGACGCAATGATTCAATAGGTCTCTTTGCACGCAAAGTCGCATGAAACTTTGCAGAACGCTTTAGTAATTATTTACCACTGAATGTAACAGATGTTAGGATAACGGAATTAAAAATCTTTTAATGGAGCAAGCACGATGAAAGCGCCTTTCTTTTATAATCCCTATGATGCCTTGCCAAAGGCTCCTGAGTTTAAGTTGCTGTCTGTTGATATTGTTGAAGGAGGTGTTATGCCTGCACCTCAATTGAGTAAGGCGTTTGGTGTTGAGGGCGGTGAAGATTGTTCACCCGCATTAAGTTGGCATGGATACCCTAAAGAAACCCAATCCTTCGTAGTTACTTGTTATGATCCAGATGCGCCTACTGTAAGCGGATTTTGGCATTGGGTAGTCTATGACATCCCTGCATCTGTTAATTCGTTGCCAACGGGAGCTGGACAACCTGAAGGTAAGCTCCTTCCAGTAGGCGCCAAGATGTTAATCAATGATGCTGGCTTTAACGGCTATTGTGGCGCAGCGCCTCCCCCAGCGCACGGCGACCATCGTTATATCTTTTGTGTGTCAGCCTTGTCCGTGGAAAACTTACCAATCGATGAGAGTACTTCAGTCGCTGTATGCCATTTTAATATGTTTGGAGCTGGCGTGATTGGCCGGGCGTTTTTAACCGCCCATTTTGGTCGCTAAAGTAGTGTCTGGTCGATGTCGTTTATATTGTGCAGTTTGCTGCAATGTTAGCAACATTGACCCTTTATTAAATATGGAGATGAAAGGATGGCAGAAGCAGGTAGACTTATCGACTGATCGCAAGACGGTTTTTGCGTGTGAAAGAAGCAAATTCTTTATGGCTACTTTCGTTCAAAGGTGTCCAACAAAGTATTAATTTTTAAAATATAACTTCAGAGGCCTTAGCACTCATTAACCATGCTCGAATATTTCGGCATTTTTAGGGGCCTTAGCGTTGATTAGCCATGCAAAGGGCTTTCGTCGGGTTTCGAGAAAAGTGGACATCCGTCCGCGTAAGTTAATCAACATCAAATAAATGCTGTCGAAAAGCAACGTACCTTATTAGTTAACGATCCAGAGCCTTGCCAACGATTAAAAGGATTAGAGGGCGTTGGTGAAGTATGCGTAGCTATAGTTTTCGCTAATTTAGGTGACGGAAAAGGATTTAAAAATGGGCGACAAGCATCCGCTTACGTCGAAGTGACACCGAAGCAATTCAGCTCAGGCGGTAAAGTATCTATACGAGGAATTGATAAAATAGGCGGTAACAAAGAATTAAGGGCCGCGCTATACCAAGGGGCGCTATCTATTATATGTAAGTTGCCTGACAAAGCGAATGCAACTAAACAACGATGGTTAAGCGTGTAGGTAATAGCCCTTGCAAATAAAGCAGTAAGAACCGCATGGGCTTTATTGTCCCCCGGACAGCCATATCAAAAAACCGTGATTTTTTGTTAAACAATCAGATAATATAAAGTTACCAAAAGTTTTAAGCGTTCTACAACAAAAAAGCGATTATAATTGGTTATACCAATCTACTGCGAACCTGCCACATACGGAAGCTATCAAAAGCTACAGAACCAACAAGGACAGTAGATGCGAACACATCGAAGGCTAGAGAATCGCAATCTCATTAAAGAAGCCGAATATACGCTAGCGATTTACCAAATATAATGCAAAAACTTGTTGTGAAACAGGTGGAGTCCATATGAGTACTTGCGAGTTTCCCCGCCTGCGACCCAAGCCTAAATAAGCTCAGCGGTAAAACTGAACCGGCAGTAAATGTAACGGCATCCACCAAGGTTTAATGCTAACTTTTGTACTTCGTTTCTTAAAGTACTCAGCGTATTCCTTGAGGAATGGATTGGCGGCATTGCGAATTTTCACGTGTCGTTTAATGGGTGTGTAGCCAGCTTGATAGAGTATAAGTTGTTCAGTATTATCTTGAACATCTTTGTCCCAAGCGAAAAATCGCCATTGATTCATCTCTACTATAGTGAAATATCGTCTTTTGAGCCATGTGGCGTTCTTTTTCTTGTGTTTACGTTTTATCCAGCGATAAATCGCTTTGAATATCTGAATATCTACTCGATAAAAGACAGCCTTAGAAACAACATGACAATAATACTTTGTTTAACCTTCACCGAAACAGACCAAACCTTACCACTAGCTAGGCAAGCCTAAGCTGCTTGGTTAGTCCACCAAATCACTTCGTTATCTGAAAGAAAAAGATTCACAAAAATGGAATATCACGCTGTAGGGAATTTGAAAATGAGGGCGATATTGCATTTTAAATAGTCAGGTGAAATTGTAATGGTCTAATGTAAACGCGTAAACTTCTGGATGTACAAAATCGATGGGCGTACTTTATTCATTAACTATTTCATCCGCATCGAAACCAGAGCAAGCGCACTACGATCAAATATAGCGATCGTGGCAAGCGGCAAAGTCAAAGAAGTGTTTCTAGTGAATTGAAGCATATACTGTCGCCATTAATACAATAAAGTTTGCCTTTACTAACGATAGAATGTGCAGAAATACGAAAAAGCGCAATCTTAGTCAATTATACTTGAGGAAATTGCGCATTCCATAAAACATAATCAATGATTCTTGGTTCTTTGCTCTATCCATTTGTTTATGGTTGAACGTCTCCACGCTATTGAGTTCGGCCCAAGCCTTATCTCTTTTGGAAAACTTTGTGATTGACGCCAACGCCACAAAGTACTTCCGTTTATACCCAAATATTCAATAAGCTCTTTTCTTCTTATCAAATTACTATTATTGTCTTGCATTATATCTTTTCCGTTATTTTGTGATGTTTCAATCTCCCCCTCTGTCATAATTGTTGTCGCCTTAGTTAATTCACTAAATCAAAGAGAGGTGGCGGTAAGTAAATATAGATGAAGCAGTATCCTTTGGAGCACAAAAAAGCCGTTGTTCAGAAATGGATTAATAGTGATTTGTC
>NZ_LZXY01000015.1:0-54328 GCF_001756615.1 Glaciecola punicea
AACATTATATTGACATGCCTAACTGGCTCTGACAAACTAATTTTACTTGTTTATGGTATCAATTAATTCAACCATAATTGGACTTATAAGATTGGGAGGGTATTCATTTGCGCAAAAAGATCCCACCTTTAAATTCTTTAAAAAGTTTTGAAGCAGCAGCTAGACATTGTTCTTTTAGAAACGCAGCGGATGAACTTTTTGTATCAGTCTCGGCAATTAGCCATCAAATAAAGCAACTAGAACATGTACTTAATGTTGAATTATTTATTCGCAAAACACGCTCCGTGGAACTCACTAAAATTGGTAAGCAATATTACCCTATCCTTCGCGATGCCTTTGATAAAATTGCTGAGGGAACCAGCTTAATTTTAAAACCAACACAATCAGATGTATTAACGATTCAATTATATTCAACATTAGCTATTCGCTGGATAATACCAAGGCTGCCCGACTTTCAAAGCAAATATCCTGATATCAGCGTAAGATTACACACTTCGCAATTCGACGTTGATTTTAATAAAAGCGATGTTGATGCCTGTGTCAAGATTGGTAGTCGTGCTGCTGATGGCTTGCAATACTCATATTTGTTTTCTAGCGATGTATTTCCGGTGTGTAGTCCTAATATACTTGCTGGAAAGGAGCAACTGTCGCGCCCTGAGCAACTGAACAATTTTACTATACTGCAGGTTTATCCTTCGCAAAAAGATTGGTACATTTGGTTGGATGAGGTGGGCTGTAATAATGTTGACCCAGAGTCAGGACTGCAATTTGATAGCTACGACCATTCAATTTCTACCGCTTTACAAGGCATGGGAGTGGCACTTGGTATGCAGCCATATGTTAACAAAGAGTTGTCCTCAGGGTTGTTAATTGAACCCTTTCCTGAAATGCGCGTTAAACATCACAGCGATTGGTATTTTGTTTACCGTCAGGAAAAATTCGAACAGAAAAAAATTCAGTTATTTGAAGCTTGGCTAATTGAACAAGTAAAAGCAGACCCTGAGCTCAGTATTTCACGGGAGAGAACACCCAGCGAGCACGTTTGTTAGTACCGATCGTCGTAACTAATTTCTCTTGCTTGTCTTAGTTAATTGTCTGTGCGTACGCCACTTCTAACTGAATTAACGCTTTTGTGAGTTTTAATTACAGGAAAGCGCTAGGGTTGTTGATATGTTGATTATTTTCAAAATTTCCAACGAATTTATCTAAGCGGGCGTAACGTTAAATGAATCGTAATATAATTATCTCTGCTGCAATTTCAGGCTCAGGTCCGACTGAAAACAAAACGCCTCATTTACCAATTACTCCCAAACAGCTAGCCGATGAGGCAATTGCGGCAGCCAAAGCTGGCGCAGCCATCGCTCACATTCACGTGCGTGACCCAAAAACCGGTGCTCCCTCTCGTGACATTTATTTGTACAAAGAGGTTGTGGACAGAATAAGACAAGAGTCTACAGACGTTATCATTAACCTCAGGACTGGAATGGGGGGTGACTTGCTTTTAGGGCCTGACAGCAATCCGACAGAGCTTGGTTAACATACTGTTTTGGTCAGGCAAGTAAAACGTCAAGAACATGTAGAATTACTTTTGCCTGAAATATGTTCACTTGACTACCCGACATTATATGGCGATGTTCGTTGACGCTAGCTACCACTTTCTAAATCGGGTGCTTGCATGGTCTGGTAAAGATAGTCAAAAGAATAATATTGGATGGGCTGACGTAAAGCACACCATTGAATATTTAATAGAGGTAAGAAGTGGACAGTTGCTAGATATCACAGGCGTGCTGACAAGAGTCGGTGGTAAGTCGATGACTGTTTCTTATGATATGAGGGTTAGGGCAAATAAAAGCATAAAAGAAGCAACTAATTAGCATTCTGATGCACCTGCTACTTCACACTCGATAGTGAATCCAGGTTCACCTTTGAGTGTACAAAAGAACTTTCGCCTTTTTTATTGGTACCTATCTTTTATGTATTGCCAAAATTTGCTTAACATTAAACGTTTATAGATCTGTGTTAGCGCTGGTGAAGATCCGCTGTTATTTGCCACAGTGTAATAGTGGACGGTTAAGGCCTTACTTGCCATTTTCAATAGCAATTGCGTTGGCGTGTTTAACCCTTCCCGTTCACCATGGTGGGTCACATCTCGACCTTATCTCTATCGTGATTTTATTGATTACGACGTACTTATTAATATTTAGTGAAGATATTAAAATATAGTCTTTATGGTCACCGCTTATTGGCAACTTGGTTGTCTAAGCAAATGCATTCAAGCACTGGACACTCTAGGGAACTAATCCAGCTGTGTTCAGTCAAAATGTGTTAACATCCAGTTCAATACATGGCCCCAAAATCGCTTAGGCTTCAAGCCATCGCTAGAAGTGTTTATAGAGCTGATAAAATGAGAGAAATAAATGAAACCATATCAAGCAACTATTTTTAACGCCGCCGTATTGGTGGTATTCGGCCTTTGGGCGTATCTGAATGTGGCTGCAGAGTCGCGCTCTACGACGATATTGATCCCCGTGATTTTTGGCGTCGTTCTCGCATTGTTGGTTCCGTTTTTTAAAAAGGACAACAAAGTTGTTGCTCACGCGGTTGCCGGTTTGACGCTACTGATTACGATAGCGCTAATCATGCCACTAATAGGCTCCATTGGACGGGACGATATGGTTGCCGTGTTTCGAGTGGGAGTGATGATGGCCGCCAGTATTTTCGCACTGGTTATCTACGTTAAGAGCTTTATTGCAATGCGCCGCGCCCGGCGCATTGAGACGTAGCCAAGTGGGCTAATGCCGACAGTTTAAAGCTGGATTTTAGACTATTAGGGTTTCTGCGCTACTATCAATCAAATCAATCGAGGTTTGATTGACAAGACGCACTACCTTGTTTGAAGCAAATCTTGTATCAAAGCCCTTGCACCCCTTATTTTAGTGAGCGTTAAATACTTTGGATCTGCGGCAAGCGTTGACATTAATTCATCTAAATCAGCTCAATGTTTAATTCGCATATCACTTTGTTTAAAACGTCTCGATCTTGCCAGAGCCATTTATTCAGGATTTTGTGGCTGCGCATATACCCGCTTTTTGACTTAACGCTAGGCTTCGAAGTCTGCAACACGTTTCTAACCTACCTCTTTTATTTTTCTCTATAATCGGCCGCTAGCAACATAGGCAATAAGTAGGTCTAATGATGTTTATCGATGCATACATGGCGCAAGCATATATTTAGCTGCATCAAAAAGAAGATAAATAGGGTGGGACTGGCGAAGATAAGCTCTTAAGTAACCTTATTATGTGACGTTCATTAAATTCGTTTTACTCAATATAGAGGTTAATTTATGCACTTTAACCAACCGTTTGTTAAGCAGCATCAACTAGCTGAAGCTTCAGCTGTTAGCACAGTTACGCTTGAAATTGGAGAAGGAGAGGCTGCTTACCTGAGCCCGTGCAAATTGGGCCGCGTTTTGTTGGTTGGAAGCGTGATGTGACTAATGAGTTGCTCTACACTTATCAATCTTATTAGCCGAAATTATCATTATAAAAAATAGAATGGCAGGATTTGCCATTCTACCTTCAACAAAAGAATACCTGTTTAGCAAAACTGCCATGCAGCTACAAGGCTCATTAGAATGTACATAAAATTTTCAATCTAATTGAAAATATACTTTATTCGATAGGGCTGTTCTCCCCCGACTTTGAGGGCTGCGTGCCAGACGCTTGGCGAATCGAATCTGCTGTGCCTTGGACAAAAGCAATTATCTTTTCAACATCTTCCTCAGAAAGATTGTCGAACGCTGGCATGCCGTTGTCAACAGCAATCCCATCTTTTACCCATAATCTCGCGTTTTTTAACACACCCACCGGTGAATAACCCAAGTTCGGAATTACGCCACCACTGTCAATGCCAGGCGTACCATGACAAAAAGAGCAATTCGCCACATACAGTTCCAAACCTTTAGCAACATGCTCTGGCTTATAAGGTACACCGGCAACTAAATTAGTACGGGTCGATAATGTCGCTTTTGGCATTATCGCCTGACCGTCTAACTCGAACGTAAACAATTTACCCTTGGTATCGTATTTAGTCGCTTTGTTAAGCAGGCCATAAATACCGCCCCAACCCACCGCTATGGTGACATACTGACGACCATTCTTAGACCAAGTAATGGGCGCAGCAATAACACCTGAGGTAACAGGTGTTTGCCATAAAGGCTGTCCAGTAGTAGCATTGTAAGCGATGAATCGGCCATCTGCGGTACCTTGAAAAACTAGATTACCCGCAGTGGTTAAAGTGCCACCATTCCAAGGAGAAATATATTCGGAACGCCAAACTTCTTTTTGGTTAACTGGATCCCAAGCGATTAGAGTCCCAAACGGTTCAGTTTCGGGAAATGCAACATGGAAAAGATATCCTAAATTCCAGTTTGCACCTGACATTGTTGAGCCAGGTTTGTAAGTGTTATGCTCCCATTTTAGGTCGGGAGCAACGGAGAGCGGAATACCTTGTGCTGGAATATAGACGAGCCCGGTATCGCTATTGAAACTCATAGAATGCCAGTTATGAGCGCCAAAGGATGACGGCACAATTTCTACAGCTTCAGATTTTACTCTTGCGCCAGGGGCTTCTATGGGTCGGCCGTTTTGGTCAATCCCAGTTGCCCAATTAACTTCAACAAAGTTTTCTGCCGATATAAACGCGCCTGTTACACGGTCTATAACATAAAAGAATCCGTTTTTTGGCGCTTGCATAGCAACTTTCCGTAACTCACCTTTGATAACCAGATCAGCTAATGTGATCTGTTGAGTATGCGTATAATCCCATGTGTCACCTGGCGTGCCTTGATAGTGCCAAACATACTCGCCTGTGTTAGGGTTTAAGGCTACAATGGAGGCTAAAAATAAGTTATCGCCGCCGCTTGGAGAGCGAAAATCACGATTCCATGGGGAGCCGTTCCCTACTCCAATGTAAAGTAAATTTAGGTCCGAGTCATACGCCATAGAATCCCAAACGGTGCCGCCACCACCCACTTCCCAATACTTGCCAGAGGGGTCCCATGTTTTTGCCGCCATTTCCATAGCTTTATTTTCGAAAGGCTTGCTGGGGTCACCAGGTACTGTGTACCATCGCCAATGTTGCTCGCCGGTATCAACATTATAAGCGGTTACGTAGCCACGTACACCAAACTCAGCTCCGCCATTACCGATAATAACTTTGTCGCCTGCTACAATTCTCGGCGCACCGGTGATGGTGTACGAAAACTCGCCTCTGCGTTCAAGCGTGTCTTGCTTCCAAATAAGCGCACCCGATTTTGCGTCTAGGGCATGTAGATAGCCGTCAAAGGCACCCAAAAAGATCTTACCATCATGGTAAGCTACACCTCTATTTACCACTCCGCAGCAACCTTTTGATGCATAGTCGCCTGGTACCTCAGGGTCATATACCCAAAGCCGCTTGCCAGTGATAGCGTCAACCGCATGTAAGATTGACCAAGAAGAGGTTACATACATTACGCCATCTTTAACTATGGGAGTAGCTTGGACACTGCGCGTTGATTCAAGATCGTATGACCATGCCAACCCGAGCCGGTCTACGTTAGATGCATCGATTTGTGATAGTTTGCTAAATCTCGTCTCTTCCTCATCCAAACCATGCATCGTCCAATCGACTGACTCAATGCTGGCTGTTTCGTCGCTAATATCAGTCGCCTTTTTATCTGCACTCTCAGCGTATAAAAATAGCGGGACTATCAGTATTCCGCATGTGACCAATGCTAATGTTTTTTTTAATATCATAACCAAACCTCTATAAACTTTGCCTACCAAACAGTGCAAAACCCGACTTTCACCAGATTAAACCGGTTGCAGCAAGCTTCCGCCATCAACTACCAAACTTATTCCATTAACAAACGAGCCTGAATCACTTACCAAAAGCAATAAAGGTGCGATCAATTCATGATAATGCCCCAGCCTTTGCGGAATCAACTTATTAATATATTCCTTGCCGCGCTCAGAGTTCAATTGCGTTTCGTTTATTTCAGTCGCAAAGTACCCAGGACTCAGGGTATTTACACGTACGCCTGAACGTGTCAACTCAAGTGCCATATTGCGCGTTAACTGAGCAAGCGCAGTTTTAGATACAACGTAATCCGTTTTTTGAAGCCCAGTACAATGACTATAAATTGAACCAATATTGACAATACAACCTCTTTGCGCAGATGCCATGCGAATTGCAGCTTGCTTGGCGACTCGCCATGCGCCCTTTAAATTCACATCGATGATGTATTCCCATTCATCATCTTGATCAACGAATTTTGAAGGTGTAGAGCTAAGGCCGGCGTTATTAACCAAAATATCTAAGTTCTTTACCACGCTGTCCACTTTTTCAAACGCCATTTGAACGCTTTGTGTAGATTCAACATCCATGACAACCGCGTGCGCAAGGCCCCCTTTTTGATGAATTTTGTCTACCAATTTACGTAAACGGTCTTCACGACGTGCAGCAACGATAACCTCAGCGCCCAACTCCGCCAAGACTTCAGCAAAATAGGCGCCAAGACCACTTGAGGCCCCGGTAATTAGTGCTGTCTTGCCTTTAAGGGACACAAGTCCCGCAATATCTACGAGTTTATCCATACTTTATTGCCCCTGTTTTAACGCGCGACCGTTAAGAAACAGTGCTTTGCGCTTTTTAAAATCATCGCTTTGAATGCACATGTTTTGTAGTTTTGCTTCCAAATCCATGCTTTGTGATAGTGTTTGGTTATTGGCATTTCGCAAAACTTCCTTGCTAAGGGACGCCGTCAGCGGTGGTACGTCGGCCAACGACGCTACCCAACGAGCGGTAGCAAAGGCTAACTCATCATGTGTAACAACTTTATTTATCAAGCCAAGTGTTCGACAGGTTTGTGCATCTAAGCGCTGTGATTCAAGAATCATTTCAAGTGCACGTTTTGGGCCAACAGTGTTAGCTAAAAGCCAATGAAAGCCTCCATCTGGTATTAACGAAATTGCACCAAATGCACTGTACAGATAAGCTGTGTCTGCCATAATTGCAAGGTCACTTGCCATAACTATGGACGCACCTATGCCTGCTGCAGCACCATGCACAGAGCTTACAACGATTTTTTTCGACTCGCGGATAGCGGTTATGATAGGTGCATACTCTTTTTGTAATTGCTTCGTGATGTGGCCATCTATATCGGGAATTTCTTCTGCTATGTCGGCCCCTGCACAAAATCCTTGTCCTGAACCGATAATCAGAATAATCCTTATTGCCGGGTCGAGCTCCACTTCTTCCAGTGCACTTAAGAACGCTAGTCGCATCTCATGATTAAATGCGTTTCTCGATTTGGGTCTATTCAACGTAATATACGCCACCGCTTTTTTTAGCTCTATGTGGATTGTATTTGCCATGCTTAAATATCCCTTAAGTGTAACGTGTTTCTAATTTCTAAGATTAGACGAAGTAGGGTGTTTATTGCCCACTAAATTTCGTCACATCCATGGTATTTTTCTTCGATGTGATTAGCCCACCGCGCCGTTCATTTTAAGCTGCCTAATTGCTTCTGCCGAGTAGCCTAGTTTTGCAAGCAGGTCGTATGTATCAACGCCGGCTTCATGCTTGCCGTGTCGAACCCTTGAAGGTGTTCGACTCAGTCGCGGTGCCGGTGCTGGCTGAACTTGCCCTTCAACATTCAAGTATGTTTCGCGAGCTACGTTGTGTGGGTGCAAAGGTGCTTCCTTAAGGGTCAACACGGGCGCAAAGCATGCGTCTGTTCCTTCTAAAATAGCGCACCACTGCTGTTGAGTTTTTTGTTTGAATATCTTTGCTAAGGCCTGCCTCAATATCGGCCACTGTTTGCGGTCATATTGTGATGTCGTGTTAAATAGTGTGACATCTAGTTCTGCTAACTCAATAAGTTCTTTAAAAAACTGTGGCTCAATAGACGCTAAAGCAATATGACGACAATCAAATGTTTCAAAAGTATCGTAAAAGAATGCACCACCATCTAATAGATTAGTTCCGCGCTCGGAAACGTTCCATTGATTGACGTCACTAAAACTGTGATACATCCACATAAGATTAGCCACACCATCCACCATAGCCGCGTCTACCACTTGTCCAAGATTAGACCTTGTGCGTTCGAATAGCGCTGCTAAGATGCCGTTGGTTAAAAACAGGCTTCCCCCAGCAAAATCGCCAACAATATTCAGTGGGATAGTTGGGCTCTCACCTGATTTCCCGATGGCGTGCAAAGCACCCGATACTGCGATGTAATTCAAATCGTGGCCAGCACATCCAGCAAGCGGGCCAACTTGCCCCCATCCTGTCATCCGACCATAAATTAAACGGTCGTTAATCGCCTCACACTGCGTAGGTCCAAACCCTAATCGCTCAGCAACGCCGGGACGATATCCTTCAATGAGGACGTCGGCGGACTGAATAAGCCTCATCAAGACTTCTCTGCCCTCGGCAGTCTTCAGGTTAAGTACCACCGATTTTTTCCCACGTGCACTTATGTCTTTCTCATAAAGAGGATCTCGGTGAGTGCTGCGCTCAACCTTTATAACCTCAGCCCCCATGTCAGCAAGAAGCATTCCAGCAAACGGACATGGACCTAAACCAGACATTTCAATCACTTTTATACCGTCTAATGCACCCATTGAGATGCTCCTTTTGTTTTCACAAAGTCTTCATAGTTACCGAACGATGGTCTTTGTATGAAGCACCTTAATGCCACCTTCAATTGAAACCACTAATAAAAATCACGCTCAATAAAATTAGTATAGTCTTCTCTTGCGATGTCACGAGCAATGATGAGTTTCATGACTTCCGAGGACCCTCCGTAAATGCGCCCTATGCGTGCATCTGTGAACATTCTGGAGATTGGATATTCGTCCATGTAGCCTGCGCCGCCGTGCAATTGCACTCCTTCGTCAACAACTCGGCATAACAACTCACTGGTAAGCAGTTTCGCTTTTGCAGCATCTACCGGTGAAAGGCAATCAGCGTTGAGCGCCACCACTAGTTGATCAATATAAATCTGCTGGGCATCTATTTCAGCGCGCAGTTGTGCGAGTTGAAACTGGGTATTTTGAAAGTCAGCTAACACCTGACCAAACAACTTACGTTCAATGGTAAACGCGCGCGTAATATCAAAGGCTTTCTGCGCTGCAGCAATGAATTCTACCGCGCATATCAAACGCTCTTCAGCTAATGCCTCTTTCAAATAAGAAAACCCCTTTGTTGGATCTCCTAACACATTATTGTTGGGTACTTTGACATTTTCGAAAAAGAGTTCAGCGGTATCTTGCGCTTTCTTACCCATTTTTTCTAAATTTGAGCCTCGATTGAATCCCTCCATGCCGCCTTCAATAAGGAACAGGCCAATTTGGCGCGGGTTATTTTTAGGATCAGTTTTGGCCGCAACCACAATTACATCAGCATTAATACCGTTAGAAATATACACTTTTGAGCCGTTTAACAGCCAGTGGTCACCCTGGGCAATTGCGTTAGTGCGTATCCCTGCAAGATCACTTCCTGCATCAGGCTCTGTCATTGCTATTGCTAAGATCGTCTCGCCGGTAACACATTTAGGTAAGAAACGATGCTGCTGTTCCGAACTGCCAAATCTAGTCAGGTAGGGCCCAACTAGACGACTATGCAATGTACAATACCAATCAGCAGTCAAAGCGTATTGATTTTCTTCAATGATTATTTGTTCGAATCTAAAGTCGTTATCGCCAAGTCCACCGAACTCTTCGTTTGGCCACACCATTAAAAAACCGTTTGCTCCTGCTTTCGTAAACGCTTCACGTGAAACGATGCCTTCGCTCCGCCATTTCTCGATATTAGGCACGATTTCTTGATGTAAAAACTTGCGATAAGATCCCCTAAACAGTTGCTGTTCTTCAGTAAAATTTCGTTTGAGCATGTAAAACTAACCTCTTAATCAAAATATTGGTGCTGTGCTGCTTTTTCAACCACAATTCTAGGCGCAACAAAGCGTTCACCGTAAAGCGAAACCAGCTCATCGCAGCGTTTTATAAAATTATCTAAGCCATAGGTATTCACAAACTGAATATAGCCACCCGTCCATTTAGGAGCGCCTATCCCTAATAGCGATCCGATGTTGCCATCTGCTACACTTCGAAGCACGCCTTCTTGCAAACATTTCAAGGATTCAATTACTTGCCTGAATAGTATTCTGTCCTTTATATCTTGGTATGAAATTTCTACCTCAGGCTTATGATATAGCGAATACAATTTTGGCCAAATTGCCTTGCTACCATCTTCTGCATAGTTGTAGTAGCCACCGCCGTGATAACGACCACCTCGACTGTATTCCTTTATTAGTCTTTCACTTACTTTGACATTAGCTGAGTTATCGCCTAGCGAACAAAACACGCCCATTTCGCGATGAGTGGCCGCTGCTTTTTTTGACAGTTCTTGGCTTACTTCATCTTGTACCGCCAGTGGACCAACTGGCATACCCACTTGTTTTGCAAGCGACTCGATTAGCACCGGATCAAGGCCATCCATTAGTAAGCGCGCACCTTCATCCATGAAGGTACCGAACACTCTTGAAGTAAAAAAACCAAGCGAATCGTTTACGACAATTGGCGTTTTTTTAATTTGCTTCACAAAGTCAAACGCGATCGCTAATGTTTGCTCGCTAGAGCGTTCACCGCAGATAATTTCGATCAGGGGCATTTTGTCTACTGGCGAAAAGAAATGAATACCTATAATCCGCTCAGGTAAAAGGACGGAACTGGCGATCTGTGTAATAGGTAACGTTGAGGTGTTGGTTGCAAAAATAACCTTTTCCCCAACGACTTCTTGTGCCTGCGCAATTACCTTTGTCTTCAGCGCCAAATCTTCGAATACCGCTTCGATGATCAGGTCACATCCGATAAGATCTTGATAGCTATCGCTAGGTTTTATCTTCTGCAAAATATCGTCTTTTTGTTGTGCGGTCAGTTGTCCTTTAGATATGCCTTTGTCCAGCATTTTTTGTGTGTATTGTTTACCTTTTTCGGCTGCACTCTTGGTTACATCTTTCAGCACAACATCAATACCGGCAATCGCCGCCGCATAAGCTATTCCTTGACCCATCATTCCTGCGCCTAAAATGCCAAGCTTTTGCACCACATTAGGGCCGATGTTCTTTGGTCGACTAGCGTCGCGCCTGATAGCGTTCATTTGAATGAACATAGAGGTAATAATATTTTTGGCTTGGGGTGTCGTAATTAAATATGCCAACGCTCTAGCTTCGATGCGTAGCGCCGTGTCAAAATCCACGGCAAGAGTATCGCCGACAAGCGACAGGATCCGCTCTGGCGCGGGCAACAAACCTCGTGTTTTTTTAAACAGAGCAGCAGGTGCTATGGCAAGCATACTAATAATCTTAGGGTGCCAAATATCGCCCCCGGGGATTGTATGATGTTTTTTATCCCACGGCTGTTGCCAGTCATCGGAATGCGATTTTATCCATGTTTTGGCTGCCTCTATTAATCCGTCTGCATCATCTACAAGTGTGTCAACATATCCCGCCTCAATCGCGGCCTTAGGCCCTAGGCTGAGACCTTCTAATAAATGCGGTAGCGATTTTTCCATCCCAAGCATGTGTACTGAACGAACCACACCGCCTGCACCCGGTAATAGTCCCAAAGTGACCTCAGGAAAACCGATCACCACTTTTGGATGGTTCAGCATAATGCGGTGGTTACATGCCAGGCATATTTCGAAGCCACCGCCTAAAGCCGCGCCGTTAATGGCGGCCACCACTGGTACCTTCATTTGTTCAAGACGACGTAAATCGTGTTTGATCAACTGTATTTGTTGAAACTGCTGTTCTTCTTCTCCCGCACGAACAGATAACATCTCTTTGAGGTCGCCGCCTGCAAAAAATGTCGTTTTCGCAGAGGTAAAAACGACCCCTCTTAATGACACTTCTGAATATAACTTGTCGACCGTTTCAGACATTGCTTTTCGATACTGGGCGTTCATCGCATTCACTGAGCCATCCATGTCCATTGTCACAACCGCGATGTCGTTGGCATCCTTTTCATAAATAAAGCCATGAATATTGTTTGTGCTCATAATGTCTCTCAAATCTATTAGTAATATTAATTAAGCGTTTATACTCGCTCAATAATTGTTGCTATTCCTTGACCACCACCAACACAAAGAGCGATTAATCCACGTTTTAAATTTCGCCGCTCTAATTCATCTAGGAGCGTACTTACGAGCATAGCGCCTGTTGCGCCTAATGGATGCCCCATGGCAATTGCGCCACCACAAACATTGGTAATCTCATGTGAAATATCAAGGTCTTTCATAAAGCGCATGGCAACTGATGCAAAGGCCTCGTTGATTTCAAATAAATCAATGTCAGAAACCTGCATTTTGGCGCGGGCTAAGACTTTTCTAGCCGCCGGACCTGGCCCAATTAGCATGATCGTAGGGTCTGTCGCTAATACTGCAGTGGCGACAACCCGTCCGCGAGGAGATAGACGAAGATCCTTGCCTGCTTTTTCGCTCCCTATAAGAACTGCCGAAGCGCCATCAACAATCCCTGAAGAGTTACCGGGGGTGTGCACATGATTGATTTTTACTATCGCAGGGTATTTGCGCTGCATTAAGAGATCAAATCCCATTGCGCCGAGTGATTCAAAGGATGGCCGTAATGCACCTAAGCCCTCGAGCGTACTGTTAGGCTTAATAAAGTCGTCTTTGCTTGAAATAACAACGTTGTTGCAGTCTAAAATTGGCACAACTGATTTATCAAAAAATCCATTTTTCTGAGCGTATGCTGCGCGTCGTTGAGACTCAAGTGCATAGGCGTCAACATCTTCTCGTGTCCATCCTTCAAGCGTAGCGATCGTATCTGCTCCAATACCTTGAGGTACGGCAGTACAATATTGACTAATTTCGGGGTCATTGAGCCATGAACCGCCGGAGGCGCCCATGGGAACCCGCGACATAGATTCGACTCCGCCTGCTACAACTAGATCTTCCCATCCAGATGCAATCTTCATCGCAGCTAAATTAACCGCTTCTAGGCCCGAGGCGCAAAACCGATCTAGTTGAACACCGGCTACACTCTCGTCCCAATTTGCAAACTGTACAATAGTTTTGGCTATATCGCCGCCTTGCTCACCCGTAGGCATTACACATCCCATTACGACATCGTCTACATAGCTAGTATCTAAGTCGTGGCGACACTGTAACTCTCGCAATAAACATGCCCCTAATGCTACTGGCTTTACTTCATGAAGGGCTCCATCTTTTTTGCCTTTAGACCGAGGGGTTCGAATTGCATCATATAGATATGCTGTATTACTCATTGTACGAAATCATCCTCTGCTAGTTTTACACAAGGGGTAATGATCAGGGTGAATGATCACTTATCTACTATGGAGTTTAGTGCGTTGGCGGTTTACTATACAATGGCGATTGTCTACAAATAAATAGGCAATAAACTACAGTATTGGTTATCAACATTTGAGCGAGTGCAATGAAAAACATCACTGTTCCAAGCTATTTTGCGGCATCACTGTTAAAAAATATCCCTAATAAAAACGTTAACTATTTAGAATTGCTAAATAAAAATGATATACGTGCACAAGTTATCGAAAACCGTAATGCGCGTTTGTCAGTAGAGTCCTTTATCAGTTTACAGCAGGATATTACTAATTTAATGCAAGATGAAATGATTGGGCATTTTGAACAAGCCATGCCGTTAGGTGCATTCTCGATCTGTTGCCACAGTCTAATTCACAGTACAACAGTGGGTTCAGCATTAGAGCGCTATTGTCAGTTTTATCAGATCGTAAATCGAGGCTTGCTTCCAAAAGTAGCTTTTCAAAAAGAAGGTGTAAGCGTTATTCTCACACCTCAGTCAAGCTCTTTTATCTATGACCGTTATGCATATGAGGCTTGTCTATATTATATTCACCGATTGTTAAATTGGCTTAGCAATAGCTTTATTCAACCCGTACAAGCAAATTTTGACTATGCGTATCCTGAGCACGCAGCCCAATATCGTCCTTTGTTTCTTGGCACAAACGTTATTTTTGACAGTGATAGGACAGAGCTTATTTTTAGTGCGTCAGCGATGGACCTGCCTGTGGTGCAAGACCAACAAAGTTTAAGTAAGTTTTTACAAAACCCTGCGTATGAAATGGCGATTCAAGGATATGAGACCTCGCATTGGTCCAGCAGAGTGTCGAAGTTGATTCAAAGGGATCTAAAGAATATTCCTTCATTAGAAAGTCTTGCTCAAACTCTATCAGTTCATCCGCAAACATTGAGAAGACGGTTAAAAGTCGAAGGCACCAGCTTTCAGGGCATAAAAAACGATGCTCGCAGAGACTACGCCATTTACAAGTTGAGTAGAACGAGAGAGAGTATAGACAACATATCATTAAAAGCAGGATTCTCCGAAATCAGTACTTTTTTTAGAGCATTTAAAACGTGGACCGGCGTGACACCGACCAGCTACCGAAGAACAGATTAACTACAATCAACCCGAGGTCGAAAATATGCGGCGCAACTCTCTACGTAATACTTTACCACTTGCATTTCTTGGCAGGGTGTCGACCTGCTCCCAAGTTCGTGGAACCTTAAAGCCTGCGATATGTTTTCGTGCGTGTAACGTTAATAACTCTGCGTCTAAAACGGCCTCAGCTCTAAGCACCACTACCGCTTTTACAGACTCGCCCCATTTTTCATCTGGCACACCAATCACTGCAACATCGGTAATATCTGGGTGGTTAAAAATGGCATTCTCGACTTCCGCAGGATATATGTTTTCACCCCCCGAAATAATCATGTCTTTCAGCCTGTCACGAATATACAAAAATCCATCTTCATCAATATAGCCGGCATCTCCAGTATGCAGCCAATTATTTTTAAGCGCTTCTTCAGTTGCTAATGCATTCTGCCAATAGCGTGGCATATTCCAAGCGCACTTCACTAAAATTTCACCGACTTCAAATGGATTGACATTCTGACCTTGCGCATCAACTATTTTTATTTGCGTGCCAGGATAAGGAACTCCGCACGAACGTAACTTGCCTAACTTAGCATTGTGCAATCGATTTGGTAGTGCCGTTGCAACCGCTAAGTTTTCGGTCATGCCATACAAATGCATGAATTGGCAATCTTCACCGAACCGCTTCTGCGCGCTAGCTAGCACCGATTCAGCGATAGGTGCAGCGCCGTATGATACGCACTTAAGAGACGAGAAATCAGTGTTTGATGCTATTGAATGATTGACCACCATGTGAATAATAGTTGGTACAAGAAAAAGATGCGTAACCTTATGTTTTGGAAGAAGCGTCAGAATTTCTTGTGGATCGACCGTTTTGGTTAGCACGACCTTTCCACCCGCCGCAAGTGTCAGTCTGACTAAGTTAAAACCTGCAACGTGAAATAAAGGCAAACACACTAAATTAACCGTATCAGCGCGATAGTTTGCCCAGCTAGTATCGTGTTCAGTATCACTTGCAGCAATTGCCGATAACGCAACGGTTCTGTGCGTATGGCATACCCCTTTTGGATAACCGGTGGTGCCGCTAGTGTAAAGTTGTATCACATCATCATCGAAGTCAGCACATAGATCTGGTTTATCAAAAGTCATCGACATGTACCATTGTTCGAAGTTTATCCATTTAGTATGGCCGCCATCTAAGGCGATAATGGTAAGACCCTCGCTAAGGCTTGACTCAATCGACTCTATCAATCGATAATAATCCATTCCAACAAACAACATCACACTGTTGGAATCATTTAATATGTAGGCGATTTCAGGACCGGCGAGGCGCGTGTTTATGCTGACTTGTACAGCACCAGACTTTGCGATACCGAGCATTAGAAGTAAATAATTTACAGAATTCGCATCTAAAATTGAGATTCTATCTTGCTTGTTGACGCCGTGATTAATAATAGCTTGAGCGACCTGATTACTTTTGAGTTCCAATGCGTGATAAGTCAGCTCAACACCTTCAAACCACAAGGCAATATCATCTGATTGGGCAGCAGCCCGTTGGGTGATAAGGTTAGAAAACATGAGGTGTGAAGTGCCTTGTTTCATTTATTCTCCTTTGAACTTCAGATTTTTATTCATTGCAGAAGATTTTATTCAGCACGCAAATTTAGAACCAACTGAGGCGTTGCTTCATCGCATCGTGAGCTTCTGCTACCATTCGGTCAATAAGGACCTTACAACTAGGTATATCATCGATTAATCCCATTACCATACCAACAGTCCAGATGCCGTCATCCACATCGCCACCCTCAATGCATCGCTCGCGACCTCTTACACCTGCAACGAGCGGCTGCAATTCGTTAAAATCTGTATTACCAGCCTTTGCTTCTATTTCTACAACTTCCTTGGAGACAGTATTTTTAAATACACGTACCGTATTATTTAGCGAGCGAAACATCAGTGTTGTTTGCCGCTCGTCTGCATCAACCATCGCTTGCTTCATATTGTGATGGACAGGTGCTTCTTTGGTTGCCACGAAACGAGAACCCATATTAATTCCCTCTGCCCCTAAAAGCATTGCAGCCGCCATCTGGCTTCCAGTAGCGATGCCACCTGACGCAACAATGGGTATAGAAAGTTTGGCTGCTGCACATGGTATTAGCACCAAATTAGTCACATCGTCTTCACCAGGATGCCCTGCACATTCAAAACCATCGACACTGACAGCATCACAGCCCACCTTTTCGGCCTTCACAGCATGACGAACAGAAGTGCACTTGTGAATCACTTTAACGTTGTTAGCTCGAAGGTATGGTATAAAACGTTCTGGATTACGGCCGGCGGTTTCAATTACCTTGACACCACATTCTACCGCCGCCTGCAAATATTCATCGTATGGGATGGGTTTTATCGAAGGCAATATTGTGAGATTTACACCAAAAGGTTTGTCGGTCATTTCACTACAACGCCTAATTTCTTGGCGTAATAATTCAGGGGTTGCTTGCGTTAATGCCGTTAGTATGCCTAAACCACCTGCATTAGATACTGCTGCTGCCAATTCAGCCCGACCAACCCACATCATTCCTCCCTGAATGATGGGGTAACGAATGCCAAACATTTCTGTTATACGGGTTTTCATTCGACTTTCCTCATTTGAACCTGCTTTACTATTTAGAATATTGGATTAACTAGTGCGTTATCGAAATGGTGATACCACATTTAATGATAGGAAAAGATGACACCTCTGTGGACTATTTCGGTTGCATTCGAATACCAGCGTCTATTCGAATACACTCACCATTGATGTATTCATTGTCAACAATATGTAATGCTAATTTTGCAATTTCATGCGTATGACCTAGTCTTTTAGGAAAAACTGTCATATTTTCCAAAGACTTGTAATAGTCTTCTTGGACCTCGTCAAATAAGGGAGTGTGAATGAGTCCGGGGGCAATAGTGACAACCCGAATTGCATAAGGCGCGAGTTCTCTTGCCATAGGCAAAGTCATTGCAACAATCGCACCCTTAGTTGCCGCATATGCAACTTGACCAATTTGACCTTCAAAGGCAGCAACTGACGCGGTATTGATTATCACACCACGAGATTCCTCACCATCGGATAATTCATTAATAGCCATCTTTTCAGCGCCAAGTCGACATAAATTAAACGTGCCTATTTGATTTACCGCTACGGTTTTTTGATAAATATTTAGCGGGTGAGGGCCTTTCTTTCCGAAGGTTTTGCAAGCAGGCCCAATTCCAGCGTAGTTGTTTATAATATGCAATGCCCCGAAATGTAGGACCACCTCATCGATGGCTTTGCTTACTTGTGATTCGTCAGAAACGTCAACCGAAAAGTACGCAATATTATCGCCATGCTCTTCCTGCATTTTTTTACCGATTTCATCATTTAAGTCAAAAATCGCAACATTGGCACCTTTACTTAAATAAAGTTCTGCGGTCGCACGGCCTAACCCTGAAGCACCGCCAGTAACAATTGCTGTTTTTCCTATGATGTTCATATCTTTTACCTTTTGATCAAACTTTTTTCATGGTTAATTAACCAAACCAATGGCCATTTTCGCCAACGGTGCAACCATTTCGCCCATTTTATAGGCTTTATCATTAGAGGCATTACCATCTAATGCGCGTTTTTTTACGCCTTGCAAAATAGCCGCAA
This sequence comes from Glaciecola punicea, assembly GCF_001756615.1. Lineage (NCBI taxonomy): Bacteria > Pseudomonadati > Pseudomonadota > Gammaproteobacteria > Alteromonadales > Alteromonadaceae > Glaciecola > Glaciecola punicea. The sequence continues at coordinate 18,180 of NZ_LZXY01000015.1, forward strand.
ATCGAAATGCGCTGAAGGCGAGGTAAAAATTCCAGTCAGTAATGCCATTAATACCTACTCTTTTGCAATACTGTGAAACATAATCCTGTTCGCTTGGAATACCCAACGCTTCGCGGTCGATGCCATCTAAACCCTGTAGTGCTGAATTGCTAGCCATACGTAATTGCATACATTGATAGGCTAAATCGGCGAAAGGGTGGCCTAGAGTAGATAATTCCCAGTCAACTAGCGCTAGGACTTGACTTTTTTTAGGATGAAAAAGCATATTATCAAGGCGAAAATCGCCATGGACTAAGCTAACGCGACCATCTTCGGAGGGTGTGTTGTTAGGTAACCACTTAATCAACCAATTCATGTCTGCTATCTTTTCAGTTTCGCTAGCGCGATACTGCTGGATCCATCGGTTTATTTGGCGCTCGTAATAATTACCTGGCCGCCCATAATCGCTTAAACCTACTTCTGCGATGTTTATCTTATGCAGTGAGGCCATCACTCGGTTCATTTCGCTATAAATTTCGCAACGATGCGAAAAGTCGACATCAGGAAGTGCTGGATCCCACATAACTCTTCCGTCCACATATTCCATGATATAGAAAACACTTCCAATAATGGTTGCGTCTTCGCATAGCAATAGTGGTTTGGCAACCGGCACCTCTGAGTTTTCAAGTGCTGTTATGACCCGAAATTCACGGTCCACAGCATGAGCAGATTTGAGCAAGTCTCCAGCAGGTTTTCGTCTCAAAACATACCGTTTGTTGTGACTAGTCAGCAAATAGGTTGGATTTGACTGTCCTCCAACAAATTTTTTCGCCTCTATGGGTCCCTCTAATCCATCAAGATGTCGACCTAGATACTGTGATAAGGCAGTGACATTCAAATCTGAGTTAGACATTATCAGGCCTCCCCTTACTTGCCTGCATAGCGATCGATAATACTTTTGCCCAAAGCCATTTGATGCACTTCATCGGGCCCATCTGCTAATCGACACCATCGAGCATAATTAAACGCTTCAGCCATAAAATAATCTTCTGTAAGTCCTCCCGCACCATGCATTTGCATGCATCGGTCAATAATATTTTGGACAAGTAAGGGCACTGTTGTTTTAGTAGCAGCAATCATATCTACAGATGCAGACACACCTTCAGCGTCGATCTTATTAGATGTTTTCAATACCAGTAGGCGAGCCATTTCAACTTCAGAAAAACAACGCGAGATGTTTTCACGAATAGATTGGTGCTTACTAATAGGGCGACCGAAAGTCACGCGTGTACTAACGCGTTTGCAGGCTAATTCTAGGGCACGTTGGGCGCTGCCGATAAGCCGCATGCAGTGATGCATTCGACCGGGTCCTAAACGACCTTGTGCAATCTCAAAGCCACGTCCTTCACCCAGTAATACGTTTTCAAGTGGCACTCTAACATTGTCAAAAACAATTTCTGCATGCCCTATGGGCGCATCGTCATAACCAAGGGTAGTAAGTGGTCGGACTAACGTGATTCCTGGCGTGTTTTTGGGCACTAATACCTGAGTTTGTTGTTTGTGGCGATTAGTATTATCAGGGTCACTCTTTCCCATTACGATAAAAATCTTGGTGCGCTCATACATCGCACCTGTAATGAACCACTTGCGGCCATTTAAAACCCATTCTTGGCCATCGGTATTGATAGAGAGTTCTATATTGGTCGCATCACTCGATGCCACTTGAGGCTCTGTCATGGCGTATGATGAGCGAATATCACCCGATAGCATCGGTATTAGCCAGGTATCTTGCTGTTTACGAGTAGCATAGTTCATCAATACTTCCATGTTACCTGTGTCCGGTGCGTTGCAGTTGAATACTTCAGGTGACCAAATTACCCTCCCCATGACCTCAGCTAACGGCGCGTAATCAACAAAAGATAAGCCCCCATGTTCGCTGTATTGCGCGTGCTCTTCGGGTATAAATAAATTCCATAATCCGGCTTTTTTTGCTTTTACTTTTAGTTCATCCATCAACGGCAGTGGAGCAAAGCGCCTTGGGGCATTGTGCAGTGCTTGCGCGTATCTGATTTCGTTCGGGTAAATATGCTCAGACATAAATTGCGATAATTTGCTCAAAAGTTGTTGAGACTTTTCACTGTGTGAATACATATAATATTCCAATATCTATCGATGCTTACGAATTGTTGATTGAAAAGGTAATTTAACGGGTAATCTGACCTTGTCGCAATAACGAGTTATTAACCTTCATCAAGCTTCGAATTATTAAAACTGAGCGCTAGGTACGGATACAATTAAACCATCCAGCGCGTTACTCACTCGAATCTGACAACTTAACCGGCTAAATTGATTGGGTTCAACCGAACCTTCAAGAATTGCTAACTCAAGCTCACTTGGAGAGTCAAGCTTGTTGAGCCAATCCTTATCGACGTAACAATGGCAAGTACCGCAGCTCATTGTGCCTCCGCACTCACCTATAATATTTTCTATTCCCTCATTAACTGCAACCTCCATTACGGATTGCCCGAATTCGGCGTCAACCATCACTGCGTCGCCGTTTAATTGTATAAAAGTTACTTTTGCCATGCTTTACCCTCAAATAGTTTAGGGCTTTCTATTTCTAGAAAACCCTCACTATGGTGAATTATTCGAAATTGTAAGTGAACTCGATGCCAAATGTACGTGGTAAACCACGGGTCAGATAATCCTGTCCGAAGGCGTTCAAATTGAGTCCATAAGTGTAATAAAATTCGTCCGCTATGTTTTTCGCCCATATCGCAACGGAATAGTTTTCAGTCGTGTAGGTGACTCGGCTGTTTAGCAGCCAGTAAGCTGGATTACCCTCTGCTAGTTCTCGCGATGCCAAGAAGCCTGAACCAGCGTCTGCTGAACCACCAGGGTAGTTGCCGCCATAGTTACCAAATGGGTCAAAATTATACTCTCCCATATATTGTGCATCTAATGTTAAGTCTACAAACCCACCACGAATTTCCATAATGTTCCAGTCAACTCCAAAGTTGAAGGTAACGTCAGGTGCATTTGGGAAACTATTACCACCAACTAACACACCGTTTGGCGTAAAGCGTTGACCTTCATCGTATTCACTGTCGATTAGGCCTAATGAGCTTCGAATTCTAATGCTATCAGTAGGAAGTGCTGTTAGTTCAATTTCTAGCCCACTAAGCTCTCCATCTGCGGCGCGAAGGAACGATGTTGTTCCAACAATTTCTGCGACTTGCTGATTGTTGTAGTCGTACATAAATGCCGCAGCATTAATTTGTAAACGGTTTTCTAACCAGCGTGATTTGTAACCGACTTCATATGCATCGATGGTTTCCGGTTCAATAAAAAAGACCTGATTAATATCCTGATACGCTAAACCATTAAATGTTCCTGCCCGATAACCGCGGCTATAGCTGAAGAAAGCCATTGAACTGTCACTTACATCGTAGGACGTTATGACACGGCCTGTAAACTCATCACTTTCCTCACTTTGTGAAATTCTTGCAAGTGATAAATCAGCTGGGAAGCTATACGGTATCGTAGTCGCCCTAATGTTTCCTGCTTCATCGAACAAAACGGTGCGCGCATCGTTAAATTCAACGTCGTCTCGGGTGTATCGCAGACCGACCGTTACATTAAATTCATTTGTTACATCGTAGGAGATTTCGCCGTAAATAGCCTGAGATGGTCGTTCAATCGTAAATTGTTGATTAGCTAATATAGATGTGAAAGGTGGTGCCCCTGCTGCCGCACATCCCGATGTTAAGCCGACAAATTCGAAAAACGTTCTAGCATCTAAAAAGCCATTAGCATTTAAATTAAGCGGACTGCAGTTTCCATCGGACGGGATAACTCCTAGTGCTGGATTGGAGGGGTCAATAACACCGACAACTGGGTTAAAGAGATCTGCGGGCAATTGCGCATCAAGCAGTCCAAAGAAATCCGGTTCATTTTCTGTAAATACTTCTTCTGTACCGAAATAAACACCAGCAACAACACTGAGTCTATCAGTAACATACGTTAGCCGAAGATCTTGATTAAAACTTTCACTTTCAGAGAAATAACGGATTGCACAAAGGTCTAGTACTGTCCCGTCACAATCGTAGGGGTTTAGGGTAAAGTCAGCTTTGTCAAAACCCGTGATTGAGGTTAATGTAAAATCGTCCCACGTGTAAGATGCAGTTAACGACATGCCGTCTGAGGAAGTGCCATAGCGGTTTGCTTCATTAGACTCTATTTCATCTTCGTTTAATCGCCGGCCATTTCCATCCGGTAAAAGGGAATTACGCGTTGGCGCGCCGAGAACATTGGCTTGACCCGGGAAATAGCCTACTCCATAAGCCAAATCGCCTAAGCCATCATTTTCAGCCGTATAAGCTTTAAAATCAATTTCCAAGTCTTCACTCGGAGCCCACTTAACAGAAAATCGCAATGCTTGTGAGTCAGTCTCACCATAATATTGATTATCAACTGGGTTAAATGTATAGCCATCCATCTTTTGTTTAGTTGCTGCAATACGAAAGCCCAGTTCACTAGGAATGAGCGTGTGTTCAAAAGCGCCTGTAAATGCCTGTGAGCCAAAATTACCTGCGCCCACAGTAATAAAACCTTTATTTCCATCGTCTAAACTCGGTTTCACCGTTGCTATGGTAATAGCACCACCTGTTGTGTTACGTCCGAACAAAGTGCCTTGCGGGCCACGCAATACCTCTATTTGTGCCAGATCGAACAACTGTTGCCCATGCGCAGCGCGGAATGTTTGGAACACTTCATCTACATAAACGCCCACGGGAGAAGCCGTTGATGCGCTAAATTCATTGGCTACGCTTATTCCACGAATACTGAAGTTGGGTTGAGTTTTTGAATAAGCCGAGGTCACCTGTAAATTTGGCACACTGCCCATTAGATCGGATGTTTCGCTTATATTTCTTGCCTTCAATTCAGAGCCTGAAATTGCTGTTACGGTAATGGGAACATCTTGAAGATTTTGAGGCCGCTTTGTTGCGGTCACCTCTATAACTTCAATTACGGGAGCCGAAGAAGCTTCTACTTCTGCCGACTCATCCGCTTGCGCATAGACCATTTGAGTGCTTGCGCCAAGAATGGCTATTTGCACTGCCAAGGACAGATAATTTCTTTTTTTATTCATAAATACCTCAGTTCTTTATTTCAATCTTATTAAAAAGATGGCGCTATTGTTAACCAGGCAACAATATAGCCTTTAAGCATCGGCCTTCGTGTTGGTCGATGATTGCCGCATTAATTTCTGACATTGGGTAAAAAGAAACTAGTTTCTCGATAGGAAATTGACCATCAATAATGTATTGAACAAGTTCGGGTATAAATGTTTCAGGATCACTGTCCCCTTCTAATATTCCTTGCACACGATGCCCCTTGAGAATACTTCCTGTGAGGTTCAACTTTATGTCAACCTCGGGAGAAACCGAACCCAATAAACCAAGAAATCCATGTGCCGCAAGGTAAGTAATAGCTTCCTCAATCACTGCCGGTATACCCGTATTATCAAGAATATACTGCGCACCATCTGGTAATATTCTGCGAACTTGGTCAGCAGCAGGGCCCGCATGTGGGTCTATTACATGGGTGGCGCCCATTTCCAGTCCTAGTTTCCTGCGCACAGACATTGGTTCCACCAGAATAATGTTGCGGCAACGTGCAATTTTGGCAGCAATCACTGCGCTCATCCCAACTGAGCCCCCGCCGATAATAACGATATTAGAATCTGGCTCACAAGCCATTGAACGCAAAACACTGCCTGCGCCTGTTTGGAAACCGCAGCCTAGGGGGCCAAGGCATGCCAAAGGTGCGTTCTTATCAACTTTGATTACATTGCGTCGATTTGCAAGGGCGTGCGTGGCAAAAGATGATTGACCAAAATAATTACCGTAGATTTTTTCACCCTCATCTACGATAGTATGGCTACCATCACGGCGGGTGCCAGCAAAGTTAACTTCAGGAAACTGGTGGCAATAACTAGGTATGTTGTCTAGGCAGTTACCGCATGAGCCACAAGATAAAAAGCTTAGTACGACATGGTCACCTACTTGCAAGTCGTCAATTTTAGAACCCACTTCAATTATTCGCCCACTTCCTTCGTGGCCCAATACCATAGGAAGTGGAACGGGAATACTCTGGTCGCGAGAAATAATATCTGTATGGCACATACCGACACCTTCAATTTTCACCAGCACTTCATCGGCTTTCAATGTGTCTAATTTAAGCTCCTCCAACGAGAAGTCTTCGAAAGGTTTTCTAGCAACCGCTGCAATAATGTTCATATCTATGTCCCCGAACTTATATCCATTATGATTGATTTTGTCTCGGTGTAAGCGTCAAGTGCTTCCCAACCACACTCTCTGCCGATCCCTGACATTTTCGTCCCACCAAATGGAAAGGCTGGGTCTGCTTTTAACACACAGTTTACAAAGACTGTGCCAACATCAAGCGCATTTGCCACGCTATGTGCTTTGGCCAAATTTTGTGTCCAAACATAAGCAGCCAAACCAAACGGACTGTCGTTGGCCATGTGTAGAGCTTGCTCATCGTCATCAAACGGCGTTACTGAAACTGCAGGACCAAATACCTCTTGCTTCATAATTTCTGACTGCTCGTGCGCATTGCATATAAGCGTAGGTTTATAAAAGTAGCCGCTGTCTGGTATTTGGGTATCGCAATGAATAATGTCAGCGCCTGACACTTTCGCATTATTAATCATGTTAGAGACGGATTGATATTGTCGGGCGCTTATTAGCGGCCCCATTTCTGATGATCTGTCGTCACTCATACCAAATTTAATCCCGCTCGCACCGCTTTGAATACCTTCAACTACCTGGTCATAAAGCGAGCGATGAACATAAAGACGCGTTCCGGCGTAGCACACTTGTCCGCTATTGAAAAATGCACCAGCGATAGCATTTGGAATTGCTAAGTTTAAGTTTGCATCTGGCATAATGATGGAGGGTGATTTACCCCCTAATTCTAATGTAATGCGTTTTAAATCTGGAACTGATTGAGCAAGCAGATGCTGGCCTGTTTGAGTGGAGCCGGTGAACGCAATCTTCCTTACTAGGGGGTGCTGAATCAAAGCTTGACCAGTTGTCTCGCCATCGCCGGTTACCACGCTGATAACACCCTGTGGTATACCAGCCTGAATTGCTAACTCTTGCAGTCTTAAAAGGCTATGAGGAGCTTCTAATGGGGGTTTAACAACTATCGTACAACCCGCCGCTAATGCTGGTCCTATTTTAAACATGGCAAGAATAAGGGGAAAATTCCAGGGTACAATAGCAACGACTACGCCCACTGGCCTGCGTGTCGTGTACGCGAGAAACTCGGGCCCGCTACCAGCCAAACTTCCGCTCTTGCCATACATTTTAGTTGGCCAACCGGCATAGGTTCTTAGCCACATGGATGCTAATGGGATATCGACCGTTTCTGTAACACTTATTGGCCTTCCCGTATCTAGTGCCTCAAGCTTTGCTAAGTGTTCACTGTCTCTGTCAATTGCATCTGCCAGTGCATGCATGAGCTTCTCGCGGCCTAGTGGCGGTATATTTTGCCACTCTGAGCTTCTAAATCTGGCGTGGGCCTTTGAAACTATTTCATCAACTACAGCATGATTTGCTATTGGGATGTCAGCATAGGGTTTCTCTGTACATGGATCTATACAAGGTACTAATGAAGACTTGATGTCGCTTCTTGTGGCCCAGTCTTGCTTCGGTAAAACTAAATCTGTCCAACTCATACACTACTCCCAATATTTCTGCTCATTCAACATGTTTATAAAGGCTGCATCGAGATTGCTCATGCCTACCGTGTATAACTTTTGTTAACCTCATGTAAATATAATACTAAAAAAGACTCCTTGTCTACTTTTAAATGTATACATTGTTTAAAATTATAATTGTTGCTATTCCTTGACCACCATCAAGGCAAAGGGCAATTAATCCACGTTTTAAACTTCGCTTCTCTAATTCATCGAGAAGCGCACTGAAAAGCATTGCAGCTGCTGCACCCATTGGCTGCCCCAACGTAATAACATCAGTAAAAACGTTGGTAATCTCAAATGTATTATTGCGATTGATAAAGCCGTCTTTGACTGAAATTACAACAGTATTGCAATCTCCAACTTGTATAATAAATCTGGTAAGAATCTGTATTTCGGAAGTAATGACGTAATTGTAACTCTCGCAATAAGCTTGACCCAGTGATAGTGGCGTGACCTCATGAAGGGCTCCATCTTTTTTGCCTTTAGACCGGGGGGTCGAATTGCATTATGTCGATACGCGGTATTACTCATTGTAAGAAATCGTCCTTTGCAAATTTACATAAGGGATTGACAATCAAGTGATAATGCCATCATCATTTTTTGAGTTTAGAGCGTTGGCGGCCTACTATACAATGGCGATTGTCTACAAATAAATAGGCAATAAACTACAATATTGGTTATCAACATTTGAGCGATTGCAATGAAATACATCACTTTTTAAAGCTATTTTGCAGCAGAACTGCTTAAAAATATCGTTAATAAAACGTTAAATAACTGTAATTAATGAATAAAAATAATATACGCGCAAAAATTGTCGAAATCCGTAATACACGTTTGTCAGTGGAGTCCTTTATTAATTTACAGCAGGATATTACTAATTTAATGCAAGATGAAATTATTGGGCATTTTGAACAAGTCATGCATTTAGGCGCATTCTGAATCTGTTGCACAGCCTAATTCACAGTATAGCAGCCGGTTCAGCACCTAAAACTTGGACCGGCGTTGCACCGACCAGTTTACGAAAGACAGATTGACCACAATTAACCCGAGGTCGAAAATATGCAACGTAACTGCCGCACACTTTTACCTTTACGCGCGACTAATGCCTAGATCCATTCATTGCTTTAGGAACAAGTTTTCTTCCGACAGCAGCTTTTAACTCGGGCATTACTTACATAATAGGCAGGCTTTGCCGCTTACCGTTTTAACATATTCTTCAACAGATCTGATTTTTGCTTTCCCACCGGCTGACTACAGCAAAGGTGTCGATGAGGATACAAAAAAGTATATTTTCCTTTACTAAACGTTCACAGATCGGTGAACCTCAGATTTATTCATAAGTCAACTGTGCTGACTGCTTGGGATAAAATATAAGAAAATTCATTCTTAAAGTGGGTAAAGAATAATGGGTGTAATTATATTTTTCACAAAAAGACACTTTGTCCATTTTAAGTGTATACAGTGTTTGAAAAATAATGTAATACTTATAAAACCTGTTACAAGTTATTTACAATAATTTAAATGACATTGCGTAACGTTCCTATTTTTTTGACAATTTAACTGTTAAGGATTGCTAAAATGGCACAAACATTAGAGACCTTTGGTCCGATTTATCTCGCTGAGACTGATTATTTTAAAGAAGGATTTCCCCATGATCTATTTACTAAATTGAGAGCTGAAAATCCCGTAGTTTGGAGTGAAGAAAAAAATGATAGAGGTTTTTGGGTATTAACAAAATATAAGGACATAGAGTATGTCTCAAGAAATCCTCAGCTATTTTCTTCTGCAACAAAAAATGGTGGACACCGAATTTTTGATGAAGACAAAGTAGGTTTAGTTGCAGCAGGTGAGGACAACGCTACAATCGGTCGACCTATGATATCGCTGGATCCACCAGAGCATGTCGGGGTTCGTCAATCGGCTATGCGCGGTCTTACACCTGCAGCTATGAAGTCAATGGAGGGACGGATACGTGAGCGCATCAGTGCATTGTTAGATGCCGTCGTTCCTGGTCAACAGTTTGATGTCATCAGTTCATTAAGTGCGCCCATCCCCATACAAACGCTAGTTGAGATTTTGGGGTGCCCTCCAGAAATGGAAGCAGAACTCTACGCTTGGACAAATTGCTTAGTTGGTGAGGGTGACCCAGAATTTCGTCAATCGCCTGAGCATATGGGTAAAGTTATTGAGAATTTGGTCAAATTTGCGTTGCAGTTGCTAGATGCGGGTAAGGATGGCGATGGTACCGATATGATCAGCTTAATATCCAAAACATATGACGGCACAAAGTTAAGCCAAGCTGACTTCCTTGGTAATTTTATTCTGTTGGTTATTGGAGGAAATGAAACTACGCGAAATACTCTTTCCGGCGGACTGTTAGCATTCGCTGAATATCCTGACCAGCTTTCAAAGTTAATTGCTAACCCAGAGCTTATCCCAAGTGCCGTTAAAGAAATCTTACGATGGGTGTCTCCTGTGATGCATTTTCGACGAACTGCGACAGAGGACGTTGAGATACGCGGCGTAAAAATTGCTAAAGGTTCAAAAATAGTGATGTGGTATCCTTCAGCTAATCGCGATGAGGAGATATGGGAGCGTCCATTTGAATTTGATATAGAACGTAAAAATAATCGCCACTTCACGTTCGGCACGGGGCAGCACATGTGTATTGGAAATCGTCTGGGTGAGCTGCAGATTCGTGTCTTTTTAGAAGAATTTACCAAGCGCTTTAATCACGTTGAACTTGCTGGTAAGGCCAAACGGGTGCAGTCCAATTTTTTACAGGGTCTCAAAAAATTGCCCATGAAATTCAATAATGTGTAGTGGTTTGAACAATGAAACATTTTTCAAAAAAGGCTGAAAACTCGCCAGATAAAATTGCTGTGATTTTTGATGATAACGTAGCACTAAGTTATGCGCAGTTAAACAAGGCCAGTATCGCGTTTGGAAATTATATGCAGCACCTTGGAGTGGATTCGTCCAAACCCGTCGCTGTGTTAATGGAAAACCGATACGAATATATTGTTTGCGCATTAACTTTGCTCAGAATGGGGATGCAGTTAGTCCCGATCAATAGTCATTTAAAACAAGCAGAAATTACTTATATCGTCACCGACTCTGATGCTGCATTACTGATTACCTCTGACTTGTACAAAGATGTTTGTAAAAATTTATCGCTAACAATCTTAAACGTGGATGATGAAAAAGTCTGGGGAGCTATAAAACGTAAGTTCGAAAGTACATTTTCTGTTGAGTATGCGTTTAAACAATCTGAAGGACAGGTCTTATTTTATTCATCGGGGACGACTGGTAAGCCCAAAGGCATATTAAGACCGGTGAACGACCGACCATTTGGAACGCCAGCGCCTATTGAAGAGTTTTTATCCAATTACTATAAATTTGATTGTCAATCTGTATACCTTTGTCCGGCACCTCTTTATCATGCTGCACCATTAAATTGGACATTATCGGTGCTTCGTTATGGTGGTTGCGTGGTTGTTATGCCAAAGTTTGATGCTGAAAATGCCTTAAGGCTCATAGACACTTACAAGGTAGATGTCACTCAATTCGTACCAACTATGTTTGTACGCATGCTCAGCCTAAGCACTACGATAAAGCAAAGGTACTCCCAATCGTCACTGCGAATCGTGGCACATGCAGGCGCACCCTGTGCACCGGAGATAAAGCATAAAATGATCGATTGGTGGGGCATGATAATTCATGAATATTATGCCGGCAGTGAAACTAATGGCTTAACTGCTATTACCCCTGAGGAATGGTTGGAACATCCAGGGTCAGTTGGTAAGGCAGTGCTGGGTGAACTGCATATTTGCAACGAGCATGGTGTTCCTGAAGTAGCAGGTACGACAGGTCAAATATATTTTTCTGGTTTACCGCCTTTTTCATATAAGGGAGACGAGCGTAAAACACAAGAAGCTTATAACGAGAAGGGATGGAGCACTCTAGGCGATATTGGATATATAGACGCAGAAGGCTTTCTATATTTGAAAGATAGAAAGAACTTTATGATTATTTCCGGTGGTGTCAACATTTACCCACTTGAAGTTGAAAACACGCTTATGTCTTACGACCTAATACTTGATGTTGCAGTAGTAGGAGTGCCACATGAGGAGCTTGGCGAAGAAGTAGTCGCCGTGATTCAGTTACACGATTATTATAACAAAAGCCCCCAATTAGCAAACGAAATTATTGAATTTTGCCGTGAAAAGATAGCGCATTTTAAGTGTCCAAAGAGAGTTGTTTTTACAACTGAGTTACCTAGATTGCCGAATGGGAAGTTGTTAAAAAGGCATATAAAAGACAACTTACTTGAAGCTATCTCATCAAAAAAAGAAATAAAGAGGTGAAACATGAAAAATTTATTAAAAGATAGAGTGGCCCTGGTTACTGGTGGTTCGCGCGGCATTGGACGCGCCATTGCTGAGGCTTTTATAGCAGAGGGAGCTAAGGTTTTCATTAGTGGTAGAGATGAAAAGGTAGGCGAGCAGGTGGCTCAAGATTTAGGTAAGCAATGTCACTTTATTGCCTGCGATGTCACGGACGGCAAGAGCATTAATGCAATGGTCGATAGTGCTGTTAAGCAAGGAGGCAGACTTGACATCTTGGTCAATAACGCTGGAGGTGTGTGGGGATTCGCGCCCGCTTCTCAAATGGACGATGAAACATGGGATAATATCATTGCGCTGAACCTCACATCTGTTTTTAAAGCATCCCGCGCCGCGATGCGCGTAATGGAAAAACAAAATTACGGACGTATTATAAATATCTCTTCCGTTGAAGGAAAACAAGGGAAGGTCGGATTCTCACATTATTCGGCGACTAAACACGGTGTGATCGGCCTGACTAAGTGTATGTCGAAGGAAGGAGGTCCGTATGGAGTTACAGTAAACGCAGTCTGCCCCGGTTTAGTTATCACTGATCTAATCAGGGATAATGCTGGTTCTGCAGCTGAAGCTGCAGGCATGGATTACGATGAACTTATTGATGCGTATGCAAAGCAAGCCGCTATTGGAAGACCTATAAAACTAGAAGAAGTAGCAGCAATAACCGTAATGCTTGCATCGGAACTCGGTGGAGGAGTAAGTGGCGCACCAATTTCTGTTGATGGTGGCACAGCTTCTTATTGAACTAGCTGCCCCTCTGCGCATCAAGCAGGTGGGCATTTTATCAATTAGTTACCATTGAATATAGCGCTTACGGTTATGTGACCTAAGGCCTCGGCAAGAGAATCCAGATCTTTGCTCTCACACTTTGAAACGAAGTTAGTGAGGTAAAGCGTATTTATCCAAGTCAAAATTTTTGCCACCTCTGCCGTCGCCTGTTTTTTTGCCTTTCCTTGTTGGTGAACCGCATGAACAGCAAGTTCACTTTTATGACATAGCGTGGTCATCATCTCTTCGTATAAACGTCTTACATTATCATCATGAGGAGCCAGATCCTGAATTGCTGCCACGATAGCTTGATGCTTTTTAAATGCATACACAATGCCCTTTATTCCTTCATGCAAATCTTCTGGGTTTGCTTTTTCTGAGTTTTTAAACCACAAACCCGCGCCGTCAATGATATCCTTTGTGACCACGCCCATCAACCGAGCTACCAATTCACCTTTATCTTTGAAGTGAGTATAAAAAGTAGACCTAGCAATATCGGCGCGGCTAGCCAAATCATCGATTGTAATCTGCCCTAAACTGTTACCTTCTTCTAGCATCTTCTCCATTGCATCAAGCAGACGTTCCTCTATCAATGGTTTTCTTGTGTTTTTCTCCCTATTCCGACGAGTGGGCCTTTGTTCTAAATCTAACTGTCTCATTTTCATCCAGTGTTAAATATTATTTAATTTTACAACTACTGCACTTAATCAATACCAAATAATATTCGCAGTAAATAAATCGCCTAGATTATATTAATTGAAATTCAAATGCAGATATGAGTACTTCTAAACCTTAGCACATTGTAATAACGTGACCTGTTAGTTGGATCGTTCTAATATTAATCTCAAACAATAATAGCCTTTTCGGATAAAGCAATAAGGTGTTTATCAGGATTCTTTCTAGCTGTTAATAAATTCTTTGCAGTTATAAAGTCTGCAGGCGAATTTATGCAGTCAACGGCGAGCAGAATGTCCTCTTTAAAATACCACGCAGAGAATTTTTCCGACATTGTGTCACCGCGTAGCACTATATTATCATAACCGTGACTTAAACCAGCAATCTGAAGTTTCATATTAAATTGATCAGACCAAAACCAAGGTACGGCGTCATACGTTTTTAACTTACCGCATAAGGATGCTGCTGCACATTTTGCCTGTTCATTTGCATTTGGAACTGACTCTAGTCTTATGCGCGCTTCAGTAAAAGGGCTAGGAAATGATGCGCAGTCGCCAATAGCATATATATCGGGATCACTGGTTAACATTTGTGCGTTCACAACAATACCGTTATCTACTTCAATGCCCACTTTTTCAGCTAACATAACATTTGGTCTAACGCCTACACCAATAATGACTAAATCTGCAGGGAAGCGTTGACCATCGTTACATATCACCTCTTGTACCTGCTCCTCACCACTAAATGCCGATACCTGTGCATTGGTAACGATATTTACACCTCTAGTAGTATGAGCATTGGTATAAAATGCTGATATCTCTGGTTCGGTCACTCGCCTTAGTATACGCTCCATACTCTCTAAAATTGTAACTTCCATGCCAAAAGATCTCAGCGCGGCAGCGGCCTCTAGGCCAATATAACCACCACCTACAAGTACTGCTCGCTTCCCCTTTTTAACAAACTTACTGAGTCTATCTACATCACCAAAATCGCGCAAATAGCCTATTCCTTTAAGTGTTTCACCCGGCAAGTTAAGATAAACTGGGTTTGAGCCGATGCACAGTACTAATTTGCTATAGCTCAAAACTTTCTCGCTCGATAAGGTCACTGATTTATCGTTTTTATTAATATTCTCAACAGATTGGCCGAGGAGCATCTCTACATGATTTTTTTCATAAAATAGTTTCGATCTAAGTAGAATACTCTCTACGGATTTTCCGTCTGTTAACATAGTTTTTGAGAGTGGTGGCCGATGGTAAGGAAAATGTTTCTCGCGACCTACTATAGTGATCCCGTGTTGCCAACCCTGTTGCCTGAGGCTAGTAACTAATTGAACAGCAGCGTGGCTTGCGCCGACTATAACGATGGGTTTAGTCATTTCGAGTTTCTCCAACCACAGTGTACACTCTTAAGATATTCGTAGCTTTTAATTAGACACAAATAATAACATCAAATAGACGTATAGTCTCTTTTTTGAATGCGCGTTTCTAAATTTGCCACTATTGGCGGATTATCCGGCCAATACATAATGGTGTACTTACGAAACACTGGAATACTAAGCTCGCCGTCAGCCGCTGGTGAGCTTTGTATTTCATATTGGGAAAGTAGTAGTGTTTTTCTATCAAGGTTTTACGGATTTTATTAAATGAGGCAATACGACCGGTCAAGGTAATTGGTGGTGTGCCCTGAAGGCGGGCTTGTAGGATGGGAAACGCCATGCTGTAATTGTGATGAGGGCGGGCCCCTCGAACACGCCGATTAGGCGGTGTGTTCAAACCACCCTGAGCTGCATTTGTAAAGAGCGTTTGTGACCCGCTTTAGTGCGAGACCGAAATAAAAGACGTTTTTAGGGCTTAATCAGTATCACCATCCTTGGAGCTAGTCGTGTGATTTATGACTATAAAGCCAGTAATACCGCTGAAAAAAGATTAA
This sequence comes from Glaciecola punicea, assembly GCF_001756615.1. NCBI lineage: Bacteria > Pseudomonadati > Pseudomonadota > Gammaproteobacteria > Alteromonadales > Alteromonadaceae > Glaciecola > Glaciecola punicea. Next base: position 33,729 of record NZ_LZXY01000015.1, read on the forward strand.
CACCAAATAAGTGGGTCTCCTGATCTGTTCAACACGTGATGATTTTGCTGAGATGACAGCTGACAAACTGTCTTTTAGTACAGGTTTTTAGTTGAATGAAATTGTGTTTCGGTTTATGTATGTGAACGTTAACCTGAAAAGATAGGCCAAATTAGCTTCTTCACGCACATTAGCTTCCACTTATTTCTACAGAGAATATCCGGCGAATAGTATGACGGAGTCTAAGCACCTCAACAGTGCCTGCTAGCAAATTCTTTGTTTCTGTCGATGACTAGAGTTTTTATCAAGGTGCTCTAGAATCTTTTAAATAACGAATGTGCGTGTGATGGAAGCAATGTTGGGTACGTCAATGTCAGCTTATCTCAAAACCTGCCGTTGGTTTAATAATGAGAACGTAACGTTTCTATATGCGTTGTATACTAACCCATTTTCCTTGACTATCTTTCGTTCTTTTCTCACATTATGGCTTATATAAAAACCAATAGACCTCCTATGGGTTTATGTATAAATCAAGCCTTTGGAGTGAACATGCCAAAATCTGTGAATCGTTCCTATTCTAGATATACCGAAGAAGCCATTGCGCTCTTCTCTAGACTTATTCGTGCCGCCAGATTAGAGAGAAAATTAAGCGCTCCATTAACAAAAAGCTAGGCTCAAAAGGCAAAGACACTGATACGGCAGCGCTATGCTAGCTATGAAACATTATCCGAAATTATTCGCCATCGGTTTACAAAACCTAAAGATACTCTTAGAGAGCTATTCTCAAGGCTGGTGTTCAATATTTTGTGTGGCAATACCAACGACCATGCCCGCAATCACGCTGCATTTTGGGATGGAAAACATTTAAGTTTGACGCCAGCATATGATATCTGTCCGTAGGGGAGCACAGGCAATGAAGCTGGGCAAGCTATGCGTATTGTTGGTGATAACAATTTGAGTCAGTTTAAAACCTGTTTAATGGTTGCGCCCAAGTTCTTAATAAGCAAAAGCGAGGCATTTGGGATATTTGAGCACCAAATATCCGTTATTGGACAAAATTGGCAAGTCGTTTGCGATGAAGCAGAATTGAGTGAAATTGATCGTCAGTTATTTTGGCGCCGCCAGTTTTTAAACCCTTTTTCGGTTATTGAGTAACTAAAGTCTGCTCTTACCCTTAATGGCTTTGCGAAGTATATAAAGTCTCGAATTAGCACTGTTGTGACTGTCACAAATTAGTTTGGGTGTAAAGCGGCTAATCTTTGGTGAAGAATATGCGTTGTAAGTCGGTAAAACCGCACAATGTATAACCAAGCAATGTGAATACCACAAGCTCTCACTATAACGTAACACAATATTCAGCGATGTCGGCTAAACGCGCTGGCCCAATCCCATTTATTGCCTGTAATTGTAATATGTTGTTAATCGGTCGCAGGGCAATAATTGCTTTTGCGCGACCCACTCCAATGTGCGGGAGCGTTTGTAATTGTTGTAAAGTCGCCGTATTGAAATTGACAAGATGGGGCTTGCTGGCAAATTTATCTAAGTAGGCTGCGGGATGATTTGCTGCTTTTTGCTGAGGCTTATCGACCGATAGCGAGGTAAATTGCAAGCCAGCAAACTCTGCAAAAATCTGCACTAATTCGTCTTGAAATACAGTGCGCGCGCCCAACGCTAGAGCTAATTCGTCGACACTTAGTAGGGCTTCTGCTGTATCTTCAGGGCTTAGGATACCAGCTAACTGCTGTGTTAAGAGCGCCATCATAACACGTGGATCACCGGAGGCTTTATCTTCATAGCCGGCTCGTAACTGCTCTAGCTGTTGGGCGCTTGAATGTAAAATAGGCAAGGTGGTTTGCAACAAGAGCAGATTATCAGGCTGCTGCTGAAGATACTGGGCAATATGATGCGCTGCATCTTCAGCCCGCATACCTCGGCCCCAACCTGCTAAAATTAACAAGATTGCCGCCAGCAGTTCTGTTGATTGCCAATTACTGATACTAGGCTGCAATAACACCCTTGCTTTGATTAAACGGTGGGCAAATCGTGCGCCATTAACACGCTGTTTTAGGGCGTTAAATCCAGAGGGTATTGCCATCGTTAATGCAAACGCTTGGATAAGCGCCTGCCCTAAAAACTTTATGCTGTAGAACCCCGCTGAAAACAGCATATAGACCACTTGAATGCTCGCTGCATTCTTACCGCGTAACTGTATGCCGGCAATTTTGACGGAGGAACGATTGGGTTTCACCCAGTTAAAGGCGCCCAATGCATTACGCGATGATACTGTTGCCCCGGTTTTAGAGATATTTAAACGTGCAGGACCGCTGCCATAATGGCCTTGAAGAACAAAACGGCCATTTTGCATGGCAATGCGTGTATTTTTTGCGATACGTTTTGAAACACGCACACCTTGCATGGTATTGGCAGTAACCGAAACACCCGCAATTTTCGCCTGTTTACGCAGCGATACACCACCGGTGCGACTGAGACGCGCATATTTACCGCGGTGCTCAATCCGCTTTTGCTTACCGTCACTGTCTTTTTCGAAAATATTCAAAAAGCCCATATTAGTCTCCTGTTGCGATGTTTGCAGGGTATTTTACATGATGAGGCTCTGGGGAGATGGTGCGATCCGGATGTTAAAACATCAAAACAGCTGCAATTGGCTACGGATTACTGCGACGCCACATTAACAACATATCCTTTGTGCTTTGTCTTATAGCAAAATTCCTCTTTCTAAAGTATATCAGGGTGCTGAAATTCAGGGAGCATCTTGCAATGACTTCTGAGGCGGCTGTTTGAGCCAGCGGTCCATCCAGGCTTCTAGGCGACGGTACATATCGACCCGGTTAGCAGGGTCGCGAAATCGGTGCGGCTCGCCGGCATAGCTATGTGCTTCGAGCACCTTGCCGTGACGTTTAAGTTCAGCCACCGCTTGCTGATACTGCTCAAACGGTGCGATCGTGTCGCTTTCACCATGCATTAAAAGAACAGGTGTTTTTACAGCATTAAGGCGGCTGATGGTATTGCTGATCGCATAAATTTCTGGGCGCTCCTGTGGCGAACCACCATGGCCCTGAGTGGCCCACAGCTGGATCAGCCGTTCGGCATTTTCATGGGACGAAGCAAAGTCGTAGATCCCGGCCATGGGTACGGCTGCATCAAAAGCGTCCGGTGCCCGAGCGATGGCAGCCAGGCTGATGATACCGCCATAGCTATAGCCGTAAATACCAACCTTACCGCTCGACCACGGCTGGGCACGAATGTAGTCGGCGGCGGCCGCTGCATCAAGTGCCTGACCGTTGGCCCAGTCGTTTTTTGATAGGTCCTGAAAACGGCGACCAAAGCCCGAGCCTCCACGATAGTTCACTGCAAACACTACATAGCCCTGCTGGGCAAGACGCTGCTCCACTAGATTGAGCCCGTTGTAATAGGAGTGAGTTCCGCCGCCGTGGACTTGCACTACGACAGGATATGTCTTGTCTACATCGAAGCCTGGTGGCCGGAAGATAAATGCCTGAATATACAAGCCATCCCAGCTTCGATAACTGATTTCTTCAGGCACAACCAAACCCGACCAGTTGCTGGCAAATTGGGTCAGTTGGGTCAAGCTACCGCCACGCGTCGCCAGCAAGTCGATTTCTTTGCCCCGAGTCGGCGTAGAGCGCACTAGGGCGAATTCGTCGCCTTGGGGACTTTGGTCCCAATCGTGGATCAAACCTCCGGCTTGGCTCATCCGGGTTGCGACACCGCCGGCGGCCGGCAACCGCCACAATGTAACTTCGCCACGGCTATGATTGGAAAAGAACAGCTCGCTACCGTCTCCTGACCAGGCTGGCGCGCCAGGCTCACGCGCCGTGATCTGCATAGAAAGCGCCTCGGCAGTGCCATTTTTAGTATCGATAATGAACAGATCCGACATTTCGGTGTACCAATGTGCCGATTTGGCCGCACCGAACGCAGCAATGCGCAATCCATCATGCGACCAAGATGGGTCGCCTAGTCCCATAAAGGACTTGGTCAGCTGCTTTTCCTCCTGATCCTCGACATCAACTAACCACAGATCGTTTGACCAGGTATCGGTACGGTTTGAGTAGTAGGCAACTGTCGACCCATCGGGAGACCAGCTGTGAGCGAAGCGCGTTTCATCCTGTGGCATCGCGCCTTTCGTCAACTGCTGTGGCGGCGCACTGCCGTCGACCGGCACCAGCCAGAGATCTTGATGTCCTGAACGGCCACTGGCGAAAACAACCTTATCACCGTTAGGGGATGGGCGCGGGGCACGCACATCAGCTTCATCATTGGTTAGACGCTTGGCGCTGTTTGCGCCCACCTCAATTGACCACAGGTCGTTGTCATGCACGAACACGATGCCACTGCCGTTGGCAAGCCATGCGGCTGAATGGCCTTGAGTCCAGAAGCGAGTCTCATCGTCTCGGTCGACCAGATACAGGCCGCTCTTGTCGCTTCTTCGTACGTCCACGGCTAATTGCCGACCGTCCGGCGAGAAGCGCGCCGCAAACACGCCGTCATGACCGGTGCCGCGACACACCGAGACAGCGCAAAGCGCCTCCCATGAAACAGCAGTCGACGCGTCCTGGGCATGTGCATGGACATGAAAAAACAAGCCGGCGAAGCAAAACAACAAAGCAGATAAAGACGTGGACAAAAGCATGGAAGAACGTTGCATAAGATCGGGACCTCAAAACTGGAATTAGAATAGAAAAATAAAGTATGAAAAGAATAAACCACTACCCTGTTGTATGCAACAAGGGCTGATTTTGCTTTAATTTAAAGGTATCCAACGGCCTGTTAGTGCAGGTTTATGTTTAGCATCTGGGCTAAACCTGAGAACAATACAGCGATAGCTTTCAGTTAGCCTTGACTTGTACCTTATCTTGTACAACCTTGTGGTTTTAATATATACTTGTCTTCTATATTGTACATGAGGAAGCTTTATGAGAATTGTATCTTTTACAGATGCTCGAAACGGTTTAAAGGCTGTTTTGGACACAGTCGTTAATGACGCAGATACTACGATTATTACACGAAGAGATTCGGAGGATGCTGTTGTAATGTCACTTGATTATTATAACAGTTTGATGGAAACCGTTTACTTACTCAAATCACCCCAAAATGCGGCTCACTTAGCTAAATCTATCGCACAATATAAAGCAGGTGAGAACATTCAAAGGGAGTTGATTGATGAGTAAAAGGTTATTGCCATGGACTGATGAATCCTGGAAAGATTATTTGTATTGGCAAACCCAAGATAAGAAAACGCTCAAGCGTATTAATAAACTTATACTAGACGCTAGGCGTTCACCCTTTGATGGCATTGGTAAACCAGAGCCTTTAAAAGAAAATTTTACTGGTTTTTGGTCGCGTCGAATCGATGATACAAATCGTTTAGTTTATGCCGTTAAAGACAGTTCAATCATCATCATTTCTTGTCGTTACCATTATTAGAATGGAGCCCAAGAAAGCTAACAAAAACATGAATACGGACATTTTGGAAGAGCACCAAAACGCCGCAATGAAGTTCTTTAAAAAGTTATTGAAGGGCCAGCAGGCAAGGCCATTAAAGATAGTCATCGACAAATTGCGCAGTTATTGGGCTGCGAGAAGGGAAATTATGCCCAGCGTTGCTTATTCAACCCAACAATACGAAAACAATCGCTGTGAATTGTCTCATCAGCCTAGTAGACAACAAGAACGGCAAATGCGGCGGTTTACATCCCAAGGCCAAGCACAACGATTTTTAGCGTGTCATGGCATTGTAAATAATCTGTTTAGGCTTGGCCGCCATAAAATGCAAGCCGATAATGGCTGATGGTGTGGACGAGCTCGACCATATCGTTGTGACATGGTGCTTTGATGCGAGTGAAGGTGGTGCCACCCCATGAATTTTCGTTAATAGCACCTTCTAAGAACAGCATGTGGAAGTGGATATTTAGATTCAACGCGCTACCAAAGCGTTAAATAAGTGTAACAGCACCTGTCTTGGCTTGTTTAGTTGTAAAGCCTGCTCGATTGACAATGTGCGTAGATATGGCGCGGTGAATGATACCCATGACTTTACTCAATTCACTTGGATATCGAGCCAACAGCAATCCCAAAGGGATAGGAAGGCTTAAAACCCACTGACGAATCGGATAGGCCCTTCAGGGACTGTGAAGAACATCGTCTACAATAGTGTAGCACTTTCCGTCATTCTTCTAGCGCCGCAACTAGGTCGGCATATTTTATCGACTACCTTCGCCACTGTGGGCGGGCTTATCCCCTTGTTATTGTTTAGTGAAGGTACACTTTGGCCACCACTTGCAGTAGTACTTGCCGGTGGCGTTGGCTTTTCCATCATACTGACGTTGGTATTTACGCCAGTGCTTGTGGCAAGGCTTTGTAGAGTGCGCACTAAAAGCCAATCAAACGTTAAAAGCAAAGTTAGTTTGCAAGCCTCATGAGAAAATTTGTCAAATAGTGGAATACGGATTATGCTTTTTTAAGCGTTCACTTTGTATTATGGTATTGGCAATTATTATGATGTTGTTACATTTTTATTTCTTGCTGATGTATTTTCTATGCGTAAGTTTCAAGAAAGATTCAACTGTTAAACTTTATCATGTTGTCATGTTGTCATGTTGTCATGTTGTCATGTTGTCATGTTGTCAGGTAGGCAACTCGCTTGATTAAGCTACCGATACATTATGGATTTTTACAACACTATAAGGTGCTATATGAAAAATATAAAGCGGAAGTTTAATGTAGTTCACATTAGCCCATAAAGTTGAGTTTATAAAATTAAAGGAAAAATATGTCTACAAGAAATATGAGAGTCATTGGTTTATGTTTATTACTTAATGGTTGTGCAATTAACGTTACTCCAGAAAAAATCATTTATCAAGATAAGCAAGTAGTCTCACTTGATGTTGAAAAAATGCAATCAAGTTTTGATACAGATTTATCGATGGCAAAATTAAGTAAAGTATCGATAAATACTGCTGATGGCGTAATACTTAATGGGATATCGTTTATTCATCCACAAGCAAAGGTTAGTATTGTTTTATTTGGTGGTAGTGGGATGAAAATCAGTTCCTCTGTAAAAATCCTTGAACGCTTTGCGTTAATTCCTGCCAATGTTACTTGGTTTGACTATAGAGGCGTAGGAGCTAGTACTAAGAAAGAAAGTTTATCAATTGATGACTTTAAAAAAGATGCGTTAAATGTTTTTTGATTTTGCTAATAAATTAAACAAACAGGATTTACCTATTATTATTCATGGTATTTCAATGGGTTCAATAATAGTGAGCGAACTTATCAATGAACGTAATATTGATGGTGTAGTACTTGATGGTGCTATAGGTTCAGTGACCGACCTCATTACTCAAACAACCCCATTATGGACAAAACTTTTTTCTACGGTGACAGTATCCCCAGAGCTTGCGTCGCTGAATAACATCGATAAGATAAGAGAGTATCAAAAACCCCTCTTGTTATTAGTCGGCGAAAATGATGAAACAACGCCAGTTAAGTTTTCACAAGCACTTTATGATGTCAGCTCAAGTAAGGTTAAAATATTAACCATAATTCCGGATATTGATCATGGCAGAACGATGAAAAAAGAAGAAGCCATATTGGCATATCAAGAATTTATAAAACAGATACCTTAACTTTTATCATTTATTTATTATTGTCTTCTTAATTCGTTGTACTTCGCAACCATATTTCCATACTTTCTCAATATTATATATTGTTGTTATGTCTAGCAATGGATTGCCTGAGACCATCAAAAGGTCGGCGTGATAGCCAACCTTTACCATGCCTTTCTTTGTTTATCCATAATACCTAAGTTATTGAATATATCTCGTAAAATGAAAGGCTGCTTTTTCGCCACGATACCACTAAGTTAGTGCAGAGCGACTTCAAATTCGAATTTCCCCCTCATATTTAATTTATAAAATTTATCTATCGGGACGGGGGATTTATTTTTAAGACACAGTGATAATTGTAGACTTATCAATAGTCACATATGGGGGATCAACAAACTCAGATATATTTTTATTTTTTGCTGATTTATTTTCTATGCGTAAGTTTCAAGAAAGATTCAACTGTTAATCTTTACCATGTTGTCTGATTGGCAACTCGATTGATTAAGCTACAGATACTTTATGGAACTGATTTTACAACATTAAAAGGTACTAATATGAAAATTATAAACTCGCTCATTACCGTTGGTTTTTTAATAGGCGCACAACAAGCATATGCAGCTGATAAATATGCTGAACCTGAATTAAGTTGGGGTGTTGGCCTAGGTATTATCATTGAAGATGAAGGTTACACTGAGCTGGATAGTGATAGCATGGCTGTACCTATATTTATCATTAATTACGGTAAGTTTTATCTAATGGGTCCTAAATTTGGCTATGAGTTATATGGCAATGATAATTATACATTCGGTTTGACTGGGAATTATCGACTGGACGGCTATGAAGCAACGGATAGTCGATATTTGACGGGCATGGATGACCGAGATGGCACTCTAGACTTAGGTGTTGAATACAGTTATGACACCGGCTTTGGAAAAATTGGCATAGGAGTCGTCGCAGATACACTAGGCAAACATGAAGGATATCAGGCGGACATTTCCTTTAGTTATCCCATTAACTTTGACAATGGCCAGCTCTCACCTTATATCGGTGCAGAATATCTTAGCGATGACTTAGTTAACTATTATTATGGTGTAAAAAGTACTGAAGCGACTCAAACACGTCAATTTTATCAGGCTGATTCTGCCGTTAACCTTGTGATGGGGATCAGAAGTACCTGGTTTTCGGGACCTCATCACAGATTTGTCGCGATGTTGGACTTTACAGTTTTTGATGACTCAATAAAAGATAGCCCGATTATTGATGTTGATCATGCAGCTAGCATGATCCTTGGTTATGCATATGTATTTTAAACCAGCTTTAGCCACAACCAAAGTGACGCCGGCACATACTTTTTATATTCGCTTTGCAAGCAAAATTGAAGGTCAGCATTTCCACAGGCTTTCTGTTGCGGCTCTAAGCCGGACGTTCTTGTAAAAAAATCACAATAGGTATAGATATGAAACATTTGAAACTGGCCACAACCGCTGCCGTTGTGATTGCTGCTGGCTTCTGGCTAATGCAGCCTGAAGACCCTGAACGTACAAACCCGTTTGACGGGGAAGCACAGCCGCTTTCCACTGGTATCCTTTCACCGCAAAAAGGTTTGACCCTTGCGCTTGAACGGATCACGCCAGACGGAGCTCCCCATGTATTGCTGGTTACCGAACTGCAAGGGGACCAGATTTCGGCAGTTGATCTGACCGCCGCAGGGCTAACCACAAAGACCGACTTCTTCGATGTTCTGACGGACGTTGGAATCGAAACACTTGTCAATATTGCGCAGGCCGATGCCAATGACCAGTTCCCGGTTGTGCAGCGCAGTTTTGGTGATCTCTTGCCTGCCGCTGGTACGGCTGCGCGACACGTGGCAAGTGGCACCAATTTCCCTGAGCATCAGGAGGAGACAGGCTCGGAGTCTGTCTTCAACTTTCCGAAATTCGGGGTCGCCACGCCACCTGTAACAACGGTTTCAACGGATGCAGACGAACTGCTCGATTACGAGGTCGAGATCTGCACAAGATTTGATCGCGACATTGAGCGTATCGAGGATTTTGATGCTGCGCAAAAAGGTTTCTTCTTGTGTGGAGATTTCAGCAACAGGAGTGTGCTGACGCGACTGATTGATCCCGACAATTTCGATTCGGGCACAGGTTTCAGCGATGCCAAAAGCGGACCGGAGCGCTTCCCCTCGGGCGGGCTGTTCGTGGTTCCACTTGACTGGGAGAGCTTTGTAAAAAACGAGCGTCTTGTCACGCAGGTCAATGACGAGATACGCCAAGACGCCCGTGCAGGCGAAATGATTCTGTCTTTCCGATCGCTGGTAGAAAAAGCGCTGGCCGATACGGAGTCCACCCGATTTCTGTACGACGACAAACAATTTCAGCTTGTAGAGAACGGCATGATCGCACGCGATCAAGTTCTGATGTCGGGCACCGCCGAAGGCGTCATTTTTATGCCGCCTAACATGAAGCAAATCGTCAGAGGCGCTATGCTTTACATAGTGAAAGGCACGTTTCTGACGGGGCAGGCTCCGTATGACGCAGTGCTCGAAAATTTTCTGGACGAAGAGCGCGCATCACTCCGGTTTCTCCAACCCGGACATCTTGTGACCCACAACTCTTCAAACATGGGGACTATTTCTGTCGTAGTGCAACGGGCTGAAAACTAACTGGTTAAGAACATTAGAGTGATGCATTAGGATCACCCTCAAATAGAAAAATGGCGGTAAACGCATCCACGCATTGGTCGTTCATCTCACGGGAGAGTTTGTGCGGGGGGGCTATGAAAAATGGCTGGATGGCAATGATAGGTGGACGCTTATTTTCAACCTTACTCATTCTAGTTGTGCTAAGTTAATATGTATCGGTAAGTTTAAGAAAAGGTTTCAAGAATGAGAATACTCATTGTCGAAGACAATCCAAAAGTAGCCAAGCTATTAAAAATAGCATGTGAAAAATTCCCTGCAAGTTGCGATATGTCAACCAGTGGAAAAATCGCAATTTCCTTATGTGAGATCACTAACTATGATGCTGTTATTCTCGACCTCGGATTACCTGATTTTGATGGTTTAGAGGTACTTAAAATCCTCAGAAAGAGAGATTATCATTTTCCCGTACTGGTATTAACCGCTAGAGGAAATATACAAGATAGAATTACCGGGCTTGATTTGGGAGCCGATGATTACCTGGTAAAACCATTTTCTATAGAAGAATTACTTGCAAGATTACGGGCATTATTACGTCGTCCAGGTACGCTAGCAGGCAGCATGCTGATCCACGGTAATATCAAACTAGATCTGTGTTCTAAGCACCTAGATATTCAGGGAGAACCTTTATTTTTAGGAAAAACTGAAATTGCTATTCTGAGTTATTTAATCAGTAATGCTGGGATCACAGTATCTAAAGATGCGATGAAAGACAGACTATATGGTTTTGATGATGATGTTAGCGAAAATGCAATTCAGGTCGCCATTCACAGACTACGTAAAAAGCTGGTTTGCGCAGGGGCGACCTTCGAATTAAAAACACTCAGGGGTATTGGATATATTTTGCATGTTGAAAAGGTTACCGCATGAAGTTATTTCGTTATTTATGGACGTTTCGTTATTCCCTTACAGCGACCTTGCTATTTGCCTATTGTATTGCTGGTATATTGTTATTCAGCTCTTTAATGGTGGCAATGCTTACGTTCAATACCGGTAATTTTGCAGATCTTGCCGCGCAAGAGCCTTCCGAAGAACTGGCTTACGATATTATGGAAGTTTTAAGTATTAACGATCAAGGAGAAATTCTGGTTAATAACCCGGACATTCTTAGTTGGGCATATGATAACTTATACGGTAATCTTGGTTTTCGGATAGTGGATAAAAATACCAATAAAATCATTAAAAGCTCAGCATCAGATGCTGTTGCAATCCAAACTTTACTACATTATTTACCTGTAGACTTATCTCCTGGTGCGATTAGATTAGACTCGAAATTAGGGCCGATCACCGGATTTCGTCTTCAGGTGAAGCTACAAGATATTGCGCTTTATATCGATGTTGCAAGAAGTGATCGCCTGGGTGAGTTTGCAAAAGAGGCAGTAATGCCAGCTATTCAAGCCAGTTTTAAAGTGATGATTTTTGCCTCTGTATTACTCTTTATTCTTGTGAGCCTAGTTTCCCTCAAATTAACAACAAGAAAAATAAAGCGCGTTTCTCTGGATGCCAATAAAATCTCACCAAACCAATTAGATCAACGTCTCAGTATCGATAAAATTCCCAATGAAATTGTGCCGTTAGCCAATGCGATTAATCGTGCTTTAGCAAGGGTTGAAGCTGGATTTGAAGAGCAAAAACGTTTTGTTGCTAACGCTGCACATGAACTTCGCACTCCTTTGACTATCATTCGTACACGCATTGAGCTGAGTGAACTACCAGACGGTTTAATCACAGATTTATTACAAGACGTAACTTATATGAGCCGCAGTGTTGAACAACTTCTTGATTTGTCCCGGGCGCAAAACTCGAGTACCTATTTACATAAGCCGATACCTATCGTCAAACCCGTGACCGATGCCTGCCAGCTTTTAGGTCCGCTGGTTCTGCGTGAAGATAAAGATCTCGAACTGATAGTAACAGGTAATAATGATTCGGTTATTTATGGTGACCACGGTGCACTGACGGTTGCCTGTAAAAATATCATTGAAAATGCAATTAAGCATGGCGACGTAAATGGATTGATCCGTGTTGAAGTCGGCGATAATTGGATAAGCTTTTCAGATAATGGTCCGGGCATAGATAAAAAAAACCAGACTCTCGCTTTACAAGCATTTTGGCGAAATAATCAATCAAGTAACGATGGCTCAGGTCTGGGTTTAGCCATCGTTAATGAAATTTGTAAAGCGCACAATGCAAAGTTAACAATTGGTCGTAGCATCAGCTTAAAAGGTGCTGAGATCACTATCCAGTTCTAAAATAAAGCAAAAGAGTATGAGTGGAATTAAGGCTGTATGCTACCTTTCGTTACACCATAGACACTACTAGTTACAAAATACTGTTAGTAACTCATGTAATATTTTGTTCTTATTAATTACACAAAATATAGAGAATCATATATGAAAGAAGATATTGATGAACTGAAAAATGAATTTCGAGCAAAACTTCTATTTTGGAATAATATAAAAAGTAAAAAATTTAAATTCTTATTAATATTATTATGTTTCGGCTTGATTGGATTAAAAGTTTTTACCACTATTTTCACTTTCGATTGGCTTGCCGGGTTGTTATGACCATCAGTTTCCGCTCTCTTAACAAACATGATATTAACTATTCGAAAGTTATTGACCTTTTTTTCGAAGCTTTTCCAAAAATTCAATTGCTACCACAATGGGTTGTCAAATATAGAATGAGAAATGGTAAGGATGGTTTTGAAGTTCTTTACGAACATAATTATTGGGTCGGGTTTATCTACGCTAAAGAGTATAAAAATATTGTATTTGTAAAATTTTTTGCAATATCAGAATCGCTCCGTTCAAGTGGTTTGTTCTGGTCAAGCCCAACCGGACACATTCCTAAAGGAATTTTCAAATTCAATCGGTGATTGATCGCCATTCGACGAATGCAACCGCTCCAGATTGTAATATTTAATATATGCAGCAACATCTTGCTTCATGTGTTCCCGTGTTGGTTGCTCTATTTTGAACAACCAATCATGTTTTAAGCTACCAAAAAATCTTTCAACCACGGCATTATCCCAACATGCGCCGACATCGCCCATGCTGGCGCGGCAGTCTAAGTCCTTGAGTAGCTTTCTAAAGCGTTTACTCGTATATTGCGAGCCTCTATCACTATGAAAAACCAAGCCTTTTGGAGGCTGGCGTAGGCCGTATGCTTTTAAAAATGCTTGCTCAACTAAGTCCGTCGTCATTCGACTCGACAAGTGCCAGCCTATAATTCGCCGACCACATAAATCCATAACAACGGCTAAATACTGCCAACCTTCGCCAGACCTCAAATAGGTGATGTCGCCGGCCCACACCTTATTTGGCCCAGGCGGATTAAAATTCATGTTTAACAAGCTATCAGCCACAGCATCACTGTGTTTGCGCTGAGTGGTTACTTTGTAAGCAATACGCTGTTTAACAATTAAGCGTGACCTTTTCATCAACTTAACCACTTGATATCGTGTTATTTCAAAGCCTTCTTTGCGCAGCTTTTTGCCTAGCTCACGGCTACCCAAACTGTCTCTACTTTCCTTAAAAAGCGCTTTAGCTCTGCGATGTAAATCCAGTGTTTGAGCACTGATAATAACCGCAGGCCGCTTGCGCCAAGCATAGTATGCCGACTTACTGACTAGCATAACTCGGCATGACATTGAAACTGGGTACTGCTTACCTAAACTGTATATAAATGAATATCTTACTTCATTTCTTTCGCAAAGAAGGCCGATGAGGATTCAAGTCATCAAAGCAACAGGTATACTAAATTACTGATTTGCATGAGGACATTGAATGAAACGATTAAAACGTACATTTACCACAGGCGAGAGAGACCTTGTTTTTGACCTATGGAAAAACGGCGCTGGATTCAGCGATATTGGTCGCGTAATTGAGGCCAAGCCTGGCTCTGTTTTTACAATTTTACGGGAAACAGGTGGCATTAAGCCGAAACCTAGGCATCGAAATATTACACATATATCTCTGAGCGAACGCGAAGAAATACGCGTCGCGTTATCAGCAAAGAAGAGCATTCGGGCAATCGCTGAAATGTTAAATCGGTCTCCGTCAACCATATCTAGAGAAGTCGCTCGCAATCGAGGACGCAGGTATTACAAGGCTGTAGATGCAGACAATCGTGCTAAGCGAATGGCGAAACGACCGAAGCTTGGCGTGCTACAGCGTTACCCTGAGCTAAAACAAATTGTGATAGATAAACTTGAATTGAAATGGTCACCGGAGCAAATTTCAGGTTGGCTAAGCGTCGAATATTCAAGACGTAAAAAGATGCAGGTATCACACGAAACAATTTATAAGTCGCTTTATGTACGATCAAAAAACATTCTCGACCATTCGCTTTCAGAACACTTACGCAGAAAGCGCCCTATGCGACACAGTCGCTTTCATACACGCAAAGGCCATAGAGGCTCAATTAATATTGTTAATGGTGTCTCTATTCACGAACGCTCGAAGCATATTGATAATAGGCGATCACTTGGACATTGGGAGGGTGACTTAGTATCTGGGTCAAAAAATACCCACATTGCCACATTAGTGGATAGAAAGTCACGTTTCACTATCATTCTCAAACTAGCGGGAAAAGATGCTGGCTCTGTTAATGATGCACTTCTAGCTATATGTAGACAAATGCCATTGGAATATCGAAAATCTTTGACTTGGGACAGAGGTATGGAATTGGCTAAACATAGCGTTCTTACTGAAGAGTTTGGGATGCCTGTTTACTTCTGCGATCCTCAGTGTCCATGGCAGCGAGGCACAAATGAAAACACTAATAGCCTTATTCGACAGTACTTCCCCAAAAAGACAGATTTATCACTACATAGCCAAGCACGACTGAGTGAGGTCGCAACTCAATTAAATGAGCGCCCAAGAAAAACATTGAAATTTAAAACACCATCACACATGATTGAAAAGAGTGTTGCTTTGTTGGCTTGAATCCTCAGACGCCTTTTTTAATATTTCACGCTCCATTTGCAAGCGTTTTTTATCTTTTCTGAGTTGAATGAGTTCAGCTCTTTCATCCGTTGATAACTCAGACTTTTCGCTTTGTTCTTTAAATTTCGCCACCCAATTATAAAGCAATTTATCAGTAATATTTAATGAAGCAGCCGCCTCAACAACTGAATAACCTTGCTCAGTTACCAGTGATACCGCTTCTTGCTTAAAATCATTTGGGTAATTCTTATTTGTACGTTTAGTCATTTTTACACCTCAATAAATTGGAGTTTATCCTTTATTGATGTGTCCTGCTAATTCAACCAGAACACAATCTAAATCTTAAAGTAAGCGAACAATTCCGCTGGTAAAGGAGTGTGTAATTTCCAAGTTACATTCATTGGCGCCTCGCCCTGATGGTTCTGGTAATCTATTTTTCCAAGGTAATAAAAAGGTGAAGCTGTTTTTGCGGTAAGTTTGTTTTTTCTCACAAAGAGATGCACTTTATCGTCAAACTGAACTGCTTTTCCTTTGGCACTATTTGCTTTGGTTGATGCCTGACTTTGCCAGTGGAATGTTTTATCGTCGATAAAATAGTCATTGTATTGATGCTCACTGGCTTTCCCTTGCTTATTCAGCGTAACCAATAAAAACTGCTCATTAGAATTTTTGGGCCTAATATGGCCGGCTTCCCACAAGCCTTTATTAAATTCCAATCCGAACAGCCCTGGAATATCTTGGCGCATAAACTCTTGATGGCAGTAAACATCAGCAGGATCCAGGATGTTTTTTAAAAAAGCCAATAAAGTCATATCAGTATATGACTTTATTGGCTCATGAACAGCATTCTGCTCTATCAACTGGTATTTCTGGTCGCCTAACTTTTTCACTTGCCGAAGAAGGTATTGCTCATCACCACTTGCATTATTGCGCTCAATCGCAATAGTTTTACCGCTTATATCGTCAGTATACTCAGGCGTAATATGTTCCAATAATAACAAGTCACCATGTTTAATTTGGTATTCCCCACCATCCATTGAATTCCCTGATGCAAATACTACAAAATGTCGTTTGGGGTCTAAGTTGCCATAGGAGAGTGGGAGATCAATCGTTTTTGAGTATTCATGGCTTTTTGACTTGAAATGTCCGTAAGCAATTTTAAGATCGGTAAAAAAGGGAACAGACTGTTTTAGTGCTGAATTAATAGAAATAACCTCTGCTAATGGTTTTTCTGAATTGGCGTCACTATTTGCCAGTCGATTCTCGTACTGTAGAAAGCGATAGTTTACTAATTCCTGCATTATATCCGCTAGAATATCGCGCAATTTATCAGGCACATCAAGGTTGATAGCAAAAATCTTCTCATCGAGTCGAAAATAGGCCTGACTGTTTATGCTGTTTTCTCCTATCCATGCCTTAACTGGGTTGCTGCGCCAATAGTTAGTCCATTTTTTTAGATCAACATTGTCATCTATAATACTGTCGTAAAACTGTGACGTTAGATCTCGCAATAATGGCCGGTGACGTTTTAGAACTGATAACGAACGCATCGATAAAGCTTCCAGTTCAATTGGCGCGTTAAGGCCACCTAATTCTAAAAATGCCTCTATTAAAATGAGCTTAAAAGATTTGGTTAAATGAGTGGTTTCTAAAGCTCTTAAAAATGTTCCAAATTGCTTTAAACAATCGTCTTCCTTTGCTTTTAAGTCTTTTTGGCTCAGTACAAATTCAAACCAACCACCATACTCTTTGCGAATTTTTTCTACCGATCCGCCGGCATGGTATAACTCCGAGAGGGTAGGTCGGCGACCAAAAGAGTCTTTGAGCCCAATGTAGATATCAACTTGTTGATCCGGGTTGTCGGAAATAAGCTGCTGCAAAATATCAATCGCAGCAAGTTCGAAATTAACGAAACACCCTTTAGGAAGCGGCAAATTGCCACTTCTGGCATCTGTTAGAAACTTTCTACGCGCACCATTGGTTACTCCAAAGGCAAATAAAGAGTCAACCTTACGGAAAAAGCTAATATGGTTACCTATAAAGTCCAAGATCACCAAGCGCTCTTTTTGCGTTGCAATGCTGGTTCGTAGCCCACGGCCTAGTTGCTGCAAAAATATAATTTTTGAATCGGTAGGGCGCAGCATCATAACTGTATCGATGGCGGGTAAATCGACGCCTTCGTTAAATAAGTCCACTGAAAAAATCACTTGGATGGCACCGGCTCTGAGTTCGTTGAGCGCGACATTTCTTGGCATTTTGGACTTGCTATGCACTGAAACGGCGTTAATTCCTTGTCTATTAAAGTAATCAGCCATAAAATCAGCATGTTTGGTAGAGACACAAAAAGCCAGAGTTCTGGTTAGCTTATGTTTCTGCCAATGGACCAAATTGTGCTTGGCTCTTGAAACAGTCGCTAATTTATTTTCAAGCTGTTCTGGGTCAAACTTACCGTTACGCCAGCTTATCTCATTATAATCGACAGTATCAGCTATGCCTTGGTAGTCAAAGGAACATAAAACGCCAGACTTAATGCCATCAAACAAACCAAAATTAAATACAAGATTATCGTCGCATAGCGACAAGATGTCTGATTGATCGGTACGCTCTGGTGTAGCTGTCAATCCCAGCATAAACTTAGGCGTAAAATAGGCTATTAGCTTTTGATAACTTGCTGCTGCAGCATGATGAAACTCATCCACTACGATATAATCAAAATGTAATGGCGAAAATTTGGCTAGATGTTGTTGTTTACCAATAGTTTGGATTGATGCAAATAACAAATCAACATCCTGCTGTTTCGTTTTTCCTGAATAGCGCCCTATACGTGTGTTTGGGTGGATCCTAACGAATGTCTGCTCTGCTTGATCAAGGATCTCCTCTCTGTGAGCCACAAATAAAATCTTTTTGGCAGACACATTTTTTGAATCAAACGCGGCAAGCCATGTTTTACCTGTGCCGGTCGCCATGACTACCAAGCCGCGCTGATACCCATTTATTCGAGTTTGGTGTAATGCGGTTAGTGCTTGTTGTTGAATAATATTAGGCTCAGGTAAAGGCTCAAAAGCCTCAGTACCTGTGTTGGATGCTAATTTAAGAGGTGATGCCTTGGGGATCCTCTTTTCATATTTATCTATCCAATCATGGTTTAATGGGACACACCTTGGATCGACATAAAGCTCTTCGTATTTTAAGCGAATGGTATTAAATTTGTCAGGTTCGGTTTTTAGATCAACGCTCACATTCCACTCGAGCCCGCCTTGCAAAGCGGATTTAGATATATTACTTGAGCCAATAAAAGCGCAGCCTTCTAATGCATCTTGCTGCGAGCCCTCGATGAATAAATAAGCTTTCATGTGAAAACTTTGGTATCCCTTGGATTCAAATACTTTTATTTCAGCCCCTCTTGATTGCATTAAAATCAATTGGCGTAAAGCTACCGGCTCTGTTATGCCCATATAATCGCCAGTTAAAATCCTGACTGTTGCGCCGCGTAAAAGGGCATCTTCCAACGCTGGGAAAATTAAATTAAGGCCGGTTTTTCGAATAAAAGCAGCTGCGATACTGATTGAAGTCGCATAATTTATCGCTTGCAGCAAATTAGGTAAAAATGGGTCAGTTCCACCAACGGTGAGATGTTGAGATGGGAAGGTCTTCATTTTTTAGTTCCTGTTTTTCTAACCAATATGTTGACCCATTTCTGTGTCGTGTCTCTCAATGGTTTTGTTTCTTCCCAGCACTCAATGACTTTAAAACCGCCAATACCGTTGACTAAGGCTTGTAGTTGCTCACTGTTATAATTATTAAACAAACGACCTAATGCGTCACAAGATTCACCGTCACCCCACTTAAATGAGGCATAAAAAACGCCGTCTTTTTTCAAGGCTTTATTTACCCGAGATAGCACAGATAATATTTGATCTTCAGGGCAATGTAATAAACTGGCGCATGCCCATATAGCGTCAAACTCATTATCAAACAACATGTCTTGATATAAGGCGACAAGAACTTTTTGTTTAATAAGGTTCTCGGCGATTTTAGCTAGCTCTGAGCTACCATCTAAGGCAGTGATTTCAAAACCGTGGTTTAAAAAATAACGGGAATCACGACCTGAGCCGCAACCGAGATCTAAAATATGTGCATTTGGTTTAAGATGTTGTAAAAATCTTGCGTACAGAGGCTCCAAGTCAACACTAGTAGTTTCTTGGGCGTAACTGCTAGCCTGTTTTTGATAGAAGCGCGTTAAACTGACTTTGGATTTGAATTGACTAATTAACGGGATATCTGCCTCTGCCCATACTAAGGAATCTAGTTCTGGTATTGCGACCCATTGCATCTGATCATGATCACGTAACTGGAAATCGCCGCTTAAGTACTCCACTTGATAAGCAATTAAGCGAACGGTTTTATCGTTATAAGAATGTATATTTTCGCCAATGTAATGGGTAACCTGAGTTTCAATCCCAAACTCTTCTCGCAATTCACGTTCAAGACACTGTTCAGGGGATTCACTCTGTTCTATTTTTCCACCCGGAAACTCCCAAAAGCCGGCAAGATGCAGCCCAGGTTTTCTGCGTGCAGCAAATACTTTGTTATTTTTGGCAATAATGCCAACGGCAACATTTATAATCGACAACATAAAAGTGGGTACTTCCTTTTAATTCAAGACTCTCCCTGCTGCCAGGTTAACTTAATTTAGAAATGGTTGCGAGCGCTGGCAAGCGCATTTTCATATTGAGAATAGAATAAAAAGATAAGTACAAAATGATTTGAAATTACTCTCATTTTTGGTGTAAAAATATGGGTTTAGCTAGCGAAGGTTTAAACAGTCTGTTTGACGTGTTTGTTCACTTTTTGCTATGCGGAATAATTTGTAGAAGCCTAGGTGTGCGTCACTTTTTCAAGTTTGCTTCCGCGCTCCACAACTCAAAATTTGCGTTAATCCTATGATAGTCCAACCATGGTTTGATTAAGTCAGTATTTTTTATAATACCTCGTTGATCGCTGTCTTCTGGTTTAGGATTTTCCAAATCTATTGATTCAATATCTTGACATGATTGAGCAAGAAAATTAGATATCAGTTCATCAAAAGTTGGTTGAATATAAGCAGAGTGGCTATTATCAAAACCCATAAAAACTCAAAAACGTGGCAGATTTCGCAATTATACAAAGGCTTGTAAATCTGTGATCTTTTCTGTCATACTTTTTTGTTGAATCTGTCATACTTTGTTTAATGCTAATTAATATGGGAAAAATATAAACTGTTGATATTATGATTATATTTTATCTAAATTGATGCTATTTAACCTTTACTCAATATTT
>NZ_LZXY01000016.1:0-46414 GCF_001756615.1 Glaciecola punicea
AAAGTTTAGGGCTTATTGCACGCAAATATTCCACCAGCGTAAGCGTCATAAAACAGGTAAACAACTTAAAATCTAACATGATCGTGGCAAATAACTATATATTGATCCCCGTGTCGCTAAAAGACTTGGATGCTTATAGCCTGTCGGCAGATCAGCGATTGGTAAAAACGCAGTCAATCAAACGCGCTAATCATAAAATAGAACATACAGTTAACCGCGGTGACACCCTTTGGGACCTTGCAGTAGCGCACAAGGTAGGCGTAAGAGAGTTAGCAAAATGGAACAAAATGGCGCCAACTGACACCTTAAAAGTGGGCGCAAACTTGGTGATTTGGACAGACGACATTGCCATACCAGACGCCAATTCTCCGGTTATGCGAAATCTTGTGTATACCGTACGCTCTGGGGATTCTTTAGCGCTTATAGCAAGTCGCTTCAAGGTAAGAATCGCTGATATCGCGCAGTGGAATAACCTAGAAGGTGAAAAATATTTACAACCAGGACAGAAATTGAAGATTCGAGTAGATGTTAAGCGAACCTAAAGTATGAACACTACACAAATAAAAAGGGCCTATACACCCCTTTTTATTTGTGTCGCATACAGTACTAGGCCTTACGCCAAGTAGTCCCTGTTTTACTTTCCTCTAGAATAACACCCAAAGCGCTTAATTCATCGCGTATAGCATCAGCGGATGCCCAATTTTTATCGGTTCTGGCTTGAATACGCTTGGCAATGAGGGCTTCAATTTGCGCTGTAAGATCTTGACTAAGATCCCCCTGCAGAAACTGTTCAGGTTCGTTTTCTAGTATGCCTAATATTTTCCCCAAGTGTCGCAAAGCCCCTGCGGTATCTTTAGCCTCATCACTGTTACTGTCTAGCTTGTTTAGATCTTTTACAATATCAAAGAGCACCGCTACGGCAACTGGCATATTAAAGTCGTCGTTCATAGCCGCTTCAAATTTCGCTAAATATCCACCGTATGACATCTCAACGTCTACGTTAGCTTTAACGTCACGCAAGGAAGTATAAAACCTTTCTAAACTAGCACGCGCTTGATCTATATTCTCTTGAGAATAGCTAAGCTGACTGCGGTAGTGCGCCGACATTAAGAAAAAACGAAGAGTTTCTGCATCATGTTTTTCAAGCACGCTGCGTAAGGTGAAAAAATTATCCAAAGACTTAGACATTTTTTCATTGTTAATTTGCACCATACCTGTGTGCATCCACGTGTTTACATACGGCGTATCATAGGCGCAGCAAGACTGCGCAACTTCGTTTTCATGGTGGGGAAAAATCAAATCAGAACCGCCACCGTGAATATCAAAGTGTTCACCCAAATGCTTGTGGTTCATGGCCGAACACTCAATATGCCAGCCTGGACGACCCTCACCCCAAGGTGAAGCCCATGATATTTCACCTTCTTTCACCCCTTTCCACAGAATAAAGTCGAGCGGATCATGTTTATCACTTGTGGTTTGTACTCGAATACCTGAAACCAATTGGGAAAGGTCTTGTTTGCTTAGTTTGCCATAGCCTTCATACGCATTGACCTTAAACAGCACGTCACCGGTAGATGACTGGTAGGCATAACCTTTGTCGATTAAGCGCTCTATTACCGTAATAATTTCAGGCATGTGCGTAGTAACGCGAGGTTCGACATCTGGTTTAAGAAGATTCAGGGCGGCGAAATCTGCGTGCATTTCTGTAATAGTGCGCTGCGTTAACTCACCCGGCGTTTCATTATTTTGCTGCGCCCTTTGAATAATCTTGTCGTCAACGTCTGTTATGTTTCGTACATACTTTACCTCAAAACCAAGGTGTCTAAGATATCTAAGCACAATATCAAAACTCAAATAGGTGCGCGCGTGACCCATATGACAAAGGTCATATACGGTAATTCCACATACATACAGCCCTACTTTATTTTTAACGATAGGCGTGAAAGGCTGTTTTTCTTTAGATAGGGTATTGTAAATTTGCAGCATAAATTATAGGGCTTAATTAAACTCTGGTGCGTAAAAAGATGCATAGAATTCTAGCATTTTGCTAGCCATATAGGCTACTATTTGTATGGTATAGTTATTCAACTCACATATAGATATAAAAGGAAAACAAGATGGTTTTGTTAAAAACAAACTTTGGCGATATTAAAATCAAATTATTTGAAAAAGAAGCACCCAATACAGTCGCCAATTTTAAAGAGCATGTAGAAGAAGGATTTTACGACGGGACTATCTTTCATCGAGTGATTAGCTCTTTCATGATCCAAGGCGGCGGGTTTGAGCCAGGACTGAGTCAGAAAAAAACTAAATCGTCTATCGAAAACGAAGCAAACAACGGCCTAAGCAATAAAGAAGGCACCTTGGCAATGGCTCGTACTAATGATCCTCATTCAGCGACTTGTCAGTTTTTTATCAACGTGAAAAACAATGATTTTTTAGATTTTAGTGCTGCTAATTCACAAGGCTATGGCTACTGCGTATTCGCTGAAGTAGTGGAAGGCATGGATATTGTTGAAAAGATAAAGAACGTTGAAACCGGTAACTCTGGCATGCACGGCGATGTGCCGCTAGAAGACGTCGTTATTGAATCGGCGACCCTGCAGTCATAAGCAGCGATTATGTCGAAAACGCTGTTTATCTCTGATTTACATTTAAGCGCTGAGCGAAGTGATATCGCTCAGTGCTTTTTTAATTTCATGGAACACGAAGCGCCAGGCTGCGATGCCCTGTATATTCTAGGTGACTTGTTTGAAGTGTGGATTGGCGATGATCACAACACGCCTTTTTCGCAACAGGTCGCTCAAGCGATAGCGAAGGTAGCTAACAGCACAGAGGTGTTTTTTATACACGGAAATAGAGATTTTGCCGTGCGCCAAGGCTTTGCCAAGCGCTGCAATATGAAGCTGCTGCCAGAGCAGTTCGTGATTGATTTATATGGGCGTAAAACGCTTATATCCCACGGTGATGAACTGTGTACCAAAGACATTGAGTACATGAAGTTTCGTAAGAAAGCGCGCGGATGGTGGTGGCCTAAATTGATGTTAGCGATACCGCTTCGCCTGCGCATAAAAATGGCGCACAAGGGCCGAAAAATAAGTAAAAAAAATCAGCTGACCTTAAGCGAAGAAATAATGGATGTCACGCAGTCAGAGGTGGAATCAGCCATGCTGCACTTTGATGTTAAGTTGTTTATTCACGGGCATACCCATCGCCCAAACATACACAATTTCACGCTTAATTATCAAGCCGTGCAGCGCATTGTGTTAGGCGATTGGTATAGCCAAGGCAGTATTTTGATCGCCAACGCTGATTCGCTGTCTTTAGAAACTCGCCGCTTTTAAGCTCTGCTCAGCGCTGTTAATTGCTGCACATGGAACACCACTGTGAAACTTGAAATCTGAGTCGTGCGTGCTGATAAGCTCAGCTTCTCTTTCACCAAAAAACGCTATTCTGGGGGCAATATCTTTTTGTGCAATATCGGTGGCCAAGGTTAAATAATCTTGATAATGACGCGCTTCTGAGCGTAACAAACTGGTATAAAACTCACCAAGTTTAGGATCTAAATGCGGCGCTATTTTGGCAAAACGCTCACATGAGCGCGCCTCTATATAAGCACCACAAATTAACTTGTCAATTAACGCGTCGGGCTCGTGGGTTTTGCAGTGCGTCAGTAAGCCTTTTGCATAGCGACTAGAACTGATGTTTGTATATTCAATAGCATAAATATCCATCATTTCTAGTACTTGATAAAAGTGATGCAGCTCTTCTTTTATCAACAGCACCATTTTATCAATGAGGTTTTGGCTGTAGGGTGAATCACTTTTCGCCATCATCGACTTATTTAATTTGCACTTAGGTAAGTCTTGCCAATTACCCTCTTGGCGATAAGTAAATTTTTCGTAAGGCGCCAGCCACTCCAGCAGTGCTTTTGCGCTGGTAGCGTCTACAGCATAGCGGCGAATGAGAAACATCGCACTTTGCGCTGCCTTTAGCTCGCATACTAGATGGTCGTTCAAAAGCGTAGGTAAATTAGCCGGCTTTACAGCCTCATCTACCCAACTTTGTGGTGTGGCGCAGTGCAAGAAATGCTTTATAGGGTGTAATATTGTATCCAAACCAAGATAGCCTTATAAAAAAGATATGGCATAAACATAGCCAAGAAAATAATCAGTGTACTACCTAAAATTATAGCATAAAAAGTGCTGAGCTCAATCGTCACTTCTATGCTATCAAATACATTGCAATATATAAATATCGCTTAGTGCATAGCGTTTTACTGATAAACAAATTGTTATCTTGTGAGGCATTAAGACGTGCATTGAGCATTACGACTTTTCACGCTATTATCGGCCTATAACTTGCGCCTCGCTGAATCTTATTGATAGAGATTCGCTAATTGATTTGGCCATTAAAAGAGAATTTATGAAAATACTATTAACGGGCATTATTTTAATGTCTTTTTGTTTTACCACACTTGCTCAAGTTTCGCCGCAGTGGGTGCGTTATCCCGCTATTTCACCCAATGGTGAGAGTATTGCATTCACCTATAAAGGCGACATATATAGTGTTGCTTCAACTGGCGGTGAAGCAACACGCTTAACTTTTCATAAGGCTCATGATTTTAAACCTGTTTGGAGCAAAGACGGTCAACAATTAGCCTTCGCCTCTGACCGTTTTGGCAATTTCGATGTGTTTGTTATGGATGCTTTAGGCGGCAAAGCCAAAAGACTTACGTTTCACTCCAGCGATGAGCAACCGCATACTTTCACGCACGATAAAAAAATATTGTTTAAAGGCCAGCGCATGGACAGTGTTGAGCATAGGCAATATCCAACGTCACGACAGTTCGAGCTTTACAGCGTGCCAGTAAACGGCGGCCGTGTTGATCAGTTTTTAAGCCTAGCGCTAGAAGATGTTCAAATTAACAACGCCGGTGATCAAATTATTTACCATGATAACAAAGGCAGTGAGAACGAGTGGCGTAAACATCATAAATCGTCTATTACACGTGATATATGGACCTATGACTTACTATTGCGCAAGCATACAAAAGTTACTAGCTACGAAGGTGAAGACCGCTCACCCATTTATGCTAACAACGATGTAATTTATTATTTGAGTGAAAGAAACGGGTCTTTTAACATTCATTCATTGTCTTTAAGTCAGCCTTCTCGCAGTAAGCAGTTGACCAACTTCGACCTACACCCAGTTCGTTTTTTATCAAAAGGTGAGCGCAATGGTGAAGATATATTGGCATTTAGCTATCATGGCCTACTGCATACCATGATCCCCGGCAGCACACCAACGCCATTAGAGATTAGCATTCGTACCCAAGACGTCGAAAACAGCGAAGAAATGGTCAGTATCAACGGCGACATCTCCGATATGGCAGTATCTCCAAATGGCAGAGAAATAGCCTTTATCTCAAACGGTGAAGTGTTTGTATCGTCAAGCGACGGTGCGTTTACCAAGCAAATTACCAATACCGCCTCACAAGAAAACTTCATAAGCTTTTCGCCCGACGGTGACTACCTGCTATATGCTGCCCAGCGCAATAACAAATGGAGTATTTTCAAAGCCAGTAAAAGACGTGAGGAAGAACCGTTTTTCTACGCAGCCACTTTAATTAACGAGCAAATGTTGGTCAGTAACAAGGCCGATAATTACCAGCCACATATTTCACCAGACGGCTCAAAATTGGCGTTTATTGAAGACAGACGCACCTTAAAAGTAATGGATTTAGACACCTTAGAAACCGTTGTATTAGTTACGCCCGAACACATGATACACATGCGCGATGGCGACCAAACCTTTAGCTGGAGCCCAGACAGCGAATGGATTTTATTTGAATACCGCAAACTATTGAATAATGCTGACATCGCCATGGTCCACGTGACGGGCGAACAAGACATGAGGGTAGTTATTCCCAGCGGCTATTATGATGCCCAGCCTAAATGGGTAAATCAAGGCAAGCAAATAATATGGTTTAGTAATCGCAATGGTTTGAAAAGCTATGCTACCAGTGGACGTTCACAAAATGATGTGTACACCCTTTTCTTAAACCAAGTCGATTGGGATAAATTCAACTTAAGTGAAGATGACTACGCCTTGCAAACGGCTATAGAAGAGGCCGCACAAGAAAAACTCGACAAAGAAAAAGCTAATACTGATATTGATAATAACGACGCTTCCAGCGATGATAAAAATATTGAAAGTGAAGAACTCGACTTTGAACCAATTACAATTGAGTGGGACGATCTAAACGATAGAGTCAGTAAGCTGACCATACACTCCTCTTTTTTAGCCGATGCCGTGCTTAACAAAGACGCGACCAAACTTTACTATTTATCGCGTTTTGAAGACGAATTCGATTTATGGGAAACCGATTTACGCACCCAAGAAACTGCCAAGACCATTAGTTTAAATACGCCAAACGGCAGCCTAATGTGGGGCCCAAATATGGAAAATTTGTATTTACTAAGCGATGGGCACATTAGCAAACTGCTTATAGACGAAGGTAACAGCGAGAGGGTTTTTATTAATGGTGAAGTTCTCATTGACCGCGATGCCTTGCGCCAGCATTCATTCGACCATGTGTGGCTGCGCACCGCGAAAATATTTTATGAACCCACTTTTCATGGCACTGATTGGCCCCTAATGCGAAGCGAATATAAACCTAAGGTTGCTCATGTTAGCAACACACATGAGTTCACCGAATTACTCAGTGAAATGCTGGGTGAATTGAATGTATCTCACGCTGGCGCAGGTATACGAGGTGGCAATGAAACCGGTGACAGCACAGCTTCATTGGGAATATTTTATGACTACAAACACCAAGGTGATGGCGTTAAAATTACAGAAGTTATTAACGGCGGTCCTTTAGACAAAGCTAGATTTAATGTACAAGCAGGCATGCTTATTGTCAAAATTGATGGTGAAACAATTACCAATAGTCTCGACTGGCCTATGTTGCTTAATCGTAAAGCAGGCAAATTTACACTACTTGACATACTCGATAGTGCCACAGGCAAAAGCAAGCAAGTAACGGTTAAGCCTATTTCAGGCTCGCAAGAGTCTGACCTTTTATATGAACGCTTCGTTAAAATAAATGAGCAAGAAGTATTAGCAAAAAGTGATGGAAGACTCGGTTACGTGCATATTCCAGGGATGGGCGATGGCCCATATCGCGATATATACGACGATATGATGGGGCGCTTTTTTGATAAAGAAGCCATGATTATAGACACGCGCTTTAACAGCGGCGGTGATCTAGTTGCCGATTTAGCCATGTTCTTTACTGGCGAATCTTTTTTAACCTACGCTATTGAAGGCAAAGTGGTAGGCGGGGAGCCTACATCTCGGTATACCAAACCTGTTGTTTCGCTGTTTAACGAATCAATGTATAGCGATGGACATTGCTACGCCAGTGGTTTTACCGACTTAAAATTAGGCAAATCAGTCGGCATGCCAGTACCGGGCACCTGCAGTTTTGCAGGATGGGAAAGTTTACCCATGGGCGGCTATTGGGGTGTAGTGCCGATAAGCGCCAAAAACCAAAAGGGAGAATGGCTAGAAAACAATCAAACCGCACCTGATATTGAAGTTAAAAATGCGCCAGGCATGATTGACAAAGGCCGCGATCAGCAGTTAGAGCATGCTATTAAGCAGATGCTTGAAGACTTTTAGCGCGGTGCGCCAAAAGCCGAACGCGATAAGTAAAATGCACATAAAATAGCGGGTAGTTGTAGGCGATTTTTATTTCATCCTTTACACTACCTCCAATATAGGACGCTGCAAGTTTTGCGATTATATGAGATGTATAGGCACTAATAGCAAAGCAAGGCTTTTCATTTAGGAAACTCTACATAAGTCGGACAAGCTTACACTGGGTTTTTATTGATATAATAGGTATTTATGGATAGTTCTGCTGGAAAATTAGTTGTTGGCGCATTAGAAAAATGTGATTTGCCCGATTTAGGCATCTCTAATTTAGTCATGCGTGTAGACACCGGCGCCGCGACGTCTTCACTACATGTAGAAAATGTCGAAGAATATGAAAAAGGCGGGAAATCGTGGATTAGCTTCGACATCCACCCCGATGTGTACAATGTAGCAAAAATAACCCGACATTCAAGCGTTGTCAAAGCAAGACGCAAAGTCAGAAGCTCGTCCGAGACACTCGAACACCGATACGTCATCGCAACCACGCTAGCGATAGGTGAACATAAGTGGCCAATAAGGATCAATCTCACCGATAGAACAGAAATGACCTATCTAATGCTACTTGGTCGCCAAGCAATGGCGAATAAAATATTAGTTGATCCTAGCCAAGAGTTTTTAGTCTCGGATTCGTAATAGTTAAACTTGCGTTAAACTGCTTGCAAAAACTGCGCGTGAAACACGATATGCTCTTCAATAAAACTGCTAATAAAATAGTAACTATGGTCATAGCCAGGGCGCATATTTAATTGGATAGTATAGTCGTTTATCAAAGCCGCTTTGAGCAAGCTCTCTGGTTTTAATTCACTCTTTAAAAAACTATCGTCTGCGCCTTGGTCAATCAAAATAGGCGTTTTTATATTTGCTTTTTTGATCAGATGTGAAGCGTCATACATCGTCCATGTGTCGGTGTTATCTCCTAGATAATGCGTGAATGCTTTTATTCCCCATGGACATTCAACGGGGTTACAAATGGGACTAAAGGCTGAAATAGAAGTAAAGACTTCGGGGTTTCTCAAACCAATGGTTAATGCGCCATGCCCGCCCATTGAATGACCACTGATCGCTTTTTTACTGCTTACCGCAAAGCTAGCTTCCACCGCAGGGATAAGCTCTTTAAGAATATAGTCATACATCTGGTAGTTGCGATCAAATGGTGGCTGTGTCGCATTAAGATAAAAGCCTGCGCCTAAGCCAAAATCATAAGCTTTATCAGGATCATCAGGCACGTCCTCTCCACGTGGACTGGTGTCGGGCGCAACAATAGCAATGCCCAATTGCGCCGCCATTTTGAGCGCCCCTGCTTTTTGCATAAAGTTTTCATCGGTACAACTTAAACCTGACAGCCAATAAATAACG
Source organism: Glaciecola punicea (assembly GCF_001756615.1). Taxonomy (NCBI): domain Bacteria; kingdom Pseudomonadati; phylum Pseudomonadota; class Gammaproteobacteria; order Alteromonadales; family Alteromonadaceae; genus Glaciecola; species Glaciecola punicea. The sequence continues at coordinate 9,082 of NZ_LZXY01000016.1, forward strand.
GGCACATTCTCAAGCTTACCTTCAATACCAGCACCGGTAGCATGGGGCGGTAAATAAATAGCAAAGCGCATATCGCAGTTATTATGCTGTGAATAATGGCTGTATTGGCTAAGCGTGCCGTTAAAAGCTAAGGTTTGCGATACCCTCTTTAGCTCTTCGATTTGTTTGCTTGTTGATGATTCATTGGACATATTACTGACTCACTTTAGGGCTATCACCAAAATGTATAACGCTGCGTATGCTTTTACCTGCATGCATTAGCTCAAATGCTTCATTAATGTGCTCAAGTGACATGTTATGGGTGATAAAGTCGTCTAGCTTTATGTCCCCTTTTAAATATTTTTCAACGTAATCAGGAAGCTCTGTGCGCCCTTTTACGCCGCCAAAAGCAGAACCACGCCAAACTCTGCCCGTGACCAGTTGAAATGGCCGTGTACTAATTTCTTGACCAGCGCCGGCCACACCTATAATAACTGACTCCCCCCAACCCTTATGGCAACATTCTAAAGCGCTGCGCATAACGTTTACGTTTCCAATACATTCGAATGAAAAGTCTACGCCGCCGTCAGTAAGCTCAACAATGACGTCTTGAATCGGTTTGTCGTAATCTTTTGGGTTGATGCAGTGCGTCGCGCCAAGCTTCTTGGCCAATGCAAATTTACTTTCATTTATGTCCACGGCAATAATAGTGCCTGCTTTAGCCATAACGGCGCCAATAATAGCCGACAAACCAATCCCGCCTAGACCAAATATAGCAACACTGTTTCCGGGCTGTACTTTAGCGGTATTCATGACCGCACCAATACCCGTGGTCACACCACAGCCAAACAAGCATACTTCGTCAAGAGCGGCTTTCTTGTTTACCTTGGCTAAGGAAATTTCAGGTAATACGGTATATTCAGAAAAGGTTGAACACCCCATATAATGAAACAGTGGTTTGCCGTCTTTATAAAAGCGGCTAGTACCGTCAGGCATTAAGCCTTTACCTTGGGTTTCACGAATTTTTTGACACAGATTGGTTTTACCGGATAAGCAGAATTTACATTCACGGCATTCTGGCGTGTATAAAGGGATAACATGATCCCCTACCGACACTGAGGTAACACCTTCGCCAATTTGTTCAACTACACCACCGCCTTCGTGTCCTAGCACTACTGGGAATAAGCCCTCTGGGTCTTCGCCTGATAGTGTAAAAGCGTCGGTATGGCAAACACCTGTTGCGATTATTTTTACTAATACTTCACCAGCTTTAGGCAGCATTACGTCTATTTCTTCAATACTCAGTGGCTGATTAGCTGCCCATGCTACCGCTGCTTTGGATTTAATAAATTGTGACATGTGTCGTCCTTATGTGTGAATAAAGTTTTGCGTGAAATAAAAAGCGAAGCTGAATAAAAGTACACGTCAAAGGTGCTTAAATACCAATTAGCTTGAAACAAGTCAAAACCATCAGTGTAAGAACCAAGTATCTTTGCAGCAAAGCTTAGTCGTCAATATTATACATCTCTAAATTACTTAGCTCAGCCTGAACGGTAGGACTACTTTTACCTGCTTCACCACGCGCTTTGTCGATGCCTTCTAAGTACTCATGATCTATATCGCCGGTTACATAATCGCCGTCAAACACAGAAGTTTCGAATCGACTAATGGCGGGGTTTTCTTCTTTAACGGCGCCTATTAAGTCACAAATGTCCTGAAATATTAAACCGTCTGCTTTTATCAAGTCTCGTATTTGCGGTATCTCGCGACCATAAGCAATAAGTTCGTTTGCCGATGGCATATCAATGCCGTAAACATTAGGAAAACGAATTTCAGGCGCAGCGGAGGCAAAGTATACTTTTTTCGCGCCCGACTCTCGTGCCATTTCAATGATTTGCTCTGAGGTTGTGCCGCGCACGATTGAGTCGTCAACTAGTAACACGCTCTTGTCTTTAAATTCAGATTTAATCGCATTTAGCTTACGGCGAACCGACTTTCTGCGTTGAACTTGACCCGGCATAATGAAGGTACGACCAATATAGCGGTTCTTCACGAAGCCCTGTCTATAGGGTTTTTCAAGCGTGTTAGCAATTTGAAGAGCCACGTCCATAGACGTTTCGGGAATTGGAATAACCACGTCTATGTCTATATCAGCCCATTCACGTTTAATCTTTTCACCCAACCTTTTGCCCATATTAACACGCGAGGCGTACACTGAAATGCCATCAATAAAAGAATCGGGCCGTGCAAAATATACAAATTCAAAAATACACGGGTTTAAAGACGCTTTTGGTGCACATAGTTTGGTAAATAACTGACCTTGTTCGGTAACATAAATTGCCTCGCCTGGGGCTACATCACGCACAAATTCAAAGCCAGCTGCGTCAATCGCTACGCTTTCAGATGCCACCATGTATTCATCTCCAAGAAGGGTGGCGCGTTTGCCTAGCACCAAAGGGCGAATGCCGTTTGGATCTCTAAACGCCACCATGCCATAGCCTATTATGGCAGCAACTGCGGCGTAAGCACCTTTTACTTTACTATGCGAAATTTCAACGGCTTTGAAAATGTCCTCGGCGGTAACCTCTAACTCACTAGTTTGGGTAAGCGCGTGGGCAAAAATATTTAATAATATCTCTGAGTCTGATGTCGTATTAATATGGCGGCGGGCCACCCGAAACACTTCGTCTTGTAATTCATGCGCGTTGGTCAAATTACCATTGTGAGCAAAAGCAATACCAAAAGGGGAATTTACGTAAAAAGGCTGCGCTTCTGCAGAGCTCGAAGAGCCTGCTGTTGGATAGCGCACATGTCCAATACCCACGTTACCACTTAGGCGTTTCATATGGCGGGTATGAAATACATCGCGCACCAGTCCGTTGTCTTTGCGCAGATGAAACATATTGTTTTCTATGGTCATTATGCCTGCAGCATCTTGGCCTCTGTGTTGCAATACAATGAGCGAATCATAAATTAACTGATTAACTGAATCTTTACCGACTATACCTACAATGCCGCACATATTTAACTTCCTGTGATTGAATTAAACATTATTCACCTGATAAAAACTTGAGCGCTCTTTCATAAATTCAAAGAACCACTCTATAATAATGCCAAACTCGGGCACCAGCATCGAAGACGTCCACCACCCTGCTTGAGCAAACGTTGTAAAAGTGTCAATAGCAAACAACAGAGCACTCACAATTAGCACACCACGCAGCGCACCAAACACCATGCCTAGGGCGCGATCAGTGCCGCCAAGACCCGTGACTCTAACCAATTGAGAGATTACATAGTTTATGAGCGCGCCAACAATTAGCGTGCCTGTGAATAAAATACCAATGGCGGTGGCGTTTCGAAGTGTAGGTTCATTTATTTGGTTTAGGAGTTCTGCTAACTGAGGATAAAAAGTACGGGCAACGAAAAAGGCGGCTATCCAAATAAAGAGAGATATCGCCTCTTTAACAAAACCGCGCACTAAGCTAATAAGCGTTGAAAACGCAATAATGCTTATGATCGTGAAATCAAACCAGTTCATGGGCTGTCTTTATCCTGTAAAAAGGTGTTGCTTTAGCCTTTTTGAGTGGAGCGCACTATAGCAAAGATTCGCAAAAGTAACTACCCAGCGTTTACTTCAAATGGGGTAATTCTGCCCTTTAATTTTGTTATTTCTGTTAGATGGGGAAGCGCCAATTCCAACTTTTCTTTGTCAAGCTCAGGGCCGACAAATACTTTGGTTAGTTTACCCATTGACGTCATTACCGGACGGCTATAGGCGCGATATCCGGCAACATTTAACTTTCTGAGTAAGTCCTTAACATTTTTTTCATGCCTAAAACTGCCCAATTGCACAACCCAACCAGAGTCTTTTATATCTATTTGAGAAAATTCGTCGCCTTGCTCAGAAGGACCTAAGGGGTTTGCGCCTGCAGACGCAGCGATATCGACGATAGTTTGTTTCTCACCTTGAGCAAGTTGTCCATTGGTACTGTCTTTAAGATTAACGGGCGTTTTCGCACTGCCTATTTCGGGATCATCTACGGGGTACTCGTCAATTACTTCAATAGCCTGATTTAACTGCGCTTGTAAACTGTTTGTATCAAACTCAGCGGTGTTTTGGACTTGCACAAGCTCTGCAACTGGCGGTATGTCAACAAACTCTTGTTTGCTAATACGCTTTTCGCCGTCTAAAAATTCTGGCACGAGTATTACCACCAATGCCACCACAATGATGGTACCCACTAATCTGTTTTGAAGTGCACTTGTCATTGGATTTCGTTTGCCTTGTAAATAAGAAAGCCGTTAAAATTAACGTTTGTAGTCTAACAATGCCTGCATAAAATTTGAAGCCAATATAAATGAGCCGACTACCAAAATGATATCGCCGGTTTGACATTCTTGAACACAGCGCTTAAGCGCTGTGGGTACATCATTAAAGGTTTCCGATTTTTTATTGAGTGAGTGCAGTGCTTTTTGCAATCTATCTGCTTTTTCACCCCGCGGTGCGGGCAAGTCAACACAATACCACTGCGCATTTACACTGATGAGTTGTTCTATCGTTGCCTCAATATTTTTATCCTTTAGCATACCTATAAGGATGTGACACTGATTAAACTGTTTTTGCTGCAAACGCCACAGCAAATATTTAGCAGAGTCTTCATTGTGTGCGACGTCTAAAATTATATACGGTGATTGACTGACTACTTCGAAGCGCCCAGGCACGTTAACTTTATTAATTAACGCTTCAAGTGTTTTATGCTGCAATAATAAGGGTTCCGAGTGTGCAAAAAATTGCGCGATAAAGTGCAGTGTCGCAATTGCGGTCATCACATTTTGCGCTGGAATTTGAGTATGCTGCAGTGAGAAATGTTCAAGGGTGTTGTCCACCCTAATCCAGCCTGTGCTAAGCGAGGAAGCGACTGCGCTTGATTTACTTTGGATTAAACCAAAATCTTGCTCGCACAACAAGGTGTGAATAGAAAATTGCGTCAGGATTTTGCCAACGCTGTCCTGCATACTACTATAGCCAATGACCACTCTTTGGGCAGGCTTTATAATACCGGCTTTCTCCCCAGCAATAGCGTCTAAGGTATTGCCTAAATATGACTGATGGTCAAACCCGATACTGGTAATTACGCCAATGTTGGCGTCAATAATATTAGTCGCATCTAACCTTCCCCCTAAGCCAACTTCCAATACACACACATCTACATTTTTCTCAGCAAAAATAAGCAATGCACAAAGAGTCGCGTATTCGAAGTAGCTTAACGAAATTGTTTCAACACTATCATTATTGTGGCTTTTTAAGCCGCTCGCCGCTTCATAAATTTTAGTAAAAGCAGCGCACAGTGTGGCATCGTCAACGTCAAGCCCGCCTATTCTTATTCTTTCGTTAAATAAGGAAATATGAGGAGATGCATATACACCCACAGTCTTTTCGGCATGCAAACAAGCTTGTTCTATAAAACGACAGGTTGTGCCTTTACCGTTAGTGCCAGCAACGGTCACTACGCAGCGAGCGGCAAAATCAAGAGACAGCCTCTTAAAGACCTTTTGCACGCGCTCAAGGCCCATATCAATTACTTGCGTGTGCGCGCTCTCGATATATTCAAGCCAGTCATGCAAGCTACGCGTGTTATCCACTATTTAACCCTATTGGGCAGGAGGCAGTTCAATCGCTTCCTCTGGTTTATCAACAAGGTTCATATGATGCAATTTAGACAACAAACTGTATATTTTATCGCGCATTTGGCGTCTATCTACAATCATGTCTATCGCGCCTTTTTCTAACAAAAACTCGCTGCGTTGAAAACCTGGAGGCAGCTTTTCTCTCACTGTTTGTTCTATTACTCGCGGACCAGCAAAACCAATAAGCGCTTTTGGCTCACCAATGTTTATGTCGCCTAACATAGCTAAACTAGCAGAAACACCGCCCATAGTCGGGTCAGTCAACACCGATATATACGGCAGACCTTGTTTACTCAATTTGGCCAGCGCTGCGCTGGTTTTTGCCATTTGCATTAACGATAGTAAGGCTTCCTGCATCCTGGCACCGCCGCTGGTAGAAAAACAGACAAACGGACAGTTATTTTCTAATGCCGCATTAACGCCCGCGACAAACTTGGCGCCCACGACAGAAGCCATAGAGCCACCCATAAAGGCAAATTCAAAACTAGCGACCACAATGGGCATTCCGTTTAAACTGCCTTTCATGACCACTAACGCGTCTTTTTCGTTTGTGGCTTTTTGCGCCGCGCTTATTCGGTCCTTATATCGCTTCGAGTCTTTAAACTTTAATATATCTTGCGGCTCAAGCTCACTGGCTATTTCTTGTCTATCTTTTGGGTCAAGGAAACTATTCAAGCGGCCGCGCGCGGTTATACGCATGTGATGGTCACATTTAGGACACACTTCCTGCTGTTTTTCTAATTCAGTTTTGTATAACACCGCGTTACAAGCCGCACACTTTGTCCAAATACCTTCTGGTACATTTCCTTTGGCGCCACTTTGTGTCTTTGGCAGTATTCTTTCAATCCAGCTCATAAAGCATTCCTGTTGTTTTCGTTTTTCATGTCGAATTTATAAATGAGTGCAAAACAACCCCGCATGCGTTTACACGCGAGGCCTACTTAAGCGTTATCCAGCTAATATAACCAAATTAAACCACAAAATTGAAGTATTCTAAATGTTTAAGTGCTTTAAAGTGTTGCGCTTGAGCGTATATTTTGTTGTTTTGTGCAATTAGTAGTAACTTGACGCTTGATTGAAGCACTAACAATCTGGCAAAAACAAAGGGCCAACATTGGTTCTAGGCAGTGCAAAACGGCTGTCGTAGTCTACTTGCACCAGATACAAACCGTTTGGTTTAGCGGTAGTCGACGCCTGACTTCTATCTTTAAGCGCAAGTAAATCAGCAATATAGCTAATGGGTTTTTCGCCGCTGCCTACGTCTAATAAAGCACCCACAATGTTCCTCACCATGTGATGCAAAAAAGCGTTCGCTTTTACATCCACAATAACAAACTGCTGCAGTCGATATACCTGTATATGGTGCATTAATCTTATTGGGGTTTTGCTTTGGCAATGAGCGGCGCGGTAAGAAGTGAAATCATGCTTACCAACTAAACCTTGTGCGGCTTGGTGCATAAGCGCTGCGTCAATTTTCTTAAATACGTGCGTCACTCCGGCGTTGAATACGCCGGAACGCAGCGCACTGTTGTAAATTACGTAACGATAGCGCCTCGCGGTAGCACTAAAGCGCGCATGAAAGTCATCGTCTACCGATTTAGCCCAAGTAATTGCCACGTTTTTGGGTAAAGTAGTATTCATGCCGCGTGTGTAAGCTTTTAATGGTCTGGTAACAGGCGCATCAAAATGCACTACTTGCGCGGTAGCATGCACCCCAGCGTCGGTTCTGCCAGCGCAGCTAACCGAGACCTCTTGCCTGAGGATCTTAGCGAGTGAATCTTCTACGCGAGACTGCACCGAGTCGACGCTTAATTGGCGCTGCCAACCGCTGTAGTCGGCGCCCATGTATTCTATTCCAAGTGCAACTCGCCCCGGATGAATAATAACACCGTCGTCTTGCGCCCCTAAAAAGGTCATTTTTGCAATCACTACCTATTTTGTGATTGATTTCGGCGGCTACGCTGCCCCACCGCTTTATTTTGCTTGTGCTTTCTAACGCTGCGGCGCATACGGCTTAATTTTGTATGGTCGAGGTTTTCAGCGACATGCATTTTTGTTTCAGTTTCCAGCGGCAGCTGCACCATTTTGCGAAGCGCATTCACATTGAGAATATCAAGTTCTACCCAAGCGCCTTGGGGCAGGCGCTTGAACAACTCTAAGTTACCATAGCGCACGCGCATTAATCGACTCACCTGCACACCTTGAGATTCCCATAGGCGTCTAACTTCACGGTTTCTGCCTTCAGAAAGAGTCACGTTAAACCACCGATTGTTACTTTCAGGATCGCCTGGCCTTACGTGAATATGATTAAACTTTGCCGAACCGTCTTCTAGCTCAACGCCCTGCGACAGTATGCGCAGCATTTTGGGTGTCACTTCTCCGAATATTCTTACCGCGTATTCACGCTCTACTTCATGACTTGGGTGCATGAGTCTATTGGCAAGCTCACCGTCGTTGGTAAACAACAGCAACCCACTGGTGTTTATATCTAGTCTACCCACGGTTATCCAGCGTTCGCCGGTCAATTTAGGCAGGCGTTCAAATACGGTAGGCCTGCCTTCAGGGTCAACCCTAGCACACAGTTCGCCCTCAGGCTTGTTGTACATCAGCACCCTACAAGGAGACTTTTCTTTTGAGCGTGTTATTAAGTGACCGTCAACTCTTATTTGAACACTCACTTCTACTCTATCGCCTAAAGTGGCTTTGGTTCCATTAATCGAAATACGACCTTCTTGGATCCATCTTTCCATTTCACGACGTGAACCTAAACCATTGTTCGCTAGTACTTTCTGCAGCTTCTCAGATGCGTTTTTATTGTCACTCATTAGTGTGTATTTGCCTTGCTAGGTGTATTTATCGTGTTTACTTCATCAAGCACTGATTGCGAGCCAGATTCATTGTTTTTCGCCAATGCTTCAGCCTGCGGTGCGTGTTCTTCAATGTCTATGGTCACTGTGTTAGAGGCCTGCATAGCCGCCTCAATATTTTCGGCAAATACCTCAGCCGACGGCAGTTCTGTTAACGAAGTTAGTGCGAAATAGTCGAGAAAAGTAGCGGTGGTGGCTAACAGTGACGGCCTTCCCGGTACTTCTTTATGTCCTACTACTTTAATCCACCGGCGTTCGCTTAGTGAGCGAATAATATTGCTACTCACTGCCACCCCTCGAATATCTTCTATTTCGCCTCGAGTGATGGGTTGTTTATATGCAATAAGCGCTAAGGTTTCTAGCATAGCGCGCGAATACTTAGGCGCCGTTTCTTGCCAAAGCTTGCTCAACAGCCGGCCTAGGCCAGTATCTGACTGAAACCGGAAGCCGCTAGCCACTTTAATAAGCTTGATGCCTCTTGGTGCGTAGTCTAATTCAAGCTCTTTTAGCGACTTGTTAAGCTGCGATGAAGACACTGCTAATTCACTCAGAATAGTACAGCGCATTTTGTCGATGCTCAAGGGACTTTCATTCACAAAAATCGCGGCTTCTAGCAATTGCTTTAGTTGACTGTTGCTAATCTTGCTCATAGGTGCCTAGTTTAACATGAAGATCGCCAAATGGTTCACCTTGCTCAAAAACTATCAAAGATTCTTTTACCAGTTCAAGAATGGCGATAAAGGTGACAACTATGCCTGCCCTGCCTTCGTTAATACTGAGCAATTCGCTAAGTGCTATGTAAGTATGACTATTGAGCTTGTGCAGTACCATACTCATGCGTTCACGCGTCGACAACACTTCTCGTGCAATGTGATGATGGCTATAAGCATTAGCGCGCTTTATTGCCCCTAAAAACGCCATTGTTAGTTCTTGCAATTGTACTTGCGGCACATTTTTTATGGGCTGCACGTTATCGCTTGTATCAGCACTGGCAACAAAAAAATCACGTTTTAAGCGCACAGAATTATCAAGTTCAAACGCCGCGGCTTTTATCTGTTCGTATTGTTTGAGGCGGCGCACAAGTTCGGCGCGTGGATCATCTTCATCGTCATTCACACTGTCGTGTTTAGGCAATAACAGGCGTGATTTAATTTCTGCCAGCATAGCAGCCATCACTAAATATTCTCCCGCAAGCTCTAACTTTACCGTTGTCATTACCTCTACATATTCCATATATTGACGCGTTACCTGCAGCACCGGCAGTTCAATAATATCGAATTTTTGCTTGCGGATTAAATACAGCAGTAAATCGAGCGGTCCCTCAAAGGTGTCTAAAATTAATTCCAGAGCGTCAGGAGGGATATATAAATCTTCAGGCTTATCAATGAAAGCCTCGCCATTAATAAAGGCGAGCGCTAGGGGCTGCTGCTCAGTTATTTTCGATTTGTCTTTTGAACCGTTCATAGGTATTTCAAAATTGCCTATTCAAACTGCGAAGGATCACCACTGCCACGGCGTATTATGGTTGTTTCACCTTCTGACATGTCGATTACAGTTGTGGGTTGTTCTCCTAAATAACCGCCGTGCACAATCAATCCAATGCGTTTTTCTAGTTTGTCTCTTATTTGCTCAGGATCGGTTTCTGCCATTGCAGCGTTGGGCAAAATTAGTGTGGTAGACATAAGCGGCTCGCCTAACTCTTCTAATATAGCAAGTGCAATGGCATTGTTAGGCACGCGAATTCCAATGGTTTTACGTTTTGGATTTTGTAATCTTTTCGGGACTTCTTTGGTGGCCTTTAAAATAAAAGTATAGGGCCCAGGAGTATTGTTCTTTATTTGCCTGAAAGCGACGTTATTCACGCGTGCATATATGGATAGTTCTGACATATCGCGACACATTAAGGTGAAGTTATGCTCTTTAGGAATGTCCCTAATAGTGCAGATTTGGTCAAGGGCCTTTTTGTTTTCCATTTGACAACCAATGGCATAACCTGAATCAGTCGGATACACAATGACCTCGCCCTTTTTAATCAGCTCGCAGGTTTGCTTGATTAATCGCACTTGAGGATTGTCAGGGTGAATATAAAAAAACTGGCTCATAAATTCTGCTACTAAACATACTAAAGAATGTCGCTAAATTATACCACGCATTTATAATCGCTAAAACTACTCATAATATAGGTTTACTTTTTTACGCACATGAAACCTGACTATTACGCACCTAAATGCGTTTTAAAACTTGTCCAAACGGGCGTCAAACTCGCTGGGATGTTAAGCCTACGGCCCAGCTCGGTCCACTTTGACGGCGCATGAAAATCAGAGCCAGCTGAACCCATAAGGCCTGTTTTTAAGGCAATGTCTACCATGAGATCGTGTTTTTCCTTGGCTAAATTCGGATGTTGAACTTCCATGGCATCACCGCCGTATGATGCAAACTCTTCGGCTAAACGGCGCAGCCACTTGGTTGTCATATCGTAATGAAACGGATGCGCAATTACGGCTTTGCCGCCGGCCTCATGAATCCACTGCACAGCTTCTTGAATGCCTATCCACTGAGGTACTATATAGGCTTTTTTATCCTTGCCTAAATACTGAGTAAAAGCCTGCTGAAAATAATCGCACACGCCTTTGTCAACTAAGACTTGGGCAATGTGAGCGCGCGAGATACAGCCACTGGTTACCATATTTTGCGCAAGGGGTAATACGTCATGAATGCCTATTTTACTGAGCTTTTCGCATATTTTTTGGGCTCTTATTTGGCGTTTTTCAAGCTGCGTAGCGAGTCTTTGTACAAAAACGGGGCATTCATGATCCACCTCTAAGCCTAAAATATGAATTTCAAAGCCATGCCATCTAGTTGATATTTCGGTGCCGCTTATTAACGTAAGTTTTTGCTTATTGCGGGCTAAAATTGCGCGTGCGGGGGCTATCGCATCTATACAGTCGTGGTCGGTAATAGCGAGCACATCAACCTGCATTTGCTGCGCACGCATTAGCAATTCGGCAACGCTTAGCTTACCATCTGAATGATGAGTATGACTGTGTAAATCAATTTTCAAATATATACCTTTCCCGCGTAAAAAATGTTTTAAAGTGGTGTCTGTACAAGCAAAGCAGTGACATAAAACGAGCCCCGTATTGACGTACACAGCAGCTTACGCTTTAACTTCAACCTCAGCTTATGTGACAACTTATCGTGGTGACTTGTACCGCCCCTTTTTTATCGCATTAACAGGCGATAATCCGTCAGGGCATCAAAGTCAGTAACCATCACCACTGCACGGTGAAACATACCTTCAACTCATTTTGCATTTTACCATTTTACCATTTTACCATTTTGGTATTATAACGCACAATTACACACAGTGTACATTGCGCTTTTGTCCGTCCTCAAGATAGACAAAAAGTATTTTACACCGGTGATGCATTTTAATTTATATTTGTGGTTGACATTAACTGCGTTATGGTTTCTCCTATGGGCTTAGAAAACTAGCAAATTATTTGCCTTGCGGTGTTATCAATCACACCTTTACAAAGTTAATCGATAACAAGACCCCCGAGATAACGCATAAACATATTGGATATTTCATGCATTTAACACACATAATTACAATCTGTTGGTGGCACAGCCAGACTTAGGGTCAGGTTGCATGTGCGTGTTCGCATATCCAAGGCCCACATACTGGGCCTTTTTTGTTGTCAAATTTTAATACAATAAACACAAAGAAAGCCCGACAGGCATATTACCTATTGACTATACACCCTATACTAAGAGGCGCAGTAAACTATGAATTTGTCGGATTTAGGAAGCCAGCCAGGCACAGTTGAAAGTATAGTGGTTGAAGCACCGTATATTGCTAATCCATTACACGCATACCATACACTTGCTAACAAGCATTCTATACTGCTTGAATCAGCAGAAATTGACAGCAAAGACAACTTAAAGAGCCTTTTGTTGATTGACGCGGCTTTGCGTATCGAATGCAACAAAAATACAGTTGTTATTACAGCGCTGTCTGAAAATGGTCAACCATTATTACCTTTCATAGCAGAGTTATTAAGCGATTATGCAAACCCCCAGCTACAGGCTGAGGCAGAGCATGCACAGGTCACTTCGCTTACGCTCAACTTCAATACATACGATGTCGACCTAGACGAAGACTCACGTTTAAAGCAGCGCAGTGTATTTGATGCCCTGCGCATTATACAATCATCGCTCAAAGCGCTTCGTCAACATCCTCACGCCGTTTTTTTAGCCGGTGTGTTCGCTTATGATTTATTAGCTAATTTTGAATCTCTGCCTGAGGTGCCTGAATCGAGTAATACCTGTCCTGACTATGTGTTTTATTTGGCTGAAACACTCATATTGGTCGATCATCAAACCAACAGCACCCAAATTATTGGTAGTGTATTTAGCGGTGAAGAAGTCGCCAAGCATTACTTTTCAGTCCATCAGCGATTAGAATTCATCACTAATCAAATAGCAAAGCTGCCAGAAGCAATTAATAGCAAGACCATACTGCCTATAGACCCTTCAACGCAGGTCTCAGTGAATAAATCAGACCAAGCCTATTGTGAAGATGTGCTCGCGCTAAAAGAGAACATCCTCGACGGTGACATATTTCAAGTGGTGCCCTCGCGCACTTTTACCCTTGCTTGCCCTAATCCTTTACTCGCTTACGAGCAGCTAAAGTTAACCAATCCGTCGCCCTACATGTTCTATATGCAAGACCATGACTTTGTTATATTCGGCGCCTCGCCTGAATCAGCGCTCAAATACGACGCAACCACAAACTACGTTGAAATATACCCCATTGCCGGCACCCGACCGCGCGGTAAACGCAGCGATGGCAGTATTGACGTCGATTTAGACAGCCGCTTAGAACTCGATTTACAGCAAGACAACAAAGAAAAGTCTGAACATATTATGCTGGTAGATTTAGCTCGCAACGATGTGGCTCGGGTGAGTAAACCCGGCACCAGACACGTTAAAGATCTGCTGAAAGTTGACCGCTACTCGCACGTTATGCATTTAGTGTCGCGAGTCGTAGGTGAACTACGCGACGATTTAGACGCGCTGCACGCTTATCAAGCCTGTATGAATATGGGAACCTTAATAGGCGCACCCAAAATTAGCGCGGCCAGCTTAATAAGACACACCGAAAAAGAGAGGCGCGGCAGCTACGGTGGCGCGGTTGGCTATTTTAATGGCTTAGGTGATTTTGATACCTGTATTGTTATCCGTTCAGCCTTTGTAAAACACAACTTAGCGTACGTACAGGCCGGCGCTGGCGTGGTGAATGATTCAGTGCCGCAGTTTGAAGCTGATGAAACCACCGCAAAGGCACAGGCGGTGATATCGGCAATAAAACGCAGCAACTCGGCGGTAAGCGAAAAAACGCAAACTGCTAAAGCTTCCACATTAGTGCAAAAGGCCGATGATACAAGTCTTCAACATGATAAAAATATGCAAAAGCAAGGGAGTAAGCAGCCGTGAAGAGCCAAACCTTGAGTCACCTAAAGCTGGTACTAATAGATAACCAAGATTCATTTACCTATAATTTAGTAGATGAGCTTCGTGTGCTGGGCGTCACTCTAACGGTGTTTAGAAACAGCATAGATACGCATAAAGTAATGGATAAGCTTCACCACTATAGTCAGCTTGGCCCTACTCTTCTTATGCTATCACCGGGACCCGGTTCACCCAGCAATGCAGGTAACATGCCCGCCATTCTTGAACAAGTAAAAGGCAAATTTCCCGTGCTGGGTATCTGTTTAGGGCATCAGGCTATAGTGGAAAGTTACCACGGTAAAATAGCCAGAGCGCCGCAGGTTATGCACGGAAAATCGTCCATGATGAAGCATGATTATCCTAAACTCTTTAAAAATCTACCATCGCCTATGGCCATTGCGCGCTATCATTCCTTGGCCGCAGTGCATGTACCAGAATGTTTGCAAGTTATTGCACATATAGACGGGCTTCCTATGGCAGTGCTGCACAACAATGATAAGATGCTCGGCTTCCAATTTCATCCCGAGTCGGTACTAACCAGTCAAGGTAGCCAACTGTTATTACAAGCGATACAATATTTACTTAGCGCGCCTATTACCGCAAGCAGTGCAGATGAAACCAATGCACAAAGCGAAGGGAAATAACATGAACCCAGCATATTTTGACCTGCTTGAAGCACTTTACCAAGGCGGCTCACTTAGTCAGTCGCAAAGCTACGCTATTTTCAACGATGTTATGCGCGGAGATATGGGCAATCTAGAGCTAACAGCTTTTTTAGTGGCGCTTAAACTCAAGGGTGAAACCAGTGAAGAGATAGCAGGCGCTGCTGCTGCCATGCGCGACAATGCCGTTGTATTTGCACGACCCGACTATGCGTTTAGCGATTTAGTAGGCACAGGTGGAGACGGTCACAACACTATCAATATTTCAAGTGCAGCGGCGGTAGTTGCGGCGAGCTGTGGTATTAAGGTCGCTAAACATGGTAATAGAAGTGTGTCGAGTAAATCAGGCTCTTCTGATCTATTCGCTGGTTTTGGTATCAAGCTTGATATGAGCCCGCAAACTGCTCGCAAGTGTTTAGACGAGGCTGGCTTTTGCTTCTTAGCCGCGCCCGTTTATCACACCGGTGTAAAGCATGCTATGCCAGTACGTTTAGCGCTCAAAACGCGCACCTTGTTTAATGTGTTAGGCCCGTTAGCAAACCCTGCTAGTCCAAGCCATGGCATATATGGCGTATACGATCCCAAATTAGTGCCTATTTACGCGCAAACCTTATTAAACTTGGGCCATAAAAACGCCTTGGTAGTGCATGGTTCAGGCCTTGATGAAATAGCGCTGCATGGTCCATCTACAGCCATTCATGTGCATAATAACACCTTACACGAATTCACGCTCGCGCCTAGCGACTTCGGCATAAGTGAAATGCCGCTAGGTGCGATACTAGGTGATACACCTGAATATAATGTGAGCGCAATAAATAAGGTGTTTAATGGCGAGGGCGAATCTGCACACGTCCATGCCATTGCGATTAACGCCGCCAGCCTGCTGTGGTTACATGACACGCAGCAGCCATTTAGAACCCACTTCAATACGGTTATGCAGGCTATTGCAGAAAAAAAACCTATGCAGACCATTTCCCATGCAGCACTTATCAGTCAAGGAGGTATATAGTGGCAAATGTGTTAGAACAGATTGTTGCGGATAAACGCGAAGAATTAATCCTAAAAAAAGAGCAGCTTCCCTTAGTGCACTTCAAAGACAAACTTACCTTAAGTGACAACTCGTTTTTTGACGCCCTAGCAGCAAAAGGCACTAGCTATATTTTCGAATGTAAAAAAGCGTCGCCTTCAAAAGGTCTAATAAGAGAAAATTTCGATCTTGATGAAATAACCGAGGCTTATCAAAAAGAAGCTGCGTGCTTTTCTGTACTAACCGACGAAAAATACTTTCAAGGTAAATTCGAGTATTTACAGTATGTAAGCAACAAAGTGTCTCAGCCAACTATTAATAAAGATTTTTTTGTAGATGAGTACCAAGTTTATTTAGCGCGCTATTTAGGCGCTAACGCTGTATTACTGATGCTGTCGGTGCTAAGCGATGAAGAATATACACATCTTGCTAGCGTAGCTCACGCTTTAAAAATGGATGTATTAACCGAAGTTAGTAACGCCCAAGAGACCGAGCGAGCGCTTGCGCTTGGTGCGAACATCATCGGCATAAACAATCGCGACTTGCGAGATTTGTCTACCGATTTGGCGACCACCGAACGTTTAGCCCCAGTTATTCGAAGTGATGCACGCTTTAAGGGTGTTATAATTTCAGAATCCGGTATTTACACGAATCAGGATGTCCGCAGACTCTCCCCGTTTGTAGACAGCTTTTTAGTCGGCAGTGCACTAATGGCTAAAGTTGACCTAAACCTAGCGGTTTCGCAACTTGTTTATGGCGACATTAAAGTGTGCGGTATCACCAGTATTGAACAAGCAAAGCTGGTGGCAGGTTTTCCGGTTAGTTATTTAGGCTTAATTTTTAGCCCAAACTCGAAGCGCTACATAAGCATGGAAACCGCGCTTGAAATTACCCAACAGGTGAAGCAGGCTTATGTGGGCGTGTTTGTTAATCAGCCCCTAGAGCAAGTGCTTGAGTATGCACACAAACTGTCTTTACGGGCGGTACAACTGCACGGCCAAGAAGGTTTACAATATACGGCCGATCTTAAAAAACTACTGCCGCCACAGTGTGAAATTTGGAAGGCAATGTCGGTAGACGTGGTTGAGTCTCAATCGATAAATGCGGCCTTTAGTACCCTTCACTCGCAAATAAACTCTGGGATATTGTCGCGTGTATTGCTGGACTGCAAAGTGGGTGAGCAAACAGGTGGCACCGGCAATAGTTTCAACTGGCGCTTGTTAGACAGCATAAAAGAAAAGTCTGCGCTTGTATTGGCAGGCGGTTTATCAAGCACCAATATTCAAGCGGCAAGCCAAATAGGCGTTGGTATTATTGATGTCAATTCAGGCATTGAAGATGCGCCTGGCCTTAAAACGCAGGCTAAATTAATAGAATTGTTCGCGCTCGCGCGTTCGTAAAACGCATATAAAGAGACATATAATATGAATAAATTAGACTCAAAGTTTGGCGAATTTGGCGGTACGTATGTACCAGAACTCCTTATCCCGGCACTTGACCAATTAGAACAAGCCTTTTTAGACGCTAAAGATGATCCCGCGTTTCAGAAAGAATTTATGGATTTACTTAAAGACTATGCGGGTCGCCCTACGGCCATGACCTTGTCTAGAAACCTAGTTTCAAACCCGCTGGTAAAGCTGTATTTAAAGCGTGAAGATTTATTGCACGGCGGCGCGCACAAAACCAATCAGGTTTTGGGACAAGCGTTGTTATGCAAGCGTATGGGTAAAACCGAAGTAATTGCCGAAACAGGCGCCGGACAGCATGGCGTAGCAACCGCCCTAGCCTGCGCGCTGCTTGGCTTAAAAGCGCGCATATACATGGGTGCTAAAGACGTTGAACGTCAGTCGCCCAATGTATTTAGAATGCGCTTAATGGGCGCACAAGTAATACCTGTCAATTCAGGCTCAGGCACCTTAAAAGACGCCGTAAACGAAGCCATGCGAGACTGGTCAGCCTCTTACGAAACCTCGCATTACTTGCTAGGTACCGCCGCAGGTCCTCATCCTTTCCCTACTATAGTACGTGAATATCATCGCATGATTGGCGAAGAAACCCGGGCTCAAATTATGGAAAGAGAAGGCCGCCTGCCCGACGCTGTCGTGGCCTGCGTTGGCGGTGGCTCAAACGCCATTGGCATGTTTGCTGACTTCATCGACGAACCAAGCGTGAGACTTATAGGCGTTGAACCAGCTGGTAAAGGCGTGCACACCAAAGAGCATGGCGCGACTATTGTTACCGGCAGCAAAGGCGTACTACACGGCGCATACACCTACATTATGCAAGACAAAGACGGTCAAATTGAAGAGTCTTACTCGGTCAGTGCAGGACTAGACTACCCCGCGGTAGGCCCGCAGCACGCCTTTTTGCATGAAACAGGACGCGCCGAATATTACGCCGTTACCGACACCGAAGCATTAAACGCATTTAAACTCTTGTGCAAAAAAGAAGGTATTATTCCCGCGCTTGAACCATCCCACGCACTAGCGCATGCGCTGAACATGGCCGATGATGCCGAAGAAGAAATGATCATTGTGGTCAACCTGTCAGGTCGAGGCGATAAAGATCTTGAGCACGTCATTAAAATTTTAGGAGATGATTTATAATGCAGTCACCAAAAGATACTGGTCGTTATAAAACAATGTTTGCAAACTTATCGGCTAAAAAACAAGGGGCCTTTGTGCCCTTCGTGATGCTGGGCGACCCTGACTTTGAAACCTCACTTGATATCCTTCGCACATTGGTAAAGAACGGTGCAGATGCCTTAGAGCTTGGCATACCCTATTCCGACCCTATTGCCGACGGCCCGACTATTCAAAAGGCCAGCATACGCGCTTTGGGCTCGGGCATACGCCCCCATGACTGCTTTGCCATTTTGAAGCAGCTTAGAGCTGAGTATGCCGATATTCCTATCGGGTTATTATTATATAGCAACTTAGTGTTGGCAAAAGGCGTAGACACGTTCTATAAATCTGCCTTTGAAGCCGGCGTTGACTCAATTTTAATTGCCGATGTACCGCTGCGTGAAGCCCAGCGTTTTATTGACGCTGCCATAAACAACAGCATTCAACAAATACTCATTGCCCCGCCTAACGCGAGTGACGAAACCCTGTCTTTAATTGGCGAAAAATCTAGTGGCTACACTTATTTACTTGGCCGCTCGGGTGTTACTGGAGCTGAATCGGCGGTTGAAATACCTGCTGCAGAACTTGTGGCTAAACTGGAAAAGTACAAAGTAGCGCCGCCTTTAATCGGCTTTGGTATATCAACGCCGCAGCAGGTGAGTTCAGCCATTCAAGCAGGCGCAGCAGGCGCTATATCAGGCTCAGCCACGGTGAATATAATTGCTAAAAACTTAGCTAACAGCAAAGACATGCACCAGCAGCTAGGCGAATTCGTGGCCACCATGAAAGCAGCCACGCATTTATAAAAGGAAGTCAGCATGTATTATATGATTTATGCGCAAGACGTGCCAAACAGCTTGGGAAATCGCTTAAAAGCACGCCCTGACCACGTGGCAAGACTTACCTTATTGGCCAATGAAGGCAGGCTGCTCGCCGCTGGGCCGACCCCGGCGATAGATGCCCACGACCCTGGCCCTGCGGGATTTACCGGTTCTCTTATTGTGGCTGAGTTTGGAAGTCTTGAGCAGGCACAACAATGGGCCGATGCCGACCCTTACATTAGCGCCGGCGTATATGAAAAAGTAACGGTGAAGCCGTTTAAAAAGGTACTTCCTTAACAACAACCGCTGGATTAAGGATAGGCAATACCTATTGTTAATTAATCCAGCTTTTTTAGCCATTCAGCCGAGGCAAAATCTGACTATTGAGGAAGCTCAGCGGCAGTAGGCGTGACCAAGTCTTTATTATCTCCCGACAGCAAAATAGCGAGCCATCTGCTGCTTTCTTGCGACTCTAAACCAATCTTAACGACCATGGTTAGCGGCACAGATAGCAGCATGCCCACTGTGCCAAGTAGCCAGCCCCAAAATATTAAAGATAGAAATACCACCAAGGTAGACAAGCCCAAGCCTTTGCCCATAAAGCGTGGCTCTATTAAATTGCCCATTACCATGTTCACCGTTATAAAGCCTAGGCCTGCTAATCCGGCTTGTACAAAACCAAATTCAACAAAGGCCATAAGCACCGCCGGTATCGCCGCAATAATTGAGCCTATATTAGGAATAAAGTTGAGCATAAAAGATAGCACCGCCCACAGCATATAGTGGTCAACGCCTAAAAAATATAGCCATGCACCTATAATGATACCCGTTGCTACGCTCACCATCATTTTAATAACTAGATATTGATTAACCGATTTCAAAAACCGGTCTATGTGAGGAAGCTTCATGTCGGGATCTGAAAACGCAATGTGCACTCGTCTAGGCATAGTCTCGGCTTCAAAAAGCATGAAAATAACGGTGAGTAAAATAAGAAATACGTTTGAGAGCACCGCGCCCATACCTGCGATAAAGTTAGTCGCGACGGTCATCGCCATGGCTGGATCGAGGTAGTTAACGACAATACTTTCGTCAATATGAATATTTACCAGCGCCATTTTACTCACTATCCATGCAAATTCACCCGAGAGCTGTTCTTTGTAATTCGGCAAGTTAGCCCGAAACTCTGCCATTGACTGGGTAATTAATCCTGCCAACATAAATCCAATCACTACTATTAGGAGTATTACAAAGGTGACGGACAGCCATCGAGGCACTTTGTATTGGCTTGACCAATTAATGAGTGGGCTGACCGCAATCGCAATAAAAACAGATAATAAAAAGGGCACTAACACGACACTGGCAGCTTTAATGCCCGCCAGAACGATGATCACACTGGCCATTAGGATAAATGCTTTTATTACGGGTGTATTACTTTCCATTTTATTTCCAAGGTGGGTTAGGATTTTTCAATACCGTCGCATGGCAAAATCGTTAAGGCAGTATACATTTATTTTTTGTGTATCTGATTTTTCAATGAAGCGTTTTTACGGCAATTTTTAACAACTCAACGTTGCAACAGTTTTCACTAACGCAGTATTATCAAGGAATACAATATTTTATGAATCTTAATCTTGCCACTATTCGCATTAAAAATCTTAGGCTACGCACTTACATTGGTATCAATGAAGATGAGATAAAAAATCAGCAAGATGTCGTAATAAATATATTAATTCATTACGATGCAAAACAGGCCTCCGACACAGACCAAATGCAAGACGCTCTAAATTATAAAACAATTACTAAAGCAATCATACGTTTGGTCGAAGACAACCGGTTTTCATTACTAGAAAAGCTTACCGCAGATATTTTGGCTGTAGCCGCTGAACACCCATCGGTTACTTTCGCAGAGGCTGAAGTCGATAAACCGCACGCACTGCGTTTTTCTGACTCAGTTTCTTTAGCACTTTCATGCACCAAAGATTAAAGAGAGAATAATCATGCAACATGTGCTTATTTCAGGCGGTACTGGACTTATTGGCAGGCGCTTAATTAAAAACCTGCAGGACAAATACAAAATAACCGTGATTAGTCGCGATCCAAGCCGCGCTAAGCGTCTTTTAGGAGATAACATAGGCACCGTGAGCCTTGGTGAAATTTCACATATAAACGACTACAGCGCTATTATCAATTTAGCCGGTGAGCCTATCGCGGATAAGCGCTGGACCGATAATCAAAAGCAAGTCATTTGTGACTCTCGCTGGGACATTACCACCCGCCTCGTTGACCTAATTAACAATGCCCGCGACAAGCCTGAGGTATTCATTAGTGGTTCAGCGGTTGGCGTATACGGGCGTCAAGGAGATACTCCTATAGATGAAGACTTTGAAGACTATCACGACGAATTTTCATCGCAGGTGTGTCGCAAGTGGGAGAGCATTGCGCTTAGCGCACAAACCCGCGTATGTATCGCCCGTACAGGTATTGTACTAGACGAAAACGGCGGTGCATTAGCCAAAATGATTATGCCGTTTAGATTAGGCCTAGGCGGTCCTATTAGCGCTGGCACCCAGTTTATGTCATGGATTCATATTGAGGATATGGTTAAAGCCCTCGAATTTATGCTGACCAACGGCAAATGCAAGGGCCCTTATAATTTTACCGCGCCTAACCCTAACACCAACGCATTTTTCTCGATTAAACTGGCCAAACGCTTAGACAGGCCCTGCATATTCAGGGTGCCAAAAGTGGTCATTAAAACCCTCATGGGCGAATCGTCTGACTTAGTCCTTTATGGGCAAAAAGTGCTGCCCGAACGCTTAATGGCGGCAGGATTTACCTTTAGCTACCCTACCCTTGAGGAAGCTTTAAACGCTTTAGACATATAAGTAGTGCCTTTAAGCTTACTCTTGGCTCTTAGGTAAATATTGAATGCTATTAGCCACCTGCTTAGGTTTACCGCCGGTGCCGTTATCTTTTTGGGTAGCGGCACCGGCGATTTCTGTCGGCAATAAATTTATTGGTGATATTTTCTTAGATAAGCACACCAGTGGTTCTGTCAAACCTATATTCAATTGCGTTTGGGTAGTTTCCCGTTGAAGAAATGATATTGTTTGTAACCACTGTCTGGGGGGGCTGCTTTCTATACCAATACCCACGTCAGCAAAAGGATGCGAAGTGGCGGTATGAATAATAAGGTTGTTGCTAATAATGCTACTTTCTTTGCTGGGCTGGCTATACTTTTGAACGTGTTGTTTTGCACTATCCAATCTACCGAGCGATGCACATCTGTTCCAACAATATAGAAATAAGGCCCTATTCCTGCAGTAAAAAGAATCATAAGTTTAGCATCGTCTAGTTAAAAATACCGTTCAATCAATCAATAATTAATACTAAGGGCCAGTTTCATGCTGGTGCGTCATTTGTTAGTCTTGTTTAGTGGGCAGGGAACTAGAGCTTACGCAAAATTAGCCTGCTTGTAACTAGGCGCGCTATAACGTTTGATTTTGGCATTGTAGATATTGCTTTAAACAACGCCGCTTTATTAATTAGTTGCTTACCAAATATCTCGATTTGAAAAGTACCGAGTAAACGGAACTTAAAATAATCTCAAGGAGAGACAATATGCAAAAATTAAAATCTGATCAAGTAGCAGTTGTAAGTGGTGGAATGTTTGGGAACGTACTCATTGGCGTCGCATTGGGGTATGTAGGAAAAAGAATAATTAGCAGTGGAAGTAGCAGCTTCAGAAACCACATAAATAGCTTTAGTTTGAGAAACCATAGTGGAAGCAACAGTTTCTTTTTGATAAACAGACATCATTTCAACTCAACGATTTAATATTTACTAAGTGTAGGTAGGTCTTTTAATTTTGCCCTATCCTGTTTACCAAGCTACAGAGATTTAATATATATGAGATTTTTATTTTTTATTTTTATTGGATTTTTGACCTCAATTATTCTTGACCGGTTTTTTGATTTTTCATTTTTAATCGAAATGAGTATCCTGGGTATTATTATCGTAATAGTCTATTTGACTGATAAGTACCTCGTAAAAAAGAGAGGATCTAAGGATCAGGTTCGTTGAACGCTAAATAGCGCTTATTTCAAAATGACTGTTCATAGGCACAGACAAATTTAAACTAATATTTCAGTGCATATACGGGATTTTATTTTTAATGAGCTTGACCCTTTGGCCCCCTCAACAATACCGCCAGCGCTACTAAGCCACCTTCTTATTGTTTATTTAACACCTCTGCGTTAGCGAATAACGCCCTTTTCATTTAGGTTATCTTCCTTTTAGTCAAAGTAACTCGACCTTCTTTTAAGTGGTTGGGTTTGTCAGCTTCGCTGGGCAAACAAAAAAGGCCAAGTCAATGACTTGGCCTTAATAGTACCTAAAACTGATTAGTTACGAACAACAGCAGGGTTAGTTACCACTATGGTGGCTGTACCGTCTTGTGCAGAAGCAAAAAACTGTGCCAGCTGTAGCTGCATTTCAACCGTGGTTGGCGCACTTGGTACTGGCGATAGTAGCGAACCATGAGAGCCGGCTATAAACCGCACAAGTCCACTGCCTGAACTTGTAGTGCTCACTCCTTGTAGACCAATTAGGCGAGCTAGCGCTTCGGTGCCAGTAAGAGGTGGTACAAAGTTCGGAATAGTTTGGTCGGGCAAGGCTGTGCTGCCGTCGTCGTTGGTGCCACCACCAACAACCTCTGCCATATATACCGGAGTAGTTTGCGCCCCAAGAATACTTGCATAAGTATTAGGGTCGCCCGCATCTAGCATCGTTTGTGCAGCATAGGCAAATTGACCAAATAATGCAGCAGCGCTTGCTTGTTGCTGCTCATTAAACCCTGAAGAAAACGCAGCATAAGCACCTGGTATGGCAGCCGTTACCGATAATTCGTTTTCTGCGGCAAACTGACCTAAGAATGCTTGAAATTCGGTTGATGAGGCAGCAAACAACGAGCCTTTAACTAAATTACCAAACGATCCCGACTCTAATAAGAAACCAGCAATACCGCCACCGGGAACGTTTAAGCCTACACCTTTAAATGCGTACATACTGTCAAAATCAGCTAATGCAGGATTCACCTGAGCGAGGCTTTCATTAGCCATAGCAACGGCGGTATGTCCAACAATAGCGCCTAAAGATTGCCCAGCCAGATACACACTAGACACATCTAAGTCAACGCTACCGGAGGCGTCTACCACTGCGTTTAAACCTAACCTTAGGCCCATTAAATCAACCACACCTTGGCGGTTATTATCGCGAAAAGACAATAAACTTGCCAAGTTAAAGTAGTCCGTTGTAGATCCACCAGCACCGTTTGTAGCGTTAACAATAGTGCCATCTTCTAATACAAACCCGCGCTCACCGTGTAGAGGTAGATCAATTGCAACAGTTGCAAAACCCGCCAATGAGAGTGTGCCGCTAGCTGCCAACATTGCTTCTTTACTACTTGTAATACCATGAGCTAGTATCACTACAGGCCAACCTGCATCAGGTTTGCTTATTGCTGTAACCGCAGGATTAAGGGCAGCAAGAGCGGAAATTAAGTTGACGTCTGGCACCGATATTTGAACATTGAGCGTTTCTGAACCATCAACATTACGACCTTTGGCTCTAGGAATAGGACTGTAACGGGTTAAATGTCGGCTATCAAGAATGCCTAAACCCGAAACATCTAGGTCAAGTAAATTACCGCCAGACGCTGCCTGACAATAATCATTTAAAGGTCCAACAGGTAACGAGCCGTTGGCAATGAGAGTCGGAATATTGGCCGCACCAATTCCTTGTAATGCAACGCCGTTAGAACAAGCTGCTTGCCAGCTGTCTGTTAATGGCTGGGTTGGGCTTAAATAATAAGGTAAGTCGATTGTCCCTTTAGTCACCTGAGCAGAACATAGTAGGCCAAAAGTCGAAAAGGTAGCTGTTGCTGTAGCAAACAACGGTGAATCTTGGTTATTTAGTGTTGCAAGAAGTCCTCCACAGGTGCCTAAGCCTACAGCTTGTAATCCTCCAAAACGTTCAGCGCCTAAGAATAATGGCGCCACAACGTCAAAAGCCGTTTTTGGTGATGATGCATCTACCACAATGGCAGGCAAAAGCTTACCCGCCGCCGCTGTTGCCGCTCCAACATCGCCACCTCCCGCTAAGGCAGCACCAAAGGCTTGAGCAAAACCACCAATTTGTAAGCCTTTTATGGTGTTGAAAATGCCAGTGGTGGTTTGAGTCGTAAATGTTGAGCTATAGATAATAGAATCTACGGCAACACCACCTTGACCAACAATAACCGACTCATAAGAATTTATAAGCCCCTGTAGTGCTAACTGTGCATCTGAAGCAAGCGGCAATGACCCACTAGGCTGACGTACTAAATCATAGGTTGTTGAGCCTTGTAATGATTGACCGTCACTCGCTTTGAGCCCGTCAGTTAGCACAACGTAATAGCTTGTAGCGCCGTCAAAGGCTTTTAATGGAACAATATTAATGTTGTTGCCTGATGCTTGGGCTACAAAATCCTCGCCAAAATTGAGTTCATTATATATTTTGCACCCAGTTAACGGGAGCGCACTAGTACAGTCTGGATCTCTTAGATCGCCACCAATGGCGCCCCTAAATATCCTCACTGAGCCGGGCGTAGCAACAGACCCTGCATCTAAACTAATCCCATCAGGGTGAGCGGTAGATATCGCAAATGCCGCCTGCGTGCTCCACCCATCTTGAGCACCAAGAGCAATACCAGGTTCGGCGTAGTTGGCAACCCCCTCATTGAGT
Organism: Glaciecola punicea; assembly: GCF_001756615.1. Lineage (NCBI taxonomy): Bacteria > Pseudomonadati > Pseudomonadota > Gammaproteobacteria > Alteromonadales > Alteromonadaceae > Glaciecola > Glaciecola punicea. The sequence continues at coordinate 35,047 of NZ_LZXY01000016.1, forward strand.
GCTCTAGATGCTACCTCTGCAGGAAGCTCAAGTGTGCCATCTTGCGTTTGGCCAGCTAATGCAAATAACAAATCAGTAGGCACGGGTAAAACACCGTTGGAAGGGTCAAACATGACTCGTGATGCAGGTCTTTCAGGTGTTACCTCTGCTTGTAGATCTTCAATCGTTTCTGTGCCACATCCAGCTAAACCTAAGGCAGTCACAACACACGTGCTCACTAACAGTTTTTTCATTCTATCTCCCACTTCTTATGTAGATATGTAATTAATTATTTTATGCATACGGCTTAAAAACACACGCTAATGCTAAGTACTAGTATGACCAGTTAATATAGCGAACTATATTATTGACTTTATGTTCAATTTGCAAAGTGTTTGTAAACGTAATGTAATAAAACCGCACTATCGCCCGCTATGTACTCGTGTAGTCTTTATATATATTTCATATACTGCGCTATTTTTCGCGACCTTTCATCTTATCTTCAAGCGGCGCAGCTTGCGCAAATTTACGGCGATCAGCAAAAGCGCGTTCTTCTATGATATATTGACCCACTTTCAGGCACATAGAGTATTTTATGAGTTCAACCCTGCAAGCCGCACTGTGGATGCTGGGCGCAATATTTAGTTTTACCACCATGGCGATTGCAGGACGAGAACTCAGCGCTAATTTTGATACCTTTGAAATTATGCTGTATCGCTCAGCTATTGGCCTGCTGATTGTGCTAGTGATACTGTATGCAAGTGGTGCACACAGCAAAATTGGGATTGGCGCCTGGCGCACTCATCTAGTACGCAATGTCTTTCATTTTACCGGTCAGAACCTGTGGTTTTTTGCGCTAAGTGTTATTCCCTTAGCACAGGTTTTTGCGCTGGAATTTACCTCGCCACTGTGGGTTATTTTGCTTGCGCCCTTTTTACTAGGTGAACGTCTTACCCTCACACGCTCTATTGCCGCTCTTATGGGCTTTTTGGGGATATTAATTGTGACGCGCCCTTCTGTTGATAATTTACATCCTGGCGTTTTTGCAGCCGCAGCGTGCGCATTCTTCTTTGCGCTTACCTACATATTTACCAAACGCTTAACGCGCACCGAAAGTATCGGGACAATTATGTTCTATCTTTGTGTTCTGCAGCTTATTTTTGGTGTAATTTGCGCCGGTTACGATGGTGACATTGCCGCGCCTAGCAAAGCAGATATACCTTTACTAAGCCTGCTTGCCTGCTGCGGACTATTAGCCCATTTTTGTATCACAAAAGCGCTCACCATAGCGCCAGCGACCTTTGTTGCCCCACTTGATTTTGTGCGCCTTCCCATTGTTGCGATAGCGGCAATGGTCATTTATAAAGAAGCGATTGACGTGTGGGTTATTGTAGGGGCCATTGTTATATTTGCTGGCAACTACCTGAATGTATGGGTGGAAACGCGCAAGCGCACGCAAGTATAAACTCGTGTGCGCCTACCATTTTGTTCAGGGCATTATAAAGGAAACTAATTGGCAGCAGGTGAAAAACCTACACACCTGAGATCATAACAGTGATCAGCCTGCAGATATAAAACCTGGCTACCTCAAACCTTAAAGCTTCACCTATACCATTTTACGCAACAAATGCGCGGTGTTCAGCGACAACAGTCGCCAGCAGCTTAACGCGCCCAGCAGACCAACAACCAATGCACCCACTAGCGGTGCAATTATCCAGTATTCAAAATGCAGCGAAAATGGCATTTGAAAGACCAATGTTTGCAGTAAGTATAAGCTGAATTCATTCGCTAATGCGGCCATTAAGCCTGCCACCCCGCCAATAATAAAGAATTCGTTTATGACACTAAAACGTATGCTGATGCCTTTTAAACCCAAGGTGCGTAAAATGGCAAGCTCTTCTAGGCGCTCATCCATGCTGGCCTGCACTTGGGCCACTAGCACTAAGGAGCCTGCCACTAAGACCAATATTAAAATAAACTCAACGGCCATAGACACCTGATCAATAATTTCGCGCACCTGATTAATGCGGGCGTCTACGTCAAATAAAGTCACGCTGGCAAACGGCGCCATAAGCGCAGCTATTTCATTTTTGCGCGACTCATCTAAATTAAAACTAGTGATGTAGGTGGCACTGAAGTTTTCCATTGCTTTAGGATGAAGCACAAAAAAGAAATTAGGCTGCAGAGTTTGCCAGTTTACTTTACGCATGCTGGTCACTTCGGCGTTAATGATTTCACTGCCTAAATTAAAGGTTAACGTGTCGCCCAATTCAATGTTTAACCTGCCGGCTATTTCGGTTTCAACTGACAGCGGCACCGGTTCGCCTTCTTGCCAGTTGTCGTGCCACTTACCGTCTACAATTTCATTGCCGCTTTGCAGCACCGTGGTCCAGCTTAAATTTGCCTCGCGGCCAAGGCCCTGGCGTCCATCGTTAGCTGCCTCTTCACCCTCTTTAGTCACGTCGGTACGTACTTTGTCATCGTTAATCGCCACAAAGCGACCGCGCGCGACGGGGTAAAATTTCTCGTAGCTTACGTTATTGGCAGTAAAGTGTTCTTTAAGACCTTCTTTTTGCGCTTCGGTAATATTAGCAACAAAATAATTTGGCGTACCTTCTGGCAGCTGGTCGCGCCACTGCTTAACCAAGTCGTTACGCATCACCAGCACTACTAACAGCAGCATTATGGTAATAGCAAAACTAATTAGCTGGACCGAGTTACCCATAGCACGGCGTCTAATTCTGGCCCATGCCAAGGTCCATGCGCCCATGCTGCCGCTGCCTAATTTTCTACCCACAATAATGAGTACGTGCGTCATCAGCAGTAAGCTTGCAACCAACACAATACCACCTGCAAACAAAATGCCACTTATTTTTAAATTGCCGCTATATACCCACATCAGTAAAAATACAGCGCCGCCTGACAAAGCAAACTGTAGCACTTTTGACGACACTGTTGAGCTTATGTCTCGACGAAGCACGCGCAACGGCGGCACCGAAAACAGCTGTAACAAGGGGTATAAAGAAAACAGCAAAGCACAGGTAACGCCGGTAAATACCGCAATTCCAAGGGGGCGCCAGTACCATGTATTTAAGGCAACCTCCACTTGGCCCTGCAGACCAACCGCCACCGCCTGCTGAATTAGGTAGCCCACAATACTACCAAGCACAATGCCCAACAGCGTAATAAAGCTGATTTGAATCAGGTAAATAGTTCTTACCATTGATTTACCCGCGCCCAGGGTTTTCATTATTGCCACAGGGTCAAAATGACGCTGGCTAAAACGCTGGGCCGCCACCGCGATAGACACCGCCGCTAATACAATCGCCAACAGACTTGCCAGCAAGAAAAACTCTTCGGCGCGCGCAATTGAGTTGCCTATCGCCGATTCATCATCTTCAATACTGGTCCACCGGTGCACTTCTCGATTCATCTGCGGACGTAGCCAATTATAATAGTCGTCTAAGTCGCTAGGCTCGCCGGTAAAATAATATTTGTATCGGACTCTACTGCCCGGGCCCGTAATTTTGGTTTGCTCAATATCAAGCTGATTCATTAGCAAGGTTGGGTCGGTGTTAAATACGCTAAACCCAGCGTCAGGGATTTCACTCAAGATTTGGGTCACTTTGAGCTTTGCTTCGCCTACTTCTACTTCATCACCAATATTAAGGGCTAACACCTGCATTAAACGCGAGTCGGCCCATACTTCGCCAGCGGGCACTGATTGCGAAGTGACAATACCTTCACCAAAAGGTATGTCAGCTAATTTTACACTGCCTTTTAGCGGATACGCCGCGTCAACCGCTCGAACATCTGATAGTGCTAACTCGTCACCGGCGAATACCATAGAGCGTGTGGACAGCTGAAATGCCGTGCTTAAATTATACTTGCTGGCCTCTTCAATCCACAGAGGATCGACCGGCGCTCTTGCGCGAAGCTGACTATCGGCGGCAATAAATTCGGCGCTGCGATCGGTGAGTGCCTGCTGCAGGCGCTCTGAGAATAAGGATAGGGACAGTACTGACGCTACCGCCAATATTATTGCTAACAATATGATTGTTAGTTCGCCACGGCGCGCTTCATGCTTAAATAAGCGCCATGCTAAATTAAAAGCCATCATAATTAGTCTCCCGACACCACTTTAAGACGCGGCTGCTGCTCCACTAATTCGCCCGCGGTCATGCGCAATTGCCGGTCGCATTTTTCTGATAGCTGGCTGTCATGGGTGACTAATATGAGCGTAGTGTCAGAGTTCTTGTTTAAGGCGAACAATAAATCTTCTACTTTTTTGGAGTTTACTGAATCGAGGTTGCCGGTAGGTTCATCAGCGAATAAAATTTTTGGGTTGGTAATAAAGGCTCTAGCAATGGCCACTCTTTGTTGTTCGCCGCCCGACAACTGATTAGGAAAATGCTGCGCACGATGTTCAAGCCCTACTTTGACTAAAATGTCATTAGCCAGTTTTTTTGCATTAGGCAGACCCGCGATTTCAGCCGGTAACATAATATTTTCCAGCGCTGTTAAGCTTTGTACCAGCATAAAGCTTTGAAAAATAAAGCCTACTTTTTCACCTCTTAGGCGAGCGCGCTGTTCCTCATCTAAGCTGTGAAGTGGCTCGCCGTCTAATGTAATCTCCCCGGTGCTAACCTCATCTAAGCCTGCTAGTAGGCCTAGCAGGGTTGATTTACCCGAGCCAGAGGCGCCTATTACTGCCACACTTTCGCCCGCTTTTACTTGAAAGCTAATAGGATGAAGGATCTGTAGCTCACCTTCATTCGTAGTGACTTTCTTAGTAACGTTTTTTGTTTCGATCATCAAAGGGGCTTGACTCATAGTGGCACATTTTTCCTATAAATTGGTAGCAAGCTATACAGCACGCAAAAAAAGTGGACTTTTAGGTATCCGCTTAGGGCTATTATTAATTAGTCTTTTATTCGCAAATTTTGCAGTTTCAGATCAGAGTGGCAGTGCTCAAAAAGTCGCTGGTGAACACAAATTACTGATTCTAGGCGATAGCCTGAGCGCCGCGTATGGACTAAGTGCGCATCAAGGTTGGGTATATTTACTCGCCCAGCAATGGCAGCAAAGCAACACGCCTATTGAGGTTATAAACGCTGCTATAAGCGGCGATACTACCGACGGCGGCCTAGCGCGCTTGCCCCGCTTGCTTGCCTTACATCAACCCACTCATTTATATATTGAGCTGGGGGGAAACAACGCATTGCAAGGGCATAACCCACGTAAGATTAAACAAAATTTAATTAACATGATTGAATTAGCCAAAGACAATAACGTTGAAGTTATCATTCAAGAAATGCAAATACCGACCAACTATGGCGCTCGCTATACCAAAGCTTTTACAGCTATTTTTCACGACTTAGCAAAACAGTTTGATATACCGCTTATTCCGTTTTTTCTGCAGGATATAGCACTAGATGCAAGCTTAATGCAGCGAGATGGTATTCACCCAACGAAAGAGGCTCAGTCTTTAATTGTTGATTTCATGGCGCCTAAGTTATTAATGGCGATTAACTCTTAATACCTGCTTTACGCTAGTACAGCCTCAGCTTAGGTAAATTACACGCGAAAAAAAAGACTTCATATGAAGTCTTTTTTATTTGCCTAAGCGCTTATTGCGAGTAGCCTGCAGGCTTGCTCACATCACGATGCAAATAACGGTCACGCAGTTTAGTTTGTCTAGACTGCATGGTCATAGACTCCCCTTTAATGAACACCATTTCAGCGGCCTGCGTTACCTCAAGCGGATCGCCAGACCAAATCACTATATCGGCTTGCTTGCCCGCTTCTAAGCTTCCTACTATATCATCTACACCATATAGCTTAGCGGGGTTAATGGTAAGAGCTGCTAACGCTACACTGTGCGGTAAGCCATTTGCCACTGCGTTTCCCGCGTGCTGCGGTGCAAGGCGAGCGTTATGCGTTTCTATGCCAATAGACAGCTCTACGCCAGCAGCGTGCAGCCTAGCGGCATTTTGCAGGGTTGCACCAAGACGGTCAAACTGACCCGGCAAGTTTTCTTCAGGGCTTAATACCACCGCCACGTTTGCCGCCGCAATTTGCTGCGCCACTCGCCAGCCATCACTTGCGCTTACCAGCGCCAGCTGTAAATCGCTAAAACGCTCTTTAAGTGCCAGTACCTGCAAAATATCGTTCGCTCTGTTAGCGGTCACCAGCAGCGGCATTTCACCGCTTACCACTTTCACTAGTGCAGTTGCATCGGCGCGAGAAATCATGCCAAACCACTCCCACGACGGCGTAATAGGATTGCTTTGCACGTATAATGCTTCTTCTAAACTTTGATTAAGTGCCACCCATAATGCTGCGCGGCTACCGCCCACTTTGTCAGCGCCACTGCTGCTTAAATCAACGTGCATAAAGGCATGCGATTTAAGCACTGAATTAAAGTCGGTACTCAAGCTTATAAAGGCGCCTTGTCCGTCAAACAACTGACCGGTAGATCCTAAGCCCGTTGCCGCGCTTGTAAAGCCTTCTAAGCGTGTAACGCCAATTAAGGTTGAATCAGTATTAATAGCGTATTGAACATCGTAAGCAGCACCTACAGTTGATACTCCATGAGCGTTTACCCGCGAGTCATTAACACCCGCTGACATGCTCACTTCTACCAAACCAAGATTGGTTAATGCACCAATAAAACCAGGCGTAACTACTTTGCCTGTTGCATCAATTTCAGTGTAACCTGCGGGAACAGCAACGCCGCTAAGCACTTGCTTAATAGTACCATCTTCTATCAACACAGTGCCGCCTTCAATAACACCCTTACTTGACATAGTGTGAACTTGACCGCCAGTAATGGCGATTCTTTGCGCATATGCATAGCCGCTTAACGCGATCATTAACACCAATAAAGCACTGGCAGCGCGCGCGGCCAACAAAGTATGTTTTTGACAGCGTACATTTTGGATTAGATTACTTATCACTGCTGAACATTTCATTTGGCGTCTCCTTGCGCAATTTGACCTAGCTCGAAGTCACTCACCGGCCAGCTCTCAGGGTCTGCTCTGTCGTATACCATTGCGCCGTCAATAAATACTTTTTCAGCTTGGGTATAGCTTGAGAAAGGGTCGCCAGACCATAATACTACATCCGCGTTTTTACCTTTTTCAATGGAGCCGGTATGCTCAAAAATACCCAATGACTTTGCTGGGTTAGCCGACAGCCACTGCCAAGCATCAGCTTGAGAAATATCAATGCCGGCTCTAACACCGTCCGACCATGCTTTTGCTGCCTCTTGATTTAAGCGCTGAATGCCAATAGCGTCATCTGAATGCACAATCGCGCAAGCACCCGCTTGATGTACCATGGGCACGTTTTCACGTATACCGTCGTAGGCTTCCATTTTGAATCCCCACCAGTCGGCCCACATAGCAGAACAGACATTATTTTCAGCTAGCTTGTCGGCAATTTTGTATGCTTCTACCGCATGATGAAAAGTGCCAATTTGGTAATTAAATTCTTTCATTACGTCCATCATTATGGCCATTTCATCTGCACGGTAGCAGTGCATGTGCACAATAATATCGCCGTCTAGCACGCCGGCTAGCGTTTCAAGACGCAAATCACGCATAGGCGCTTTACCGTCTTTTGCGCCGGCTTCATAATCGCTCCATGTTTGCTGATAAGCTTGTGCTTCAATCCATGCCTTACGATAGCCTGCTACATTTGCCATGCGCGTCATTGGACCGCCTTTTTCACCATATACACGCTTCGGGTTTTCACCACAGGCCATTTTTATGCCGTATGGCGCTTCTGGAAATTTCATGTCTTGCATGGTTCTACTCGGCAGATTTTTAACCACCACCGAGCGGCCACCAAACAAGTTTGCCGAACCCGGTAGTATCTGCAATGAAGTAACCCCGCCCGCTAAGGCGCGTCCAAAACCTGGATCTTGTGGCCACAATGAGTGTTCTGCCCACACTTCTGCGGTGACGGGACCGGTCATTTCATTGCCGTCTGCATGAGAACTAGTGCCGGGCGATGCATACACGCCTAAATGGCTATGATTATCGATAATACCAGGTGTTAACCACTTGCCCGTGCCGTCAATTTCAATTGCGTCTGGGGGCACCGGTACCCCGATACCAAAAGCTGATATCTTACCGTTTTTTAAGAGCACTTCACCCTCTTCTATCTTGTTACCAATACCATCTAAAATAGTCACATTAGTAATCACAATCGGTGCAGATTCAATGCGCTGATAGGTGCTGGGAAAAGGGTTATTTTTGTCTAGTGCGATCTGCTTAGCGCTTTCATTATCGCTGCATGCACTCAATAATAATGACGAAACTACTAGACTAAGCAGCAGCTTAGGCGTGGATAATGTATACATGAATTTCCTTGCTAAAATAATAGATAAGAGGGATTACCGTGTTTCGTAGACTAATCGGCTCTGGTGTTTTTCGCAAATTTTTTTATGAACAGCAGGCTAAACATCAAACTCGGATAAATATTGGGAAAATTAAGCACTTAATACTTTTACGATTTCGTCAGCGTCTTTCATTCTTCTAAGCGTCATAAACATTTCTTGCGCTTCGGGGTACTGCTTCTTCAAATATGAAAACCATTGCTTAATGCGGTTAGGAAAATATAGGCCTTTTTCGGAATATATTTCATAGCCGGTATAGTCCACTAAAAGTGATTTAACCTCATGCCATTCATAAGGCTTGTGACCGAATTTAATAGCAGCGGCTAAATTAGGCAAGGCCAGTGCACCCCTGCCTAACATAATGTCGCTAGTGTGGCTTTGCTCTATGCATGCTAGTGCGTCTTTTTGAGACCAGATTTCACCGTTGGCAATTAAGGGAATGGTCGTGTTCGCTTTTATTTTTGCAATCCAAGGCCAATAGGCTGGCGGTCTATACCCATCTGTTTTTGTGCGTGCATGCACGACTAATGACGAGGCGCCTGCGCTTTCAATTGCCTGCGCGTTTTCAATGGCCAGTGATGTATCTTCATAACCTAACCTGACTTTGGCCGTCACTTCATGTTCGCTTGGTACCGCGTCGCGCACCGCTTTAACTATGTCGTATAGCGTTTCAGGATATTGCAATAACACTGCGCCACCTTTTGATTTATTAACCGTTTTCGCTGGGCAGCCAAAATTTAAGTCAACGCCGTGTGAACCTAATGCAATGGCTCTTTGAGCATTTTGTGCAAGCCAATATGGATCTTGTCCTAATAGTTGCACTTTCACTTTAACACCGGTGGAGGTGTAGCCTTCATTGTGCAATTCAGGGCACATACGATAAAAAACTTTATCGGGAAGCTGCGTAGCCACAACTCTGATAAATTCAGTCACGCATAAATCGAAGCCGCCCACTTGGGTGAGCATATCGCGCATAAGATGATCAACAACGCCTTCCATAGGCGCTAAAATTATTTTCATTAGGGTTTGTCCGCCTTAATACTGAGTGACAGCAACATATTTTCAAGGATCTCGTCTAAATCGTGAAAGGTCTCTGCGCTACAGTAAATACTCATACTCGAGTCGACGCTTATCGCATGACGATTATTGTGCTGAGCGAAGGTGCTCGTTAGCGCATCTTTTACACGTTCAGAGAACGCTTGCGCCGCGTCTTCTTCAATGTCGACTAAGCATAGTAGAAATTGCTCTGGCCCAAGTCGACCGAGTAGGTCTGAGCTACGCGTAATTTTTTTCAAGGTGATGGCAATTTGTTCAAGTACAAAATCGCTTTTAGTTGAACCAAGCGTTAAATTCACTTCGGTGAAGTTTGCTATATCAAAAATAACGAGCGCATTGGTGCAGTGGGTGCTTGGCTTGGAAACATACCTTAACTGTTTAATCAGCGCGCTATTAGTTAGCACACCTGTAATGTTGTCATAAGACTTACTATCATGATATTTGCGCCAAAAAACGAAAAACACGGCTAGAAAAGCGATTAGCATTCCACCCACCAGCAAGCCAATAACTTTATGCCTATTTCGCTCTTCATGCTCAAGGCTGGCCTCAAGATTCAATATCTTACTGTGCAAGCGACCTAGATCTAAGGCACTGTAATTATCGTGCGTTAGGCTGACAATGCGCTCCATTTTTGTTTTGTATTGCTCAAACGCCGCGATACTGCCCTGCTGGTTGTCAATACGCATATTCGCTTCAACAATGAAGCGCAAGTAGTTCTTACTGCCGCTGATATAATTTATATACGAGGAAGGCGCATTTTTTTCATTTTCAAGAAAATCCACTAAACACTGTATATTGTTCTTGTATAGGCAAAGTTCAGACAAATACCACCTGAGCAAACCTTGATTGACTGGGTTTTTACTGTTCCCAGCGACTTCTTGCCAATTCTGCAAACTGGTTTCTAAGCTTTGGAAGTCTTTAAGGGCGACATAGTAGGCTGCTTCAAAAAAATATTGTAAAAACCAAGTGCGTTTGGTACCACTTACTTCATTTATAGCACTAAATTTATCAAGTGCTTCTTTCGTGCGCGCTAAATTACCTGTGGATTGAAATGCCGCCACGGCGCTGCCTAATACAGACAATAAATTTTCATTAGTGTATATATCTCGGGCTGTTTCAAAAGCTTTCATATATTGGGCTGCAGCTAAGCCTTGCTGGCCTCTGGTGGCATAAAACAACCCTACCCTATTGTGAGCGTGAGCAAGCGCGGCGGCGTTATCCATAGCGGTTACATCCACGAGTAACTGGTATAGCTCATATACTTTTGTATCAACATCGGATGTTGAACATTCGGTGATATAGCCAAGACTAGCGCTTAAATGAACGTCTACATATCTTCCCTTAGCGGAGTCGCGGGCCAAAGTGAAATAGTCGCAGCGTTCTGGCTTCTCGAGAATGTCATAAATAAAACCATACTGGAAAATAGCGGAAAGATAGTATTGTGCGCTTCGGTCAGACTGCACATTGGCAAGCAAACGCTGTAATATTGACTGGGCATCGGTCACATTGCCAGCGCAAATTAGACCATGAGTTTTCATACTCGACAGTTGAAGCTGCTGCTGGGGTGAAAGCAAGGCTGATTCAAGCGCAGTATCTATTTGCGTGTTCAATGCACTACTTGGACAGTCGAAAGTGGGTGTGTAAGCCTGTTTAATAAAAGCACTTACGTTGGCGTTATCAAAAATTGGCGTTTCTTGCGTACGTTCACCAAGCGCATGAAATCCAAGCGAATAAACCAAAGAGAAAAAAAATAATGTTTTACAAACCAAGTTATAACCCCAAGATAATGCGCTAACGCAAACTTTAATGACACTGTTTAAAGCTGCAGTGTACTTTGTTTTACACTGCCAAGCTTATTTATGTAGGCACCGATGCACCTTAGCTTATAGCTGTTAGCAAAGTCCTTTACGAAAACAAAAAAACCAGCTC
>NZ_LZXY01000017.1:0-31245 GCF_001756615.1 Glaciecola punicea
TGCATATTCCGGCCCAATCTGAACATCCATTCCGGGCGAACGTGAACACCTAATCTCGCCACTTTTCAAGGATGTTGTCGCATTTTGTTGCTAAGCAACGCTTTTACTTTCAGGATTTAGCGATACTTCATTAATATAGTCCCAATTTCGAATATTGTTTCGCCATCGAGTAGGATTTTCCTGCTGCGCCAGCAAATAAGTTTGTTTTCTCTTTAGTAAGATTTCGGTATCCAAACCATTATGCCGCTCTTCCGGTGTCACGTATTTGATACCACTGTGTTTATGTACTTTATTGTACCAAGTGACGAAATTTGTTACCCAAACCCGCGCTTCTACTAGACTTTTAAAACCATCTTTTGGCCATGAATGGTGATATTTTGTGGTTCTAAATAGAGATTCAGAATAAGGGTTGTCATTACTGACTCTTGGTCTTGAGTACGAGCTGGCTACGCCTAAATCGCGCATTTTTGCCTGCATTGTAAAACTTCTCATTGGCGCACCATTATCAGAATGTAAAACCGTGCCTTTATTGACGGCTTTTTCAGCCCAAATAGTTCGTTGAAGAAAGTCAGCAGCAAGCTCACCCAATTCTTGCTCATACACATCAGCCTCCACTATTTTGCGACTAAATATGTCAACAATTAGGTATAAATAATAATGCTGCCCTCTTGTTTGGGTCGCCAAGTAGCTGATATCCCAAGTCCAAACTTGATTGGGTTTCGTGGCAGTCTGAACTACTGGTTTTTTGCGCGGATATGGTGATTTTGCTAACGAACGGTCAGCCAATTGGCCTGCATGCTTTAATGTTCGATAGAATGTCGATTCAGAGCCAATATAGCTCCCTTCATCGGCTAAAGTAGGCACAATATAGCCAGGTGGATAACTGGCAAACTCTTCGTCGCTACATGTCTTAAGAATAAGCGCCGTTTCCTCGGATGAAAGCTTGTTGGAAGGTGTTGGCCTAATGGCATTAGGTCTGGCATCTTCAAATAATTGACCACTTTTCTCATTAAACCAACGCTGAATAGTACGCATCGATAAGCCGAGGGTTTCACACGCAATTGCTTTTCTGGCACCATTTATGACGGCCACATTAATCATCGTCACAATTTCATGCCGCTTTGAGAGAGGAGTTAATCTTCCTCGCTGTTGTCCCAAAGGGCATTGTACTTTTCCCGCAATACCAACAATGCAGCCGTTTCTGCCAGTGCCTTATCTTTTCTATTTAGCTCTTTTTCTAACGATTTAATCTTTTTTCTATCAGCTCGTTGGGCAGCGTCTAATTTATACTGGCTGTCTTGATTAGGCTTGTGAGCGGCAATAGATATCGCCTTCCACGCTTTAACATGTTCAACAAAATAGCCATGCTCGCGGCAATAGCTAGCTAATTCATGTTCTGACATAAGTGCAGTGGCAATGACCGCAGCAAATTTCTGCTCCGCTGCATAATCAATACTTTCGGGTTTATCACTTTCAATCTGCTGACCACTATCAACCAATTCCTGTCTCCACTTTTGAACCGTGGCTAAACCAACATCCAGTTCACCGGCGATCTGCCTGAGTGAATATGAATAAGGCGGTAATAACCATGTTTGACCTTGTTGCTTAGTTTCTAAGTCTACTGCATGTGCCGGCATTATTGTCTCCATTAATTAAAAAAAATGACGCGACAACAATCCTGACATAGAGGGGGAACGGGTGTTCACCATCAGCGGAATATGCACTTAACGACAAATCACTATTAATCCATTTCTGAACAACGGCTTTTTTGTGCTCCAAAGGATACTGCTTCATCTATATTTACTTACCGCCACCTCTCTTTGATTTAGTGAATTAACTAAGGCGACAACAATTATGACAGAGGGGGTTAGCAGCATGTTTCTTTACTAAGTATTGTACGCTATAGCGCGTCAAGCAACTTGACCGGTGTCGTATTGCCTCAACAACTGAGTAACCTTGATCAGTAACCAGCGCAACCGCCTCTTGCTTAAAATCGTTTGGATATTTTTTTAAAATACGTTTAGTCATTTTGACACCTCAATAAGTTGGAGTTTATCCTTTATTGATGTGTCCTGCTAATTCAACCACAACAACCCCTAGCATTTCGCTGATAGTAAAAGGTTTGAATGGGAATGTTGTGCTGGCGACCGAAGTCAACGTTGGATAGGGGCGATGCTGCTTTGGCATCCATTATGGCTTGCCATTCATCTTTTGTACGTGTGGTCATTTAAGGTCTCGGTGTTATCAAAACCTTAGTGTCTGAATTATAAGTGCGGTTCGCTAGGCGTAATTGCTCGGACGGTTACGACGGAAATGTCTGCTTTACTGGCGGCAACTTCTTGCGTGGAATCTTTTCGTAGCTTCATATATAACCCGACTTGTCTTTCTGTAATGTGATTTCCCGACACTAAATTCCCTCCGAATTTCAGTGCCGAACCTTAACAGATCCGACCGGTCAAGTTGATTGTCGCTTAATATGCTAGGCGTAATTGCTCGGACGGTTACAGCACATCATTAAGGGCAATGAGCGCGGAAGACTGATGCGTTACTTTTGCTTTTGTCGTTGGCAAAAGCGCTGTTGACGCTCGGCATTATTGAAACGCCCTAGGCGGCTTTGTTGATACTTTTTACTCGCACGGGCCAGTGATTCACGGCTCGCTTTTTTAGCACATCCATTGGTGCAATAGCGGTTGGCGCGATCACACCTTGAACAAATAATGACTTGCGCATGGCAACGGTGGCAGTGGTATAAGCGACTTGTGTAAACACCATTGAATGTTACGCTAGACTAATTGTAATTGGTCGGACGCTTACCATATAACCACAATATTTTTTCATCCATCGACGTAAATCGAGACTGATTTTTTTTGACTAACTTAGGTTCAAATGAGCAATCGCGATCACGGGGTGTCTCGAGTTCAAACTCGCCATCTTCCGTTTTTATGCATTTGGTAGTTTTGCCATTTCGATTATTTTTCACAACAGATTTAGCGTGTTTTTCATATCCTAAATGCTCTTCCATTTCAGCATTTAATGCTGCTTCAACGGTGATTTTCTTCAGTATTTGACTGAATTCATTCAGGTCTTGTGGTGTTTTAATGCTCTTGGCCGCTTCCTTCGCGAAAGCTTCAAGTTCTTTTTTATTAATTTGCATTTGCTTATCCTTTTTACTCTTCTTGGAGTAATTCATGATAAGCAGTTACACAAAATCTGTTACATCCTCCATCAGCTGTTACTACTTCCTAAGAAATCAAAACCATCACTATAGGCACTCTCTCTTAACTGCACAGCCATTTTCATTTGCTTATCCGAGGGTACTTTCCCAAATTGAATCAATGCGGCACACTTGAGAGGAACACCCGCGTTCATATGGCTTGGTCCGTATGTCTTGGCATAATAATCTGATATAAAGTTCCATTCTTTGGCGGAAACTTTCATCACATATTCCATATGATTTATTGTTTTCGCCGTACTCTTTAATTCTTTCTTCTTTTTACTTGATTCCTGTTTTTGTTCTTCATTTAAAAGATCTTGTTGATCTAATCCGCTCAAATCAATCTCAAGCGTTTTAAATTTTTGCCAACCTTTCTCAGACTTACAAAACTCAGATGGATTCGCTATTCCGCCTCTAAATGCCGGATCTGTTATCTTATCTCTTACAAATTGTCCAAGTGCTACAATGAACTTAAGGAGGCTGTCTGAAACGGCTTGTCGTTTATAAATTCTATCCAAGCTGATGTCTTTGCCCTGCTTTAGAAGTGAATGTCTTAGCAACGCTAAAGTGTATGTTACCACCTCAGCTTTCAGTCCTTTTTCTGCTTTGTACCATGCAGACGCGGGTATAGCCAAGTCTGCACTTCTGAATAAGATCATTTTTGCGACTAAGTCGTTAAAGAATACGGCACCAAAATTATCTTCGTTTTTTTCAAACTCCTTGAGAACCGTTTGACCTAATAATTTTAGATTTGCTTGTGCTCCTCTTTTTACTTCATTTGGATTCATACGCCATGTATTTTCGTATTTGGCCATGTCGGTTTTTGTAAATACCTGTTTTTTAGGGTACTCAGCAATAAACTTGTTTTGTCTACTTGTGCCCATTGCTCTAAGTTGAGTCGAATACTGGCCTCTTGCACGTTCATAGAACCATTTAGACGCGAATCCACTTTGTCCTGCAGGCATCAATTGCTTCCTTGACCTAGTTTCTATGTTCGTGTGGAATGGATGATTGGACACGAGGTCAGATTGTTGTATAGAGTTTTGTGAATTTGCAAAAGTGGCTATGTTACTTTTTAAAATATCAGCTGTTTCTTTTTCACCCACGACAGTGAGTTTCATTTGCACAAAAACTTTTGTTAGATCTATTTCACTATAGAAATATTCTCGGTCTTCACCCTTTATCTTACCTTTGTCTCTTGGCGAGAAATAGATAGAAGCTGTTGTTTGTCCGCCATTCACAATCTGCATATTGTCCAAACTCTTAACAGTTAGTTGCCCATCTATCAATTCTGTTTCTATAGAAGAAGCCGTAACAGTGATCCCATTATTGTAAGCAAAAAATCTTTCAGGTTCTGTTAGGAGTGACTTCCTCATTCCTTTGTTTGTGCCGGCCCTAAAGTCCAAAAATGTCCGAACATTACTTTCTAAGAGTCTTTGACCGTATTCGTCGTATATTTTACTGAGTAGAGTGCCAGGCATTATGCCTAAAAATGTCGTAACGCCATTCTCTAGCGTATTCGCGGGCAAGACTTTAAGGTCACCACCTAGTTGTTTTATATCGACTGTGAACTCTTCTGAATCGGTTCCTGATAATGACAAGTCGCGTAGACGTTCAATATCCCATACTTCTATCGAGGTGTCTTTGTCTAGAATCTTATCGAGCGAAAGCTTTTTGACCCTTGCACTTAATTTTTGATCAGTAAAAATTACCACCCTTATTTTTATCGCATCATCCAGATGGTGAGTAATTTCATCAATAGCGACTCTACCAGGGTCAGTTACTTCCATATTATCTACAAAATCTTTGTTGACACTAGCTTCGAAAAATCTAGTGACCCGTTTCCCTATATCTGTAATTTCGGAGTTAGTTAATGTATCAATAAGGTCATGTTCGTTGGTAAAGTTTACTATTATGCCACTAATCGTTTTTTCTAATGCGTTCCAACTATAGCCATCTAATCGCATTCCTTTATGGCGATTGCGATATGGACAATATTCTACATCATCTAATATTCCTGCTTCAGAGAGCAACTCACTGACATATTCAAAGAAACTTTCCTCTGGGAACGTGGCATTTTGTTCAGCATCGAGATTTGAAATACTATAAATTTCATTTTTATATTGTAAAATTTCATCCATGTTTTATTACCTGCTCAATTGTTTCGGTGCTAGTAAAAGGCTTTATTGCGGATATTAATAGATCGTATCTAGCCGCCACTATGGAGCTTGGTACATCCTTTGTTCTTAGAGCGGGAAATGAATCGTCAACTTCATAAAGTATCTGTGAAACAACTAGATTTTTGTTTGTTAGCTGACGTTCAGTTGCCTTTCCATATAGATCGGTGATTTTTTGTAGAAATAATAACTCTAAAGGTAAGTCACTACCAATTAAGTCTCGACAATTTTGGTACAAGGCCTTCAGTGAATGCCCTGTAGTATTGTCAGAGGGATTTGCAATAATGTGAAAAATAAATAGTCTTTCTGTAATTTTGTCTAATTGCTCCAACGAGCTAATAGTCATACGCCTAGACTCACTTGATAAAGTAGTTTTCACTTCAATAGCTAGGTTATTGAGAGTGAAGTCTTGCTTTTTACCTTCTGGTCCAACCCAAAACCTGATGGCATCTGAGGCACTGGTTTGTGGAATGACAAATTCTGATAAAGTATATAGTTCACCCCAGAGTCCAATATATTCTGCATTCGATAATCCACTTCTTTGCGGTTTGAGGAAATTAGCCCAAGAACGAATTAGGTGTATGATACTACTAAAAAGGCTAACTCCCGTTAGATTGGTAGATTTAAAAGCTATATCTTTAGTTACTATGTTGAATTTGCTTTCTAGTTCAGGATCACTAGATATTAGTGAGCATACAAGTCGGGAATAGTCGTTGGCATACTTAACTAATTCTATTTTAATTCCTGCTAAGTTTTCAGGTATTGATATGTTGCCATCAAATTTCTCATGTACGAAAAAACATCGTTGCCCGTTTTCATTCATCGATATCCAGAACCGCTCATCGTTTAAGAATAATCGATGGCCTTCTGGATAGCATGGTTCATTTATATTTACCCACGGGTCGTCATCATAAAATTCAGTGTACTTACTCATCACTGTATTCCTCGACTATGTTTATTCTTTGCGCGACTTTATTCAACTGATAGCTATATTTGGAATTTTTTACTATATTTTTTATTTCGGTAGTTGATGCGCCCTTGAGGTGCTCTGGCCGAGGAATCGAGATTGTATAGCCTAATGTGGGGCTGCAACCATGAGGCAAGGTATAGGTTACTGGTGCCATCATAGCGCTTGTTATGTTTCGTTTAGCTACTGCAAACATGTAAATTAATAATGTCGGATAATCTCTCTCTTCAGAAGCAATATAGTCGTAACTAACTGCTTTCTTGTTTTTAGCTTTACACTTTTCAACTACGGCATTTCTTGCATCATCTGATAAGAATATTTTTTCATCATCACTATTACCCAAGTTTACGCTTGGCTTACTAAGAAATTTACCATTAGAATTAAGTAGCCGCTTCGGCATAACTAGATCATGACCTAAAAAGGGATAATCTGTGTTGATAAATGCTAATTCTTGTTCATTGCTGAGGTCAGATTCCCACTTTGTAGTTGTGGATCTAGTTTGGTTAAAAAGCGCCACTTTAAACTTTGGTATCAATGAGTCTTTGCTCATTTCTTTTAGTTGATGCAATAACGCCTTATTTCCAATGTCATCCTCTGCGAGATCTATCGCTTTAATAAACTCAATCACACTTTCATAGGGGACGTCTGAAATTATTAGAGATTTAGATTTCGGATCAATCGTAATTAATTGCTCTTGTTCTTCTCGAATGTTTTTTCTCTTTTCTATTAATTCATCCAAATATCCTTTGGCATATTTTAGATTAGACGAATTAATACTGGAATCTATGCTGAATCTAAACCGTCGAAGTATTTGCCCCCACAGGTCTTGAGATCTAACTTCTGATATAGCCGCTCCCATTTTGTTTTTAGCAGTTATTATCATTGAACCGGGGTGTTCTCTGACCTTTAACCCGAAGTCTTTCGGAGTAAGTTCCCTGTCACGCATTATCCCCAATTCACGGTATAGTTCTTCGATTGCCTCAGCAATAAACGTATACCAATACTCAGACTCTTCAGATATGAACACTCTACATAGGTCGTCATATTTCGGTCTGTACCCAAACCAACGACACATCTGCATTAGAGTATCGTATGCTTTAGAATTTCGGGTAAAGTAAGAAATTGATAGCCCTTCTAATGTTAAGCCTCTTGAAAGCTTATGGCCGCCTATGACAATAACGTTCAAGCCATTGTCTCTATGGCTTGAGTAATCAAGGACTTTTTCATTTTTGCCATTAGATTGGTTGATTGCCCAAACTTTAATTTTATCAAATGCAATTCTAGTTTGGTCGAATACGTCTTTATAATTTTCGTCCAAAGAATAGAGTCCATAATATGTGTCTTCGATGTCTTTTAAATTTC
The DNA here is from genome assembly GCF_001756615.1 of Glaciecola punicea. Classification (NCBI taxonomy): domain Bacteria; kingdom Pseudomonadati; phylum Pseudomonadota; class Gammaproteobacteria; order Alteromonadales; family Alteromonadaceae; genus Glaciecola; species Glaciecola punicea. The sequence goes on from NZ_LZXY01000017.1 coordinate 7,721, forward strand.
TATTCTGTCGGGCTTTGATAAACCCCAACCCACTATATGCCTCGTACGCATCTTTCAATTCTTCGAAATATTCGTTGATTAAAAATTCTAGCCGGTTTTGATGTATTTTAAGATGCGATACATTCACTAACATAGAGTTATGAGCTGATGCTTGTCCTCTCAAAGCTCTAACAGCGCACACTATAATAAATGCTCGTACAGCCTTTTTTAGACTATCAGGAATATATTCTATATCATCGCTTTTTCTTAGTTCATATAAACAATTGTCTAGTTCTAAAGACTCTATAGCTTTAGACTCGCCATTAAAATAGAAATTCTGGCCCGTATAATTATTTGGAACTGGGATTTTCACCATGAAGTCCGAGGGAAATAAATCATCCTTATCAGAATATGTACTTTCATCTGGGTCTATGAAAATATTGGCGAAAGGTGTTGCAGTGTACCCAACATAAGTATTCTTCGAAAAAAGTGAAAGAAGGTTTCTAATACCCTCGTTTGTACTAGTAATTTCGTCCCGATGATGTTTCGTATTTACTGTCGCATAATCGGCCTCATCATCAATCAGCAAAAGTGGGTTTTGCAATCGTATTCCATTTTCGACATCTAAGAAGTGGTGATCCCTAATCCATTCAAAGAGGCGTTTCATCATTCCAGAATGTTTCTTTATAGTAAATACCACCGGATCTGAGCCATTTAAACTAAAGCCTAATTTATCAGCGAAATCTTTTGTAAAATCGCCAATTGTAGTTGTTCCTGAATTAACATTGTTTATAGCGAATTCGCCTACCCCTATAGGTACTGTCTTGCCTTTCTTTGTGTCAATTAAATGCTTTGATTCGCGACCTAGAACACCTTCGTCTACTCGCTCTTGCGTTTGTTTACGTAAGTCATTTAAGTGGCCACCAAGTAGAATGATCGTTTTATATCCACAATCAATTGCTTTGTTTATTAGCCCAATATAATTTTGTGTTTTACCAGATTGAACGTTTCCCATTACAAGCCCCTTTCTAGCCCATGATCCTTCTGTCTTAGGGTTGCCTGAGTAATCTAATACGGCATCAATTACGTCTTCATTTGCTTTGATCGTCTCTTCTGAACGGGCTTGTTTTTTTAGCATATTTTCGTAAGCATTCCAGTGAGTCCATTGAATCTCATGTTTTGACGAATCAAGCCACCGTTGTACCGTGCTGTCCGCCAATACTATTAGCTCGTCATCAACTTTTACCAAAAATACGTTTGAGATTGCAAATATAAGAGCAACGATATCATCTTCATTAGCTTGAAAATCTGGATGATCTTCTTTGAGATCGTTTATTTCTCTTATGACTCTTTTTTTAACTAACTCCTCAGTGACTTTAGTGCCTGCGTCCCTGCTTATCTTTAGTCTTTCAGTAATTGAGAGTATTAACTGTTCAAAGATTTTTTTATTCATTTCTCACTGGCCTCTCGTAGTCTATTCATTATCGATTCTAATAATGCATCTGTCGCGTCATCTTGATTAATGTCTCTAGGTGATTCGGACATCTTTTGATAAATGTGGTTTAAAGGTAGGTTTTCTGCCAATTGCCCTAGATATCTTATTAACACGGTCTTATGTTCATCACTAAGATTTTGAAAAAGATTGGTTAACGCATTATTTTGGGCCGAAATTTGATAGCTAATCGTGTTTTCATTTTGATCTTCCTTTATATTCCAATATTCATTGGCTTCATCTAACTTCCCTCTGTACGAATAAACTCTTTTTGAGCGTTTTATGGGGTCAGAAAGAAATTTTCTTAGCTCTTTTTTTATTCTTGGGGGAAGTTGTAAGCTTGCTTTTTTGACGTCTGTCGACCACTCATGATCTAATGAAGAAGGAATATTGACTTCTACACGCGCCAACGCACCAAGTTGGCTACTCTTAGCTAAATCAAGCCACCCACCGGCATTTATGAGTCGTCCCTCTCTGTATATATATAAGCCTTGGTTTTGTACAATTCCATTTGCCCCACCTAGTTTATTGAGTACTCTGGAATCGATTCGTTTAAAGTGTGGTAGCACATGGGTGTTTATCTCTATATACCCACCTTTACACCTTAATTTTTCAGACCTTCCTTCTTGATATCCGGGAGAGCGAGTCAGGAAAGGGTCTATCGGCTTCAATGATTTGCCGTTAATTTCAAAATTGCATTTATATTTGCCCACCATAAACTTGTGGAAATGCAGTGATATATATCTACCAAGTTCTGAAAGATTATTGGCCATAATAGAGTCGGAGTCTAATGAATGGCTATTCTTGCTGAGGCAAGCCAATTTCTCCCATATTACTTGAGTACCATGTGTTATATCCTCACGCAAAAGACACAATGGGTGAGCGGTGATTTCGTGATCTTCAAGAATTTCTAAACACCATGAATTTTGATCCTCGACGCGGTCGATATCCCATATAGCCGCGCAAAAAGGTTGCCCCTCTTTTTTCGAAATTACGGTCAAACGCCTTGCCTGAGAAAAACTGGCGGTCTTCATGCCTGAGCCAAACCGTCCTAAATCGCCACGTGGTCTATCTTCACTGGGATTTTTACAACCTATTTTCATATTATTGATTAGTTCGTCGGACGTCATGCCAATGCCATCGTCAACTATTGATAGATTAGGATTTGAAAGACCTGGTAAAGAGTAGATCTTGATGTTCCCAGATTTCGCCGTTATCGAGTTATCAAGAATATCTGCGATTGCTGACGGCATTGTATAACCAATTCTCATCAACGTTTGAACATGTGAACGCGGGTCAGGTGATGCGTCAGCTAAGCGACTCACGAGGCGACACCAAACACAGCCTTAACTTTATTCAGCGCTATGTTCTCTTTTACATCTAAACCATCTGCACTTGCGCTCTTATGGCAAAGCTTAACGCAAAAAGTCTGTGCCTCTATATCGATTACTTGTTCAAGATAGGCTTCAATTTGACTACTTTCGTCAAAGAAAGTATCCAACACAGAGTCAAAATGCTTTGGTGAGTAATCGGGAAAAAATTCAGTAACAATGTCGTACATCATTTTCTCTTCGACTTGTGAAATTACCCCATCTTTTCCACATACGCAGGCGGCAATTTTGACAATAGTGTCTAATTTGTCGTGATTCATAGAGCCCCCTATGTTATCTGCTATTTATCCGTAACATAGCAACGACTGGACATTTAAAATTTTTTTCGTTTGTTATTCATGCTTTTTATTGAATCTACAGGCGTTGTCAACTTATCGAATTAAGATGATAAGAACAAATTTTCGTTAGCTCATGCTAAATTCTGGACGCAACTAACCCCCGTCTATTCACTAAATGCTCGTTCACGCAGTATCCTGTAATTATCGGCTTGCATTTTATGGCCGCCAATGCAAAAAAGGTTATTTACAATGCCATGACACGATAGAAATCGCTGAGCCTGCCCATGTGATTTAAAACGCCACATTTGCCGTTCTTGTTGTCTACCCGGCTGATGAGACAATTCACAGTGATTGTTTTCGTGTTGTTGGGTTGAATGAGCAACGCTAGGCATAATTTCCCTTCTCGCAGCCCAATAACTGCGCAATTTATCGGTGACTATCTTTAATGGCGTTGCCTGCTGGCACTTCAATAACTTTTTGAAGAACTTCATTGCGGCCTTTTTGTTTCTGCGTTTTTGAACGAGAATGTCCAGCTCATCGCCATCTTGACCGACAGCTCGCCAAAGGTGATGCAAAACATCATTGATCTTAATAAATATCTCATCCAAATACCACATATCACCGAGTTGACCGCGCTTCTTCCTGATCTGACTACAATATTGATTGCCGAACTTTATGCACCAATTTCTAACGGTCTCGTAACTTACGCTGATCCCTCTGGCGGCCAATAACTCTTCAACATCTCGAAAGCTAAGTGTAAATCGATGGTACAGCCAAACTGCATGACTGATTACCTGAGGTGGGTAGCGATAACCCGCGTACATTTTAGTGTTTTTCATACTCGGATTGTCCCATACTTACTGGTGTCTGCGATAACTTGACAGTACCGGTACCCACGCTCAAACTCAAGCCCAAATAAAAAATGATTTGCTTTCTTGGCTTGGGCAAGCAGAGAAAACTAACTATGGGGCAGTTACACAAGTTTTGTTACAGCCTCGATTTAAGGCCTACATTACAGGAACAGCAAAATAGCGTGCTGATTTTGCTGTTCCTATAATGTCTTTGCTAAGCTCCTTATTTTGCTTTTATGCGATTCTCGCAGGTTTTTCTATCGATACAAATCATACCAATACAATCACCTTCATCATGCTCATTAAGTTCAGACATATTGAGCACTTTTCGGCATTTTTTACATTTACTATTAGAAACTATAGATTTGCTAATAATATTCATGCTACTTGCTCCTAATTTCATAAGTATTTTCTGGTTTTGTATTCTTTTGCATTGCATTATCTTTCCACCGAGCTAACAGATTATTACTAAACTCAAGTAAATAGATAGTTCTATCATTACGAACTTTACCACCAAAAAAAGCATTTCCTGTTAACCAGATTGTTTCATTTTTTTCATACATCCAAGTATCAAGTGTTATTCCATTTAAATTTTCTGAGCCAACAACCCTATGAGGTTGCCCAAGTATCGAAGAAACTTGCTCTTTCGACATTCCAATTGACAGCAAGTGCATTGGAATGTCTTTATTGTATTTATTTGAAGTAGCACAACCTGCGAGGGTTAAAACAACTATCATTAAAAAAAATTTCTTTAGCATTTTATTTCTCACGCCCCGTGAAAAAAATAAAGTCATGCGCTGGGCGGATTAAGCACGTAACAGTATATTAACCTAAGTCGGGTTATAAACATTTGATTTTATCAAAACCAATTCTATATCCCGATAAACTTTTATAGCATTTCATAAAGTTAACCGTTTGAGAAGGGAAATCTATATTTTGATATTTTATGATCAAGCGAAGCTATTTATTTATCCCGCCGTTTAGGCTCGAAGGACTGGTCTTAGAACATGTCTACCTGTCATCTCTTTCTGTGTGCATATTCGGCCCAACCTGAACATCCTTGAAAAGTGGCGGGAGCCAGTGTTTACCATCAGTGGAATATGCACTGTGATTTCAATCCATTAACGAAGTATATTGACGAAGATAGCGACTGGCAGTTGTGAGTGTGCGAACAACAGACTGTAACTTAATAGCTTAAATACCTCCAAAACTGACAACCTTGTGACAACATCCTTGAAAATTGGCGGATTTCAGGCTCGGCATAGACGATTTTTCAGCCAGTTGTCGCTTGCATTTAGGCGTTAACCCTCAATCAGGTGCACTGTATGTGTTCATTAATCGCAATCAAACCATGGTACGTGCTTTGCGCTTTGATGGCACTGGCTTTTGGCTGATGACCAAGCATTTATCAAAAGGTAAGTTCTGCCAATGGCCAAGCCCTAATGTAAATTGACAATAAAGTTTCATACTAAAAGACCCAATATCGTAGGTAATTTAAGGGTTTTGAGTAATCTATGAGAGCCTAATCATCATACTAATTTAAGTTGGCGCATTAAATAAGCCAAAACCAAGAACAATAAAGTATCATACTAGCAGACTGCGAATGGCGCGAACCCGTCCTTAGCAATTGGATATTTTTTTGGCCGCTTTTCCGACTAAGCGGTCATTAGCACTAAAAATTTTGTAGGTGTATTTTGCTACTAAAGCCCATCGATATCAGCTTCCACCATCAGGCGGGTTTGTGCCAAAAGGGGCCAGTGGGGCTTACTTCAATTGAACTGATTTTTGCCGTCATTCTTGCTCGCAGCTAAAAGGGCAAGTACCGACCTATAGCCGACATAAGGAGAGGTCAAATTATCAATGAATTTTTATATTCATACCGATTCACTTTACTTGTCCGAATACTCGCTCGCAAGTTAGCTGTTCCAATACTTTGGCCAGCCAATATGTCTATTTTCTAAAATATTTTATATGTACCTCTTGATCCATTAGCACGTATGGTGTTTAATTGTACCACTTATATAGATGGTACAATAGTTAGATGATTACCATAGATCTTGATTCTCCAGAACCGCTATTCAACCAATTAATGACGCAAATAAAATTAGCTGTTCAGCAGAAGAACCTTTTGCCCGGCGATGCTTTGCCCTCTATCCGTCAATTAGCAACTGATTTAGATATCAATGCCAAAACCGTAGCAAAAGCCTATCGATTGTTAGAGCGAGATTGTGTGATTGAATCAAAAGGCTACCGCGGTTCATTTGTGCATAGCGAGGCGCTTAACAATCTAGATGCTGACATTAAAAAATGGTTGAACGAAGTCATTGCTCAAGATGTTTCGCGATACCGTGAAGCGGGGGCTACCGACTCAGAAATCAGAATAGTATTTCAAGACGTCTTATCAGGTAACAAACAATCGATTGTGTCAAATGACACCAAGCAAACTGAGGAATAAATAATGTCTGACTGGTCAATGCAATCCAATTATATGATCATGATTTTACAAGTATTAGTCACTTTAGTGATAGTGCCAGTATTGAGCTTTAGTAAGTTAAAAAATATAGCTAATCAGTATGGACTAGTGCGTTATCCGCAGGCCAAATCTGATGTAGAGCAGTATTTGAGAGCCTCTCAGAAGCGATATTGGTCAAGTGTTGTAATTGTAACGTTGTTGGTGAGTCTCATGCTTGTTCACGCTATTGTGAATCAAACAGAATTGCTTAATTGGGATGACCAGAGTGGCTTAATGGTGATGTACCTTTTATCTATGATCCCCGTTGTTATCATGGTTTTGACCCATCGCCACTTATTCAATATTTTTAAACAGCATGCGGGCAACAAGCGAACCGCTTCACTGCGGGTTCGAACTTGGAAAGAGTATGTATCATTACCCAATTTAGTTCTTGTTCTGATTGCCAACGTTGTTTTTGTTACAACGGTCATTTATTTCGTGAAGCATCCCTTCGATGGCTTTGCGGGTTATGCCAACTTGTTTGGTTTGATTACATTAGATGCTGTGTTTGCCTTCATTATTGTTGTTCTTTATCGAGACAACAAAACAAATGGTCTAGAGTCTCCAGAGCATCGTGATGCACTTAAGAAACGAGCTATCCACATTAACATGCTCATTCTAGCACTTGCGGTATTCCATATCTCATTAAGCATGTGGGTGCAAGGCACCGAATTAGTTGCTTTTAAAATTATTATTCAATCTTTGTATTTTCAAGTTGTGCTGGTTATTAGTGCGTTTTCTTTAACTTTGCCGAAGTCAGTGTTTCAAAATACAACATCTAAAGTATAAAACCTTGTGCAAAGGGCTTTCTTTCTTCAAACAAAAAGACAAAGAGCGACCTAAAGCGGGCATAAGACTATGCGAATTGCTAGGCGATATTGAGCGTAAAACGGATGCATTAATAATGCATTTTTACATTTATTCATATTGTAAGACGCTCGGTCGCTTTGCGATTAAATGACGCTTGATAGCCAATGCATAACATTGAGTAAAAATCGCTCGTTTTGCTCCGCGCCAACGGATTTTAAGCCATGCTTCGCCCCTGTTTTAACATCCAGTTGTGAGGAAAACATCATTCCCTCAGAAAATACAGCAACACGGCCTTTTCCGAATTTCAAAACTGCTCCTTGGCTCCATCCTTCTATTGGTATTCTGGTAGTAGATGAATTGACCTGAAATGGTGTTACTGGTTCTGTAGAAAAGACCCCTTGTCCAAGCGTCAGCAAAGAGTCTGCTTCATCTGGAGATTTGAATGCTGAACCGCCAAACGTTTTGACTTGAGTTATTTGGCTAGACAATGAAGCGCTCTGTTGAAATTTTGGTATGAACAAAGGTGTAAGTACTTCATTTGACGACTTGTTTCCACCATTAGTAATAGGATGCTCAGAAAGGGTGGCATCTGCACTGCGAAACGTATAACGTCCAACGTGTCCATTACTAAATTCGAAACCAAAAGCAAGTGCCAAATTTTCGACAACTTTCGGAAACGGTGTGTGGTCAGCGATTAATAAAAGCGAACCTCCATTAGTAACCCACTGTTTTACGCTAGTAACTTCATAGTCATCCAGTGCACTCCCAAAGGGTGGTTGCCAATCTCTTCTACTGTGATCAAGTGCATTGGCAATAACTAAAATATCGATATTTTTAAGTAGGTCTAAAGTGAAATTTTTTGTGTTGGACTTGACCGTAAATCCATTACTCGAAAGAACTTGTTCGAATGGCTTATATCGACCACTGATAGTTAGAAAATTATTGTGCGCTTCATCAACTAAGACCACTGGGCTGTTATCTGAGGAAAAACTTTTAATAGTATTCTGAGGCTTAAAATCAGGATCAGCTTGCTGAGGGCTATCAGAGCAAGATGCTATTACCAAACTGAAAGATATTAAGATAAGTTTAGATAATAGTTTCATCTACAATTCCCTTTAGGAAAACAAGGCAATCCAATATTGCCAGCATACTGATGTCATTTAAGATTTATAGCTTAACATAAAAGGAATTTTAGATGCCCACAACAGGCACAAACACTTCTCGAAGAGAACGTTCCTAAATATGGGGTTTAGTAGCAAAATACACCTATAAAATTCTTAGTGCTAATGACAGCAATGTCGGATCACCTGCCATTAAGATACCAACCAAAAACATCAAAAAGTTTAAAAATAATCAGATTACTTGAATGTCCGTTGATTGCTCAGGCCGTGTGAAAACTATTTTACTGCCGTTGAAAATAGGTCGCTCTGTCGATGAAACAAAGGATTAGCCTCAAATTATCAGTAACATTGAATGTAGTGACGATTTTTAAGTCCAAATTACATTCAAAATCTATAGATTAGAGTTTTCACACGGCCTGTGCTCTTTGCAGACCGCAGATCGCAACGCTATTATCTCACTGAAATTCATCAACAATCACCAAAACACCCTTTAACTCTAACATCATTGTAAAATGGAAAATCGTATGACATTAAAGTGGCAAAGAAAATTTAGCGATTGATAGAAGCGTGGAAAATTAGAAAATTATGCCCAGATCTCATGATATATAAATTGGTAATTTATACGACAATAAAATGGTGGTCTACAACTAGTGAGCCTTTGGATTCAAATGAGCTAACTTATAATTTTTTTATTTAATCCTAACTCTTTGTGATAAAGGTGCGCTGTCGAGATTTTTTAGACGTATATCTAAAACCAAACCACACCTTTTATAAAAAATTGAGACTTTTGAATATCTATAATTTCCTTTATCCACTAAGAATGATAGCAACTTTCTGTTCTCGTCGTTTCTTATGTCTAACGGTATCGAAATTAAAACTTCAGATGATTCTTCATCTTCTATTTCAAAGGACGCTCCATTAAGATCGTAGCCACTTATTTTATCTTGAAAATAGATGTATACCGCATAGTGACTCTGTCCTTTGGATATTATAACTTCAAAACTTTCGATATATTTCGACAAGTTATCTCCAAGCGTTTTTTCATCATAAACACAAGAGTCAGCTTTTATATTAAAACTAACACTAGAAATCAACATTAGATAAAGAATAATTCTTAGCATTTATAAACCATACACATGTGATGATCAGGATTGACTACTCTTTTATTTTTGGGAAGGCCAATGTAAGCAGTTATATTCATAGAGTTTGTACCATATCGATAAGCCTTAAAATTCCCAGTTATATCAGTCTTATCGTCTGAGTATAAGACGAATTAACGCTATGTACTACCCTTCGTTACAGCTGGCTTTTTGAGTGGGTTGATGTTGACTAAGGGGGAATAATGCAGGTTTTCATTGATATGCCAGCCGTCATTTGCTTGTATCGGTAGTGTACTGTCATATATGGTCTCCTCGAGTATTGCAAGGTTTAACATTTGATAACAGGGACAGGATTGCAGTCATATATACCAAGCATTAACGTCTGCACCTTTAACTTTAAAAGCTGGTTTATGGGAAGGCATCGAAAGCTCAACATTACATTATAGAATGTTACAGATTGGTAGTGATGATACACATAAGTTTCATAGCGTGGCGATATCCTCAGCATTAACGAAAGGACAAACTTATTCGTTTACTAATGATGATGTTAGGTGTTCCAATACTGAATGCATCATCCAATTTCCGTACTCAAATAATAATGTAATACGGTTAATTGTCACACCGTATTTAGACTCATGTGAGCTTACGGCAGCCTAGCGCAACTTTCTGATATTTTTCTGATGTAATAGTGTTTTCACCAGCACAGGAAAATAATATGAGCCCCGCCAACCAATTATCAAACGTGATAAACGCCTTCAAACAGTGGCGTGCCACGCGTAAAAATGCCACACATAAAACACCAGAAGCGTTGCAACAGCAAGTCGTTGAGTTGCTATCCCATTATTCGCGCGGCACCATCTCAAACGCCTTGGGGTTAAGTGGTACTCAAGTAAAACGGTGGCAAGCGGGTGCAAGCGATGCGCCTGCATTTGTCGAGCTGCCAGTCTGTAATGGTCTAATGATCTTGGAGACATTTTACGCCTTGAGTTACGTTTACCAAATGGCGCTGAATTATCATTGTCGGGCTCGCTATCGCCTAGCATTGTGGGCGAAGTCATTCGCGCCGCCAGCACATGATGTATTTAACCTCGCAGTCGCGCATATTACTGGCGACTGAGCCTGCTGATTTTAGATGCGGCATAGATGGTTTTTCAGCCCGTTGTCGCTTGCATTTAGGCGTTAACCCTCAATCAGGTGCACTGTATGTGTTCATTAATCGCAATAAAACTATGGTACGTGCGTTGCGCTTTGATGGCACTGGCTTTTGGCTGATGACCAAGCGTTTATCAAAGGGTAAGTTCCGCCAATGGCCAAGCCCTAAACAGCCCACATTGCATCGTGTCACCGCCGTATATTTGCGCGCGCTTTTATCGGGTAATGAAGCCACTTACATCGACGTAATAAAATAAATAGCCAAATAAAGGCTTGCTATCTAGATCAATGGGATAATGCTGCCCGCACACTAAAAAACACCCATATGAAAGGCTGCTAAGCCAAGCCATTCATGGCTTGACGGTGTAATGACAAACACTACGGGATATTCGTGAGTAAACCCTTTACCGACATCGACAGTGCAGGATTAGAAGCACTCATTGCCCGTTTGAGCGAGGCCAAAGAGCATCAATAAGCGCTAAGCCCTGAAGATTGCCAACTGCTGTTAGATGCGCTGGTTACCTTGTCGAGTATGCAAGACAGATTGGCCAATCATGATGTGACGGTGCATAAATTGCGCAAACTCTTGGGGATTGAAAAATCCACTGAGTCGCAAAGCAATGTCATAGGCAAAGCCAGCAAGGGCAGTAAAGCCGCTCGGACTAAGCCGCGCAAAGCGCTGCCAAGAACCACACAGGTAACACCCACCGTGGTCATTCACCCCATGACAGATATCGCTAAAGGCGATGATTGCCCGCAGTGTGAAACGGGCAAAGTGTATAAAGCGCCGCCAAGCAATTTACTGCGTATTAGCGGGCATAGCCCGTTTGTGCCTGAGCAACATGTGATGGAGCACCTGCGCTGTAATGCCTGCGGTGCGTATTTTACCGCAACCTTGCCTGACAATGTATTAGCGGATGGCGAAGTCGGTCAAAAATACAGGTATTCGGCGCGCGTCTTAATGGCTATCCATAAGTACTTCGCGGGCCTGCCGTATTATCGCCAAGGCAGTTTGCAGCAATTACTGGGCGTGAGTATTAGTGCTTCCACTTCTTGCGACCAAACTGAGTTAGTGGCCGATGCCATTTATCCGGTGTACCAACACTTGCTGAGCCTGGCGGGCAATGCTAAGCACTACTACATGGATGACACTACGCATCGTATATTAGATGCCACGCCCATTGAGAAGAAGGTACGAGGCAGCGATAAAACCCAGCTTCGCTCTGGCGTATACGCCTCGGGTATTATCGCCACTCTTGAAAGTGATCACGATGTGGTACTGTTTGATACTAGCATTGGCCATGCGGGTGAATTTATCGACCAAATACTCACCCATCGTCATGAGAACACACCTGTTCCGATTATCATGAGCGATGCCCTTGGCAGCAACAAACCCAGTGTCTGTATCGCCATACTCGCCTTGTGCAATAGCCATGCAAGACGCCAGTTCGCCGATGTAATATGGGTCGTTGAGCATGAAACGGTAGACCAATCGCTTAATCCCGCCCAACAACTCGCCTATCACCAACAGCACTCTCTACCGGTAGCAGTGGGGTGAAACAAAGCTACAAAGCGATGAAGTCGAGGATAACAGTGCTTTAGACCAAAGCCATACGCTACTTCATTAAACACTATGAAGGGCTGACCTGTTTCTGCCGAATAGAAACCGCAAAGCTACAGAATAACGAGATTGAAGCGATGCTTAAAATAATCGTACGTGACAGAAAAAAATGCGATGTTCCATCGCAATCAAACTGGGGCGACTATCGGGGATATCGTCACCTCATTTATTGCCACCGCCAGTGAGGCGCAAATAAATGTGTTAGAGTATTTTATGGTGCTGCAACAACAAAAAGAGGCGGTAAAAGCCAACCCTGCCAAATTCCTACCGTGGAATTACACCGAAAACAAATAAGCTCAATAGCACCAACACTGAAATGATGTAGGCCTAGCGGCCTATGTCAATGCTATGCTGCCGTAAGCTCACTTTAAATTGATAAAAGCTCGCGTTATAAAGAGTGTGTCTATTCGACCAATTTGAATTCTATTGCGCTTACTGCTGCTAACATCAACTATCTCAAGCAAAGCTAGATATATTGATTAGGCGGTTTATCCTAGATGTAAATGGCTGCATGTTTACTTGTCTTTGCCTACCCGAACCAAAATATCGCTCACGTCGCATTCAAAATAGTCGCAAAGCTTATCAATTACGTCAATACCAACACTATAATCTTGTCGATTTGCTATACGGGTTAACGTAGCGCGACCAATTTTGGTCACATCAGCTACTTCGTTCAGCGTAATTTTTCGCTCTTCTGAAAACGATTTGTCGTCTAATCGCTGTACTAACAAAATTCTAATCATTGTAATCACTTGTGGCCGCTTCTGTCTTATAAGGATAGCACATTAATCATATAAGATTAAAATAACACTTGACACAAGCATATGGTTGATGATCTAATGCCACATGATGATTACTATGAGTCATAAGAGATTATTAATAATCATCAAAACCAAGAATGGTTAGTCTATTTTATAAACATATACGCTTTTGGAGTTTGCAAGATGAATCAGATAAGTATTGAAGAAGAATTAAACTTAGCGACCAGAACCTCACATAATACAATTGTTAGAATCGTTGATCACAAAATGAGTCAATTTCAAAACCAGTCCATTAAAGATGGTGAATTTATGATTCAAGATAGCAGCAATGCTTACTTCACATCGAAACTAACAAACAATAAGACGCTACCTGCAAATCATCACGGAAAACTATTCCATACAACTGTTGGGCTCGAGCAAGACGCTAGGGATGACTTAGTCATTTTGGAAGGCATGGTGCCTGCTAAGTTGACACATATTCTTGAATTTCACGGGCTAAACAACATAAATATATTACCAGAAGCAGAGAAGGATTGGATTTTCCACCAAGTCGATAACATTAAATCCACAGCTTTAGGATCTCTTGCGAGAGAGCTTAAGGTGTTAAGAAGTGCTATGCGTGAAGATTATACTTTTTCAATTGCATCTTCTAACTTCACCGGTGATATCGATAACATAATCACTACAATCGACCGTCTCGACTTTAAAGATAGAAATGCAAAGGACTTGCTCCTGCTTGGTGCATACATCTACTTTATTTTTCGGTCTTATTATCAAACGATTGAGGATGGGAAAGTCTATGAATTTAATAATGCTGAATTGGGATACGTTAAAGAAGCTCTTGAAAAATTTTCACTCGAAAATAAAAACTTATGTATCAAACTAAACGAATTTGCGGACGCGGGTGCTCAAGCTGACAAGCCGCATAGACAAATACAACCTTATTCTAAAGCAGTAGCACTTGTCATTGACTTACATTGTTTGTTTGCCCCAGAGTGGAAAATTAAGTTTCGCAGAATTAGTGAGTTATAAGATTTGAGCTACTCTTAATACAATCTAGCGAATCATCATCTGCATTTGATGCGGGTGATGATTAGACACACTCAAGCAATAAACTTCGTAGAATTCGCACCAATGAGTACATTAGTTTCAAGCGTACTTGCAAGCCACTAGGCATTCTTGGTGTCAAGTATTCCCCTCTCTAAAACTCGTTCTTACAAGCATCAATATACTCAGTATAAGGAATTGAAAATGAAACAAAGCAATAAACTAGCTAGCGCGTTGCAGATGGCGACTTTTGCTCATCGAGATCAAAAAAGAAAGTTTGATGGTGATGCATATATCTGTCATCTGCTTGAAGTGATTATCATTCTTCGGCGCATCGGTATATATGATGAAGACACGCTTGTAGCAGGATTATTACACGATGCAATAGAAGACACCTTCATTAGTCCAAATATGCTTTCAGAGTCGATGGGCAGTAACGTCGCCAACATTGTAAATGAACTAACTGATGATAAAGCGTTGGCCAAGGATTTGCGAAATCAAGCGACACTCAAGCTAGCTCCTACTCTCAGTAAGTCAGCAGTAAACATCAAACTTGCTGATTTACTCAGTAATATGCTGGCAATTCCTACATCATGGAATGAAAATACAGTAGAAAAGTATCTAGTAAAATGTAGCCTATTAATTAATATTATAGAAACACAAAACGTAAACGCATGCCCTGCATTCTTGCAATTGGTGAAATATGCACTAGAAAGCCAAACAACTGGTTCTCCCTTTTTCTTTGATTTTTACGAAAACGCAGATAAAGGCCTGCTATATTGGTCGTTAAGCAGACAACGCTTTATTGTAATCAATGAAGAAGGCGGAACTCTGATGGCAGGGACTGAATTCGACACACCCCTTAACGATTTATTTCAATGCCAACTTTTACACTCGCTAAAATTAAATGGCGATAAATGCCAGAGCATAAATGTAACGCAAGTTTTCAGTGAGCAAAGTGAGGACTACGTATTAGCCGAGGAACAAATAGTCAACGATTGTATGCAGGTAACAATATTAACTAGAAGTTCGGTTTCTAGACAAGGTGAAGGCGCATGAAAATAGCACCAAAACGATTCGGCATTTTATCGACAAAATCAATCGAGCTGCCCTATGACAATATTTTTGAGCAGACGAGGGATGAAAAATTAAACGCTGAAGTCGCGCATACAGGATTTCGTATAGTGAATAGTGCAAGTGATTTCGCTTTCATTGAAACCTTTGCAGACCAAAGCGCTGACTTTTCAAAAGTGGAGCGCCTAGAATCTGGTAATGAAATATCTCTTTTCAGAACAATTACACAAGGCACAATACGCTGGGAAGGCACCATAAGCTTAGACCGCACAAATTACCACCACGGCTATCAGCGTGGACTAACAGAAAAAGAATGGGTAACAATGTTTCATTCAACACTACCCGCTCGGCTGGATAAAAGAGGCGGACGCTCTTTGTTCGGTGCACTAGAGGCATTTATGGAAACAGGCACAGAAGGCCCTGTTTGGATGATTACAGAATACGGCAAAAACGGTTATGCCGCCTTGGAGGGGCTCGATGACGGTGATAAGTTGACGGTATTTAGTTGCGTTTTTGATGGCGAAGTTGATTGGAATGGGCGGCTTTCATTCGGCGAAGACTCACCGTTTTCGATCCCGTTAGGTAAGTCAGCTGATTTCAAATATCAACTGATCCGCAAAACTTACCACATGGATACAGCCCAGTGGATGTGGCTCACTTTTCAAAATAGGCCATGCGCTTTTTATTAAGATGAATAGCCTTAAATATGGGTGATTTAGGAGTTTGAAATGAGTACAAAAGAGTGGATTTACCATCACTATGACGGTGCAAGTTTATATCAAGAGATGTCTTTTAATAAATTCAATAATAGCCCAGCGACAGTTGAAGTTAAAAACCCGCAGGACTTCAAAATTGAACGTGAAGAGCATCTAGATAACAAAGCGCACTTTGCGCTCACCCTAGAGATCCCAGCAGACCGCTTCGATAAGCTCGCTGTTGCTTGGATAAAGCATAGAGGTATTCTAGCTCAAGTGGAAAAATATACCTTAAAAGATTTGTTAACGAGCCCCAACTTCGAATTGCCGATAAGCGAAGATGAACTGCTTGATACAATTGAAGATGCTGGCCTTGCGGAAATATTGAAAGACAGAGAATGTCAGCAAGAAATATCAGTAGACCTTGAAAGTGACAGCCTTTTTGATGAGATAGCTGACGACGACGCCAATAAGCTAAAAGCAAAACCTAATTTGAATTTGCAAAGTGTCGATGTTAAAAAATTAAAGGGTCTATTGAAGGGGCACAGTAATTATTTGCCAGAGGACTTCAAAGGCCTTGCAATCGATATTATTGAACAGATAAAAGCGCATCAAGAAGCAGAGAATGAAGAATCGCTGATTTCGCTAGTGCAAGTGGCACTGTAAGACACTATTGCGCGCATTCAGCATACTAGTGATTAGATCCGCTGTGGATTTTCTGTCACTTTTTGATACTTTCAGCCAGCTTCGTCAGCACCGGTCAAGATCCGCTAATATTTGCCGCAGATCAAAAATGGTGACGAGCTTGGATTTAGTGCCCGTTTTTCATCGGTAAGTCAGCACGTGGAAGCCAATATCATCACTGATACATTAATTTTTTTATTACTGTAGATGTGGAAATTGATAGCACTTCATCATCCGGGAATGCAAAAGCTCAATATGCTCAAACTCTTCGGGTTTAATAATTTAACATCACCTAACGCGGAGAAGTTTAGGTATCAGGTTTTAGCGCAAGAACGATGCTCACTTATGCCGCTATATGATACTTACTTCTATATTTCAGGTGGGGTTTTTGGGGCGTCATTTAGGTTTTTTATGGAAGACACCACTTCTGCGACGGCATTTTTTACTACCCCCCAAAAATGCTCATTTTCCAACGTGTTTTCCGCAAGCTCTGGCAATACAAATCTTGACATTTCCCTATGAAAATCTAGTTTAATTTCCTCGTTAACATTAACACCGTTGAGATTGCTTATCGTCCTGTCAAAAAACACATCAAAGGGAACCCCCCTTTGCACCAGCTTTTGCATCAACACATTATTATCTAGCTGGATATCCCTATTATTGAGAAAGGTAATATCCCAAAGATCACGCGGTTTAACGACCCTATTACTATACTCCCTCATCGCAAAGGCAATGATTTTGTCCACTAATATTTCATCTAAGCTCTGACAGGGGATTGGCAAACCTTCTATTGGAGATTTGAACGGGTAGAAATTCATGGTGGTTTTCATGATAGGGTTTATAGTCTCGTAACGACAAATGTCTATATGAATTTTCTGCTTAGCACCACCTGGCTTTGCTGCATTTTTTTCTATAGAAACTCGCCACGTCGCCGTGTCACCTTTCATCGGCTTGGGCTGCGCGACAGATATATCTAGCATGTACTTTTTTGATAATGCATCAGACACGATGTTCGCTAGCGATGAAAACTTCTCTGGCGTGAAATCCATACCGCCATTAAAGTCAAGATCTTCGCTCAATCTATTCCAGCCGTGGCACATTCTAAGACTGGTCCCCCCTATAAACGTCAAATTTTCCAAAAAGCCACTTTGGTGAAGCGCACTTATGATGTCATGATGAAAGATTTCTTTTTCTATCACATTCTCGAAACCAGAGTACTCTGGATTTTGTTGCAACACACTTTGCACTATTGGCAATATCATCATTCAAGCCCTTCATTTAACATACCGACATTCCTACCTATCCGTTTTAAATCTTTTAGCGCAAGCGCTTCTCTAGCGCGATGTATCCCCGTGACAGTGTCATACCAAATATCGTCCATTACAGCGTGAATGTTCTTTTTTGTGTGGGTAAACTCGACCGTTCCAAAAGATGTTTTAAATACACCTGAGCGCCCGTTTGTCATTGCCGTCAAATACCCCATCGTCAATTGAGATATCACCCCAAGTCTTGATAACTCGGTTTCGGCGGTAACATACACAAAATAGTCGCTTCTAATTTTTTTCGCTAAGGCTTCTAATGTTCCTACCCCAGATGGCTTGAAAATACTAACAACATACACACCTTTACACACACGCTCTAATACACCTGCTTTAATAGCGTTATAAATAAATAACGTTAATGCATCACGAGAGCTCTTTTTAACCCAGTAAGCAATATCACTAGTGTTAAAAAATCCCGTATGGCCTTTTTGTATAGCACAGACCATCTCTTTTTGAAGCCTCAATAAATCACTTTTCACAAACAGCCCTAAGTTTACAAAACATTTATATTATAACAGTGTTTTGTTAACTTGTTAATCTGATTTTATCTTTTAGAAAGGCTGCCTGTTTACATGTGAGTGTAGTCATACCAAGTACAATACTACTGAGGTGATTTTCCACACAAAATTAATTTCTTCCAACATCATGGTTTTGCTAAATCTATAGGCGGCCTATAGCAAACTTCCGTTTCAACATAGTAGCCAATCGACCGCCCCTTACTTAGTTTTGCATACTAGAAAAAACAGCATTGAATACACATTATGAATTTATAAGTGTTAAAGAGAAAAAACTAAAACCTTACCTCAGCAACGAATTTGGTGTGACTAGCTAGTCACACCACGCACTAATTCTACACCGCAAAAAACTTGCTGAAATTAAAAACACCTACCTTTCAAATTTATTGCATGCCTAGGTACCTTCAACTTTCAGCTTACTGATCCACCCTACAATTCTTACTTATATAGCGATATCACTATCTAACTTTAGCCATTCCCGTTGTAGCTGCGTTAAACTGCTTCCCATACCGTGCAGGCATCGCTGATGATTTCCAATCGCCACTTTCTATAATTTCCAGCAGTGGAACGTTACTTTCAAGCATCGAAATAACCGCGCCAGTTCGCGTGCTATGACAACTGTATTGTTTACCGTCTTTTAGCGTAGCCCCTAATTCCTTGAATATTCCCCACAAGGTACGCGTGCTAATAGCTTTGCTCTGCACGGTTTTTTTGGGTGAAAGCACTCTAAAGACTGGTCCTTCGGTTATTTGTGCATTGTCGACCCATTCTTTCAGTAAGCGCATCGTCATTTTTGACATATAGCCGTAATGCCCCTGCCCAGACTGGTCAGTTTTTGAATAAGGCGCAAATATAGTCGCCTTCTGCCAATCAATATGCTGAAGTTCAATAGCAACGATGTTTGATGCACGAAACAAGGTGTCGATCCCCACGTTAAGCAGCGCGATATTGCGCTGTCCGAGCAATGAGTCATCAGTATTAGAGCGTGAAATTTGCTCAACTTCATCAACGCGCAACGCTGGCGCCTGAGATTGGGCCGAAGGCTTGGTATTAAGGCGATTATTTATGTACGTACGATGCAATTTTGAATGCTTAAACGGATCGGGTAATTCCGCCACACCAATGAAAAACCGAATACTCGCGAGTTTGCGACGAATTGAATGATGTTTAAGCTCTGACGACATCATAGACTCAAAATATTGCTCTATGCTGACTTTAGTGATTTTCCAGTCGCTCGCAAGGGATGACAAGTTATGTTGCTGGCAAAATAAGAGGTATTGATTAAAATCGCTCAAATATGCCTTTCGGGTATTGGGCGACATGGTGTCTAGCACTTTATCGTGTAATTCTGTCAAGTTTGCGATCACTCGCTTTTTCTCATCATCGCCGAGGGCAAAATCGGCGGCGGTCAACATCAGATCATTTTTCATAATAATTCTATTACCAAAGATAAGTGTAATTATCTTTACTTATAAATACCGGTGAGTCAACCGTTATTTTGTGATACATCACGTTTTTATAGTTTTATGGTTTTGACTATATATTTAAGCACTTATTTACAAATTACAGGTCAATTTTGTTATAAACTCAAAAAATCTCTAAATAGCTGATTTAACCCTAACTTTGTGATACATCACAATTTTGTTGAATTTATTTAGTTAGCAATTTATCATGTAGAAAAGCTGATAGCGTTAAGACTCAATGTTGAGTATCCATTCCAAAGCGATCTTAATGAGGTTGAGTAAAACCATATCGAGCAATTTAATTATTTCAAATTCTATGTGGTGGTATCGTGAGTATGTCTAAAGTTTCAACCCAAAAGTACTGGCATACATTCGTGTCTGAAAACCTCTTGAAATTTATTCAAAGCCTTCCTGCTGATGAAGTTTTGAAAAGTACGAAAGAATTGCTTGAGCAACAAGAAGACATTGCAGAAATGCCGCCAAAAGATGCCAATAAGCTTTTACGTCTTTATATAAGTGATGCCGCTGTAAAAAAATTCTCAACGAGATTCAGAGCCGATAAATATCGAAAAAGCAAAAACAAGAAAACGGTTCAATTGCAGCAAAGAACCCATGAGAGACTATTGGCGTTGAAAGAACTTTTGAGTGCCGACTCAATAGATGAGGTGCTAGATTACGCCCTTTCAAAAAAATACGAAAATGACTACAACCTCATGGAAGCGAGAGAAACACTAGGTGAATCAGTGTCAGACCTCGCTAATTCAAGCTTTAATGGATTTCTCATGAGATTGGCACTAAATGACAAGCGCAAGCTTTACAATATTATCAAATCCATCCATCAAGAAGCGTGGAAAATGAGCGGCGAAAGCCCAAGAGGTATGCCGGATGCTCAGCAAAAAGCATTGGTCAATCATCAATTCGTAATAAGCATGATGCAAGACGATGAGTTGGCTAGAGAAATAGAACTAGATTTATTAATTTCAAGTTTGAGTTAACACCTTGGTCTTAATAGTAAGTATCTCAGCGGAGCCTGCGGCTTTGATGACAATAAAATATTTATTTTAATGTTATACAAGCGTAATCTGATCTAGGCTGATACGCGTTTTAACTGCAGGCAAAATATGAAATCGAAGCTATAGATATTTGTTAAAATATATCCTTACGGATTATACAGCAGCCTCCGCCTAAACTAACAAAAGATGACACTGTTTAATCCAAGAACACCGATGTTCGCCGAATAATATCGCTTTGGGGACGGTTTTTTAGAAATTAATAATCACAATGAATTTACGATAAGTCGCCAATGAATTTAAGGCTGTTCAAGCTCTTTTTTTATTACGTAGACCCTTTGGGCACTAATGCCTAATTGTGTGGCAATGGATTTAACATTTGGTTTGGTATTAGCAGCTATATTATTTGCAAGCAAATTGGACACGGCCGTGCGAAGGATTTGCTTCTTTTGATTACCACCTCCCCTTGGTTGCTCTGTGAGGCTCACTATTTGAAAAGCTTCATATCGAGAAACTAACACACACATTAACATAAGATATTCGTTGGTCTCAGATAACGTGGAATGTACCAAATCACCGTGTTCAGTATCTCTGGCAAAAGAAGACAACTTGATGCGGTGCACTTCCTCTTTCCACCAAAACGTTGCCTCACTTTCATTTTTGTCATCGTCAAGCGCACTAATAACACCATCAATTAGCCACTTTGCTGGATTATCATAGTCATCAGCATCAACTTCTTTCACTCTTTCATAAGCAATTGGATAAATGCCAATAGTCTTGTTCATCAATAAATTGGCTTGTACATGCCACTTGGTATCATCAAAACCCATACGCTGTATAAAACTGAACAAGGATGACGATGGTAATGAAAAGGTATTCAGCCATTTGTAAACCACAGGAGCTGGCGGATTTAAAGACTCACGTTTGTAACTTTCAAGCTCTTTCAGAAAACGATTCGACGTAGATTTCATTGCACTAAATAATGCAGTTCTATCTTTTCGGTAATGGTGTTCACTCAGATTTGGTAGATGGTCTGGACAGTAAAATGTAGAATCTTTTCGGGGAGCTTCTTCTAGACTGTCAGATACCCTGACTCTTTTCCAGCATAATGCGCAGATAAATAATGGGTCTTCAGCGACCCTTTTTTTATGCTTTCTATTTATCGCTGTTCGTACAAGTTGGAAACAATCTCTAATCATGATAGCACTATCTACATCAGATTTGATTGAGTAAGATGAGGGTTTTTCTGCATGTTTAGCTAATTCAATCTTCTCTTGAAGATATTGGCATGTCGCCTCTAACGATTTACAGGATTCCAGCAAGTCCTTAAGTGAACCAACCATGTCAGTGTTGTTGTAGTTTGCTGAGGAAAACTGAGAAGTTTGATATTTTGCTAAAAAATCGCCAATGTAACGATAATTTTTGTTGGGTTTAGCAGATATGGACACCCCATCATCCTTTGCACATTCAAAAAACGTTTCTAAATCAGCTAAAAAGTTTGCTACTTGGTCAGTGTTATTCATTTCTTATGTTTGGTTATCCATCTAAAAATGCAAAATTTCAATAGAGTTATCTTCGCTCTTCTCAATTTTCTTCAACTTCTGGGTGTGAAAAGATCGGTGTTTGTCAAGACAGATGTCGCTTTAGTTGTATAAATTAAGCCACTTTTTTCCCTTTATCTGGGTTTAACTCCACGGCTTTTTCTCTCGTCCAATCTCTCGTTTTTTGTTTCCACCGATGCGGCTTTTTTTGCTGTTGAGCCAAGTATAATTCATGGCGTTTTTTTCAAAATTTCTTTGTCTAAACCAAGGTGTCTTTGCTCCGGCGTAACAAACTTTATTTTGCTGTGACAATGCTCTTTATTGTACCAATGCGTAAAATCTTTTACCCAGTCGCGCGCTTTTTCAAGCGACTCGAAACCCTCTGAAGGCCAACGCGGGTTGTACTTCAAGGTTCTGAATAATGATTCAGAATATGGATTATCATTGCTGACGCCAGGGCGACCACGTGAGCCTTCAACACCCAATACCCGCATTTTTGCTTGCATTGTCAGGCTTTTCATCGGACTACCGTTGTCAGAGTGCAGCACCACATCACTTTGTATACACTTCTCTCGCCACACTGTGCGCTCTAGTAAGGCGGCTGCTTCCTCGCCGCTTTCGCTTTCATGCACTTCCCAGCCCACTATCATGCGACTAAACACATCCATTATCATGTAGAGGTAATAGAACTGGCCTATCACCCGTGAGGCGCAATACGTAATATCCCAAGACCACACCTCATTAGGGCCTGTGGCGGTATGTGTGTCTGGTTTAACAACCGTCCCTTTAGGCTTATCACGTCCGCGATGATGCAACTGATTGTTGGCGCTAAGTACGCGGTAAAATGTCGACTCAGAGGCGATATAAATACCCTTATCCGCCAACTTTGGCACAATTTGGCTGGGCGGTAGTTTGGCATATTCATCTTGATTACAAACCGCTAAAATCTGCTCACGCTCAGCTTCTGTTAGCTTACTAGGCGGCAGCGGCCTAATGGCTTTAGGACGCTTATCATCGGATATTTCACCGTCTTGACGCCATCTTTGGAGTGTTCTTATGGACACGCCGACTTCTTCACACGCTTTTTCTTTACGCGCACCCGCATT
>NZ_LZXY01000018.1:0-21542 GCF_001756615.1 Glaciecola punicea
AGTGCGGGTGCGCGTAAAGAAAAAGCGTGTGAAGAAGTCGGCGTGTCCATAAGAACACTCCAAAGATGGCGTCAAGACGGTGAAATATCCGATGATAAGCGTCCTAAAGCCATTAGGCCGCTGCCGCCTAGTAAGCTAACAGAAGCTGAGCGTGAGCAGATTTTAGCGGTTTGTAATCAAGATGAATATGCCAAACTACCGCCCAGCCAAATTGTGCCAAAGTTGGCGGATAAGGGTATTTATATCGCCTCTGAGTCGACATTTTACCGCGTACTTAGAGCCAACAATCAGTTGCATCATCGCGGACGTGATAAGCCTAAAGGGACGGTTGTTAAACCAGACACACATACCGCCACAGGCCCTAATGAGGTGTGGTCTTGGGATATTACGTATTGCGCCTCACGGGTGATAGGCCAGTTCTATTACCTCTACATGATAATGGATGTGTTTAGTCGCATGATAGTGGGCTGGGAAGTGCATGAAAGCGAAAGCGGCGAGGAAGCAGCCGCCTTACTAGAGCGCACAGTGTGGCGAGAGAAGTGTATACAAAGTGATGTGGTGCTGCACTCTGACAACGGTAGTCCGATGAAAAGCCTGACAATGCAAGCAAAAATGCGGGCATTGGGTGTTGAAGGCTCACGTGGTCGCCCTGGCGTCAGCAATGATAATCCATATTCTGAATCATTATTCAGAACCTTGAAGTACAACCCGCGTTGGCCTTCAGAGGGTTTCGAGTCGCTTGAAAAAGCGCGGGACTGGGTAAAAGATTTTACGCATTGGTACAATAAAGAGCATTGTCATAGTAAAATAAAATTTGTTACGCCGGAGCAAAGGCACCTTGGTTTAGACAAAGAAATATTGAAAAAACGCCATGAATTATACTTGGCTCAACAGCAAAAAAAGCCGCATCGGTGGAAACAAAAAACGAGAGATTGGACGAGAGAAAAAGCCGTGGAGTTAAACCCAGATAAAGGGAAAAAAGTGGCTTAATTTATACAACTAAAGCGACATCTGTCTTGACAAACACCGCTAATGCCAGTGTTCACTGCCCATCAATAAAGAAAAAGCATGTTACACCTCATTTACTTCGACACACAGCGGCAATGGAACTGCTTAGCGCTGGAGTGGATACCACAGTAATAGCGATGTGGCTTGGTCATGAATCGACACAAACGACAGCAGTATATTTGCATGCTCATATGGCACTGAAGGAAGCCGCCTTAGCGAAAGTCGCGCCATTTAGTAAACATAGCGCGCTTTATTATAAACTGGACGATAAGTTATTAAACTTTCTTACCAGTCTATAATTTTATGGATAAACTATGCCGAAGCGATATTATGCAAATGTCTTTGAATAAAAGTATATATGATGGGCCATTCGGCATAGTTTAGCATTCGGTATAAACAGCTAAATTAAACGGACTTGAGCCTTATGCTTATCTCAACTACGTGTTCAAAAAGCTGCCATATGCAGAAACAGTAGAAGATATAGAAGCTTTGCTGCCTTGGCATGTAAAAGCGAATAAGGCACTAATCACTTCCTAGGTATATCAGCCCCTTACCGAACATACCCCAGTTCAAGCACAGCAAAATATTGTGCAACAGCCGAAGCAATTAAGTAAGGCCGCGGGTTCATTGGGCGCTTACAACGCTTCTACGCCAAATACCCGAAGTAGGATCCCGAAGCGTTAGTAGCGCAAGTCCCGATCTGTGCGGGGGGTGCCAAGTGATCGGCATTCCTACCGCGATCGTTTATTTTCATTGTATGCTGAATTAAAAAGCTGCAAGCTAGTGGTGCTATTAGTTTGAAGGTAGTAAGTGGAAAGAAATAGTCAAAATTAATATATTGTAACTTGGTGCATCATTAGGCAAGATAATCAGCTTGATGTAATCGATTGATGAATTAATCCAAGTGGATAAGTTTCAATCTTCAGGTATTACTCAGACAGTTAAATTCTAAAAAAGCTAATTATGTGAAAAAATCTACAAACATAAACAAATTTCCCATCTGGATGATGCAATCTAAAGTATCACCTTGTGAGCAGTTGGTTTCAATCATTGAAAGACCAGCACTTATCCGTAGGCTTAACTTAGGTCTTAAAGGAAAGCTTACACTCATTTCGACACCTTCAGGCTTTGGTAAAACGACATTATTGAATTTATGGAGAGATGATCTCATTAATCATGATTTTCAAGTTGCTTGGTTATCGTTGGATGCTGATGATAATGACCCTGGACTTTTGGCTAGTTACATTGCTTTCTCAATGTATAAGTCTGGTTTGCAAGATATTTTAAATGAATATCCAACCGATGGATTTGGTCCTCATATTAGCCCAAAAACAACATTGGGATTACTTTCATCTGCGGCAGTTGAGAGTAATAAAGAGTTAGTATTAATTTTAGATAATTTTGAAACGTTAGGTGTTAAATGTATTCAGTCGGTTATTGAGCCTGCATTAAAATATTTTCCACCCAATATCCATTTAGTCATTGCCTGTCGCACTAAAGCACAACTTCCGTTGTCAGAATTACGTTTAAGCGGCCAGATTAATGAATTTTGTTCTATGGATACAAAATTCACATCAGATGAGATAAGTAACTTTCTCCATGAGTTTCTTGAAAAAAATCAAATTCAGACTGTTGTAGATAGAACGCAAGGTTGGCCTGTAGCATTGCAATATTTGCGAATAGCCTTTACTCAAAGTAACGACCAAGATTTAATATTAAACAGCTTTCATGGCACCGGCAGTGAGCTGGAAAGCTATTTTTCAGAACAATTTATCAATACACTTGAAGATGAACAGCGAAGATTTTTACTTGAGGCAAGTATTCTAGAATATATTAGTATTGAGTCGGTTAATTATATTAGAAATCAAACTAATAGTGAATTATTGATCAATACGATGACTGAAATTGATGCTTTTTTGACATCTATTGAGGGTGTTAAAAACACTTATCGACTCCACCCCCTGTTGAAACAATTTTTACAAAATCATTTACGTATTCATCATTTTAATAGATACCAAGAATTACAGCAAAAGGCTGCTCATTGGCATGCAAAAAATGGTGAGATAATTAGAGCTATCAAATATGCATTAGAGGTAAATAAACAGGATTTAGCCGCAGATATTATCGAACAAGCCGGAGGTGTTCTTCTCTGGTATCGTGAAGGGATGTCAAGGATGAGAGCTGCCAATTCTCTATTTTCTGATGAGCTATTATCCACAAGACCGCGTCTGCAACTATTAAGAGCACTGGTGTCACTTAAGGATGGTAAGTTAAATGAAGGAAGAAAAATCATTCAGCACGTGCGTTATCTTCAGTCAACAAAAGATAATAAAGCATTGGAATATGACCTTGCGGTCATGCTTGCCACACTTGATGCCTATGAAGGATCTGATCCTGATGAAGATATTATAGAACTAAGAGAGCTACTCTTTGAATTGGGAAAGGCAGATGAGGCCCAAGCCTCATTTGTTTATACTGCAAGTTGTCTTTCATGCCTTCAGACAGGCTATTTTGATGAGGCGAGAGATTTTGCTCATAAAGGAGTCGCTATTCTTAGAAAGCTGAAAATGCTATTTGGTATTGCTTATTTTGATGTTCATCTTGGTGTAATAGATTTTTCTGAAGGGCATTTAGCTAATGCTTACTCTCAATATCAAAAGGCCAAAAATGCTTTTCATCGTTATTATTCTGATGATAAAGACATGAGGTTAATTATCAACATTCTAATGGCAGAATGGCACTATGAACATAATGATATCTCTGTAGCACAACGATTATTAGGAGATACTAATGACCGTCTTGATAATGGTGAGGCTTGGTATGACATATATGCAGCAGGTTATGGTACATCAATTTCGATAGCTTATGAAAAAGAAGGGTTAAATGCTTGCAGACGGCTTACAGCTGAAGCCATTAACTATATTCAACGAGAAGATCTAAGAAGATTAAGGCCATTAATCATTGCCAACTTGGCTGGTTTTTTAACACGGTCGGGACTTCTAAAAGAAGCAAGAAAACTGATTCAAGAAAATGGTCTATCACTTCAGGAATATAAAACACCCAACAAGAAAAATATTTTGATTAAGAAACGTTTCAGTATCGTTATATCACTATCAAGGTTATTAATAGCTGAAAAGAGATACCAAGAAGCTATTACAGATCTTAACTATTTTATTAAGTTGGATAATGAGCTTAATTACAATCGTGCTACCCTTAAATACTCTTTACTCTTATCAATATGCTTATTTTATAGTGGCAATAAAAAGAAAGCCTATCAGCTACTAAATAAGGTTTTATATGAAGTCAGAAATGCAGGATACGTAAGATTAGTGCTGGATGAAAATCCGTTATTAAAGCCTTTTTTGACAACTTATCTGGGATCATCAATTGCTAGTGAAAAAGATCATGCTCTTTATTTATTAGAGTTGCTTGATGAGCATATAGAATCAACAAATATTATCAAGTTAAGTAAAAGAGAGTTGCAAGTTATAGAGCAATTATCTCAAGGATTTTCAGATAAAATAATTGCTAAGAACCTTGATGTTTCAAATAATACAATTCGTTTTCACTTAAAAAACATTTACTCTAAACTAGGCGTTAATAATCGAATGCAAGCTGTTAAAGAGGTCATAAAATTAGAATAAATATTTAATTTTTTGTATGTAGAAACGATTTATCTTTGCTACAAAAGTACTTGAGTAACAGCGGATAAGAAATACACGTTAAAAGAAATGAATCCAGTGCAGGTATTGTCGTTAATATAAATACCTCTCTTTCTGTAGAAAATGCCACAACAATTGCCAATATCCAAACTACAAATGGAATAACAGGGATATTTTTAATATGTGGACCTGAGCTATTGATGATCGATGTCTTTTCTGTAATAAAATAATCTGAAATATATATTCCTGCGATAGGTGGGAGCGTAATACTTAGAATAACTAAAAATGGAATAAATAATTCTACTGAACCTATTATAGCAATTACTGTTCCTAATATACCTGCACCAACAGTTAGTTTCCAATCAGCAACCTTAGGAAATAATTGAGCAGCACTCAAAGAAAATGAGTATAAGTTACCGACATTACTTGTCCAAGTAGCAAAAGCCATAACAAACAGCGCGGGAATCCCTAAGCCCGTCTTGTACATTGCTGTTATAAAATCGGCTTGACCGGTTATAAGACCTGGCAATCCTGCAAATACCATAATTATCGTATTGAAAACAGCAAAACTGTAGAAAGCAGACTGTATAGCTTGAGATTTTTTTTGCAAGTAGCGTGCATAATCCGGAATTATTACAACACCTACCATAAAGCTTCCCACTGTGATTGATACAGCAGCTCCAAAACTACTAATTGCCTCAGATGGTCTGCCAGTAGCGGAGAGTATTTGGCTTAGTGAATAATCATCAAGTATATAATAAATACCTGCTCCCAGAACCAATAACATTAGTGGTACCGATAATTTTGCTAACATGCTAATAGCTTTCAGTCCGAATATTGTAGTAATGATCATTAATATTCCACCAATGGCTATGATGAGTTCTTCAGGCGGATAGAGATCAAATATTTCTTTGAGTGCTATAGTTATAGCTTTACCAAACAAGGATGCTGTAACAGCATACCAACCTAGTAACGTCAGCGACATGATAAAACTAACCAGGCGATTACCAGTTAATCCGAAGGAATGATCTAAGATTTGATATGTTGTTCTTCTTCTACAAACCGAAACGTAACCCGTCACAGATGCAATAGTGGCTAATATTAGCCCCCCGGTAAAAATGGCAAGAGCACCTTTTACGGTACCAAGTGCCATCATGATTTTAGCACCACTTAAAAATCCAGGTAAAGTAATTGCAATACCGACAATGATCGCAATAATATGCCAAGCATTCACTCGTTCTTTCTCTGGAACAATTGTATGAGTATAGTTGTCAGTAGAAGCATTAATTTTTGACATTTTTTTACCTGATTATTTAATAAAAAAATCCGATAGATTACCTACCGGATCAATGACAACCAAACTAGCTTTTAGTAAAACTGATAAGATGCTTCAATACCAACTGAACGGGGCGTATTAAATGAACGAACATAACCAAATCCAACAGTACCAAAGTCCGTTGCTTGACGCTCATCAGTTAGATTGTTGGCAAAGATTCCTATCGTATAATTAAGGCTTTTCAGTGACATTCTTAGGTTTAAATAATCTTTAGAAGGCACTAGGTAGTCGCCCACACCATCAGTAATGACGAAGTCGCCTTGATGTCTATAATCCAACCGACTATATAGGTCCCAGTTTTGTGAAACAACCATAGAATGTTCCAATGCTAAGTTGCCCGTCACTTTAGGTGTTCCTGGCGTTCTTCCACCACCATCATTAATTGTCGCATCAATATAACCAAAACCTGCGGTTAAGGTAATGTTATCACTCAGTATGGCTACACCTTCTAATTCGAGTCCATCAATATCTGCTTCTGGTATATTAGTTGAAAGACGGAAAGGCGCTTCAGTTGTAATACTGGTGATTTGCTGGTCTGAATAATCAATATGGAAAACAGCACCTGTCAAGCGTACCTGACCTTCAGCCAGAGATGCTTTAAAACCCAATTCGTAGTTAGTCGTTGACTCGTTTTTAGTTAAGTTACCAGTATTGAAGAAACCAAATCTAAAACCTTCTGCATAAGTAACATAAGTCATTAAATCGTCGGACCAGTCATAAGATAATTGAACTTTAGGCTGGAATTCACTATCAGTATTTTCTAGTTTATTCACGAGACTACCATCTTTATCTAGCACTTGAACAATAGTTGAGCAATTTATATCAGTACATTGTGTTGTATCAAAAGTATTCTCGTCATAGCGACCCGCAATGGTTAGTTCCATTTGTTCACTAATGTCGTAGTTGAGCTGAGCGTAAATTCCTGTTGCTTTATCACTCTTGAAGTCTGTTTGAATCGGAATGACAGACATGTCATTTGGGTCTCTAACAACTCCTGTGAAAAGCCCTCCGATATTTAAAACATTGTAAGCTTCACGATTCATGTACGATGCGCCAGCCATCCAGCGCAGCCTACTATCTGATGATGATGTAATTCTAACATCTTGAGTAAAGACTTCGAAATTATCGGTCAAATCTTGAAAGCCATCATTAAAGGCATCATTAATGCCACCTACTGGACCTATAAGTGATATTGCAGGGGGTTTTTGAAAACTAATTGAACCAAAAAGATTCTGATCTAGAATTGAAAGACCAGTGACTGACGTCAAGGTTGCGCCACCACTGAGGTCAAACTCAAACTTTGCAGAATATTCTTCAAAAGTACGATCCTCAAACCCGAGAATACCTCTTTCTGGACCTGGTGCATTGGCATTTTCAAAATCATCAATAAATGCTGGATCAGTGACAATTTCTTGCATTGCAGCACCGGCGTGAATATCTGAATAGGATGCTTTCAGATCCACGGTAAAACTATCACCAAGATAAGTTAACCTAGCACGTAAAGTATCTTGTTCTTCAAAATTAATACCTTCTCCATCTGTTGTTTCCTGATTTCCATCAGAATCACGATGATAAGCATTTAGTCTGAATAAAAGCTTGTCTTCAATCAGTGCTCCAGACATATCTGCAGATAATTTAAAATCGTTACCTGTAGCATAGGAAGCCTTAATACCACCTTCTAATTCATTGCTCGGTCTTTTAGTTATGATGTTAATTGCGCCAGCAATTGCTCCTGCACCATATAAGGCACCTTGAGGACCTTTTAAAACTTCAATTCTTTCTATGTCCGTTAATGCTCCTTGATTGATAAAATCGAGAGCTCCTACCTGAACACCATCAACCACATAGGTGACCGGTGCCCAACCTTGCTGACCGGTTGTAATGCCTCGCATGGAAATAAAGGTAACACCTGCGCGAAACGTTTCTCGAAGTGTGACATTTGGAGTCATATTGATAAAATCAAGAACTTCATCAATACCAGAGTTTTCAATTGTTGTGGTACTGAATGCTGTTATTGAATCAGGAACATCCATTATGCTTTCTTGACGTTTTCTGGAGGTTACTAATATTTTTTCAACAATTGTTGAGTCCTCTTTAGCTGTCAAGTCGTTCTCGGCTTCAGCACCTAAGGCCATCGTCATTGGTATTAATGACGCTGCAGTAAGAGCTGTTAGCATATGCTTATGTTTCATTCTTCCATTCCCCTTTGATAAATTAATTCTTTCTTTATTTTAATAGCTAGTAACAGCAGTTTTTGATTGGTGTTTTATTACTTAATATTTTCAATAGGAACAAATTCATCTTCGATCCCAAAAGCTTTCGGCCCAAAAATATTTAATGCTGCTTGTGTTCTCATAATTGGAGCAGCTGACGTGCCGATTACTTTTATTCGTTGACCATATTTAAGACGTTCAGCAGGTATTGGTTCAGCAGTTTCTCGATCGATTGTACATATCAAATCGGGAACAATCGCTCTAACTATATTATTTTGTCTTGCTACCAGATATTCATTTTGGAACATGATTTCAAACTGCGGTTGATCACCGTTAATTGCTTCAAGATGACAATGTCCTATTGACCAGCCGTTGGTCACTTCGCGTTTGATATCGATAACCTTGCCATCAAATAAAACTTTACACTGATTGTAATAAGGCGTTGTGCGTAAATAGCTTAATAAGTTTTCTACAGGACTTGATTCTCTTCGACCTGATTCAATGGCACAGCCTATCCCCATTGCCAAACTTAAAGTTCCTTTAACGGCGTATTCTTTTACTTGTTTACCATTCATTGGATAAGCCGATATACAAGCACTAGCACCGTTTTCTGTAGCAATCACGCGTGCAAATTGCTCTGCCTTTTGACTACTGTTTGTCTCAACAACGAACGTTTCTAAATGTTCATTTGTCATCGATAAAGGTGTGGCGGGTATTCCTCCAATAGTAAAAGTAACCATATGTAATTCTGGAAAAGCTCGACCCATTCCATCAGCGTCAAGAATGGGGAGCCCAAGTCTTGCAGCAGCCACTATCGGTATCATTGAATTAATACCCCCCATCTCCATAGGTAATATCGCATCAGCTTTACAACGTAGTTTTTCTTCAAGGACTGTTACAGCAAGTGCTATGTCATCACCACCAGCACCTTTCTCAAGCATTATCGATGGAGCGCCAAACATAGCTGAAGAAAAGATTTTGGCATCATCATCAAGGTCATCGACTTGCATGACTTTAACAGGGCCAAATTCGGTGATAGCCTGTTTTGCGAGTAACATCCCGATAAGAGGATCACCACCTCCACCGGTGCCTAGAAAAGCTGCTCCTCGTGCAATATTTTCGAGATCCTCAACATTAATTTGTTTAATAACAGTCATAAAGCCATATCTCCAATTGCCTTCACTTTTATTCTTACGGCTCCACCAGGGCAGTAAGCCAGAGGTGTCTCTTCAATTTCAAGAATTGATATAGTGCTACCAATCGCGCCAGCTTCAATAGCACGTTCTTTAGCTTCTGATTTTGCAAGTTCGATAGCTTGTTCTCGTCCGAGTTCATCATAGGAAAAGACTTTATCCAATTCACCACCAATTTGAGCGATAGAGGCTCCCATAGCATTTGCAACAGATGCATTCTCTGGGATAATAACCTCACTAGTTCCTGATATTTCTCGATTAACGAGTATCGAACCACCACCAACTATAACTAGTGGAACATCCTCACTGTTGGTTTTCATTCTGTCCACACCTTCTTCGATCATCTGATGGATTCGATCAACTGCACGATCAACAACAGAAACTGATAGGTGTGAAACTAAAGATTTATCTCCTATATCGACATATCCTGCAGCAACGGCAATATCAGTAGCTGTCAGCGTTTTACCACCAAAAACTAAGGCGTCTTCAAGTAATTTATAGCCTACCGATTGAGGTCCAATATTTACTGCCCCGTTATTTTCTTGGACGATACTGCCACCGCCTAAACCCAATGCTAAGATATCGGGCATACGAAAATTAGTTCGAATGCCACCAATATCGCTTGTAAGTGAGGATTCTCTTGGATAACCTTTATTTATGACCCCTAGGTCAGTTGTCGTACCACCAATATCGGCAACAATTGCATTTTCAACATTGGATAAATAAGCCGCTCCGCGGATACTATTTGTAGGACCACTAGAAAAGGTCAGAATTGGATATTTTTCTACAAACTCAGAATTCATCAGTGTGCCATCATTCTGACTGATGTAAAAAGGAGCTGTGATATTAAGTTTTTTCAAGGAATTTGCGAAAGCACGAACAACTGTTTTTGATATTCCTGCCAGTGAAGCATTCATCAACGTTGCATTCTCTCTCTCTAAAATTCCTATTTGGCCGATTTTGTGTGAAACAGTGATGCTGACATCGCCCATCTCTTGTTTTACTATCTCTTCAGCTCTATCTTCCATGTCACTATTAACAAAAGAAAATAGTCCTGATATTGCTATGCTCTTAATTCCCTGCTTCTTTAATTGTCGTGCAGCTTTTACTACACCTTTTTCATCAAATGGGGAGTTTAATCGACCATCATAGTTATAACCGCCTTGAACCAAATGTACATTTCTACCTATAGTGTTTGCTATGTCATCAGGCCAATCCAACATTGGTGAAATTCCTCGCCCAGCGGGCAATGCAATACGGATCAAACCAACTTCTAATAAACCTCTTCGCTGGACGAAGGCGTTAGTAAAATGTGTTGTACCTATCATTACGCATTTAATGGATTCAGCAGATACATTGCTATCGTCGAGTACTTTTTTTATTGCAGCTGAAACACCTTTCTCAACATCCAAGGTTGTAGGCATTTTACAGCTAGCGACTACTTTATTTCCTGAGACTAAGACCGCATCTGTATTTGTGCCTCCAACATCCACACCAATATGCATGTAGTTATCCTTTAAGGTTCTTAATATTTTAGAAAAATTTATCAAACAAAGAGGCGTCAAACAATGGTGTTCTGAGGTAGGTTTGTTAAAAACAAAAGTAGGCAAGGCTTTAACAACCCTTTTCGAAAATGCCTACCTATTTGAGTGGTTTAGTGAAAATAAAACAGGTTAAATATACAGATTATTAACAGCATCCACTTTTGTTTAGGTCATCCGGCGATGATCTCCCGTGTGGTTGGCACTAATGTCGACATGGCGTCGGCAGTGCCAGAAGGCTCGATTTCGTTGGTGTTGGGCGGTAATTTCATGCCCAGTATTATACTAAACTTTGCCGTAAAAAGAGCTGAAAAACATGCTCATAATGGAACTTTTTATGGCCTTTCATGGCACTAATATCAAGGCCATCCAACAGCCAATTTATTTGCTGACCGCTTAACGTCATCAACTCTTTTTCACCCTTTGGCCAGATGAATTTATCTTCCTCAAGGCTTTTGTAATACAAGACGAAGCCGTTGTTTTCCCAAAAGATACATTTTATCTTATTGCGCCGCTTATTAGTGAACACATAAAGATGACCGCTAAAAGGGTTGTGGTCTAATTCACATTCAACAATGGCACTTAAGCCGCGAAACGACTTACGGAAATCAATGGCGTGTGGGTACAGGTAAATCTCAGTTAGCGACATGCTTGGGCGCATCACGGATGTCATGATAATACGGCGGCTAGATGCTTAACTAAGCCGATATTATTAGCCTCAATACCTGACAGTGAAAGACCACTGGTAAAGTGAAGCGTAAAAGGTACTTGCCTTTCTTTGAGGGCTACTTGCGGAACCGGTATTTTAATAAAGCCACTGCTACCGGTTGTTTCGGGCTTAGCCTTGAACTTGAGCTTGTGGTAACTGAAGCGGTTTTTTTTCAAGCCGTGTTGTTTGCAATATTTCGCCTGGCTCAAGGTAGACTTTTGCCACTGGCTAATATGCTGCTGCCAATATAATTGCGTTTGTTTAGTTTTCATTTATTTTCCCTCGTTGGTTACGACGAAAAATTATGCACCAGCGGAAATGATAAAATAAGACCGTGGGTTAGTTCGGCGCTTACATTTTAAAACGGTATTTATTTATTATATTGTTCAATATTTCGTAAAATTAACGTCCGTCAGAGCAGTATCAACCTACATTTTTCTCAATCACGGTTGAGTGTGTGTGCAATTTGTACCCTAACGGCGCCACCCATTTGCGGCTAATGAAGCCACTTAAACATGCTCTTTTTACCGCCGTCAAATACGCTGATTATTGACTGCTGTTTTCAGATCTTAATCTTGTGTAACTTTCCCCTCTAATATTAACCGTTAAGCATTGTGGCGAACCATAACGGATCGACCAGTAATTATTGGCAACCTCTACTAAGTGTTAGACCTTTGATTATCATACTGCGAGTGTTAGACCTTTGATTATCATACTGCGAGATTGTTGTCCAAGCCACGTTTTATATAGCTTTAGGTGTTTTTGATAAATTTATTTAGCAGTGACGGGAAATAGTGTGTCTCTGTGATAGGTTTATATCAATGAAGGTACCAACGGTAATGGGAAATTAAGGGTAGGTTATCAATGAGTGATGCAAAAGTAAATTACAGTATTCCGCGGATGAAAAAATTGAACAGACAGGCTGTTGTCAAAGCATGTCCGCACAATCAACGAAGAATGAAAGTACCAAACGCGGACGGCACTAAACAGATTGAAAATATTCCTATTGAAGACAAGGGTGAGATATCAGGTTCATCTTACCTAACGTTAATAAAGCAGATGCTCAACCCTTTAGATCTGACGACCAAACGAAAGAATGCTATTGTGGCAGTTGAGTTAGTACTCACCGCATCACCCGCTTTTTTTTCGATGGACACAGCCTTATCTTTTGACTACTCAAAAAATTGTGACGAGCACAAATTTAATGATTGGAAAAAGCGTTCGGTGGACTGGGTAAGAAGCGAATTTCAAGACAAGTTGATTGCCGTGACGCTTCATCTAGATGAAAGCACACCCCATTTGCACGTTATTTTTGTGCCCTTAATAAAAAAACAAGTACATGTTACCTTGAGTTACAAAAAGACGGAATTAGTGACTAAAGTAAGACTGTCTGCGAGCGATCTGATAAAAAGAAAATGGCTTTACGATCTGCATGACAATTATAACGAGATATTGCATGACTTAGGCTTATCAAGAGGTGTCATACATTCACAAGCAACACATCAAGATTTGAAGAGAAACCGAGACTTAGCAAAAGAGAATGAAAGATTGCAAGCGAAGGGTATCTTGCTTGCGCAACAGTGTGAAGCAACTCAAAACGAACTGAAAAGAAATCTTGAGTTAAAAACGGAGAATGAGCTACTTCAAGCGGAGAGTATTTCGCTCCTCCAAAAATGTGAAGCGATGCGAGACGAACTGAAGGCAAATCGTGATGTAGAAAAGGTTAATGCACAACTTAGAGTTGAGTCGCTATCGCTTACACAACGATGTAAAGAAAGTCGTTCTAAGGTAGATAAGTACAGCAATTATGAACTTCATATGGAAGCTAAAATAACAAAGCTATCTTTGGATTTCAGGACATTAACGAATAACGTTGCTGAAACGCAAAAAAGACTGAACGAAGAGCAAAATGAAGTAACTGCCGTTGAGAAGTATTTACGGGAAGTATTGACAGTCAATCAGAGAGAGTATGCGGTGCTAATGTCCCAAAGAGAAGAGATCTCAGAAAACGAAGTTAAGCTTACTCATTTGCAAGTACATATAAATAAAAACAAAAAGGTCAGAGACGAAACACAAGTTGTTGCTGATGAGTCGATGGCCACCATGAAACGAAAACTTTTTTTGATTAATACAACTACTAAACATGCACGGCAGCTTTTGTCGCACGTTGACGAGTTTTCTCACTTTATTGAAGGAGAGGCGCTTGCCAATGACATCTTAAACTCATTTGAATCGGTTCTCAAAGATATGACAACTAACGTTGGCGTATTTTTAGCTGAAAATAAATCTTCCGCGATTAAAGGAAGCTCAAATGCAATTCCTGTAAAAGTAGACACGTGCATTCCCCAGCCTCGTCAGTCAAATATTCCGAGGAGCTCGCCGGTGTCGATGAGAAAATTGCGTTAACCGAATGTGGTTGGATTTAATTATGCAGTTGCTAAAGTGTTTTCAAGTTTATCCATGAAATTAAAAAACCACCACCGGTAAGAAGCAAGAGAGGCTGTAACAAAATCTGTTACACCCTCCCTTTCAAAAATAAATTACGCTACTTTAAGTCCTGTACGTAATTGACCCATTGTTTGTTTCATCTCAGCGGCTAAAGCTTCCACAACCTTTGTACAAACAGAGTTTCCAAACTGTCTATATATTTGACCATGAGAGACAGCATCCACTATGTAGTTCTCAGGAAAGCCTTGTAATCTGGCACATTCTCTAGGCGTCAACTTCCTAGGGTTTTTATTTATATCAGACTGGTCAATAAGCACTTCTGAGCCATCTTTATAGTACCTAGCACTGATTGTGTTAGTGTATTCGCTGTCATGTGTATATACGCTGCATCCAAAACCATTCCCTTTGGCCTTGTGTTCAGTTTTTCTTCGTTGATGGCCTGCCCATAACTTATCCGATATAGTGTATTTATCTTCTTGTGTAGTGAATGATGTAATGTCTTGGAGAATATCGCCTACACGGGTTTGCTCGCGACTTGGAACTGGCCATTTAAAATGCTTTTGTATATCAAAACTGTTGCCGTAATGGTCTTTATTAAATCCCACTATAAAAACACGTTCTCGGTTCTGCGGTATACCGAAGTCTGCTGCCCGTAATACTTTAAAGTCCACTGAGTAATTTAACTTATTTGCCAATGCGTTCCGCGCATCATTGCTCATTGGAATGTCTGTGGGTATGCCTGTTGAATTTTCGCCCCTTAGAATTTCCATGATCGTCTTAAGTGTTTTACCTTTATCGTGGCCTTTCAACTGCTTTACGTTCTCTAAGAGAAACGCTTTAGGACGGTGCTCTGCTAAAATGCGTTGTATTTCAAAGAACATTGTACCGCGAGTGTCGTTAAACCCTTGTTTAAGGCCGGCTTGAGAAAAGGCTTGGCATGGAAAGCCACCTAGTAAAATATCGTGGCTGGGGATGTCTGAGGCTTTTATCTTTGTAATGTCCCCGTGTGCGAGCTCCCCGAAATTCGCCATGTATGTCTTTTGGGCAAATTTGTCCCACTCTGATGAGAAAACGCATTCCCCACCTATCGCCTGAAAAGGTAATCTAATTCCACCAATACCAGCAAATAAATCAATAAATTTAAAAGAATTTTCACCATTGGATCTATATCTAAATGGTGCCTGCTCTCTTATTTTAGCGAGTTTAAGCTCAAGAATCGATATGTCTGCTAACTTTTTCTTGGAAGGAGTATGCTCCCCTTTTTCCCAACCGCGAACTGTGCGTTCCCCTGACGAGTTCATGCCAAGCAGGTTAGCAAACTCGGTTCTTCCTAGACCAAGGTTTTTACGGATACTTAGGACATACTCTGCTATATTGCTGTTAGGTTTCAGTTCGTTCATACATCACTCTTATCCGGTTTTTTACCGGGCAAGAATACCACTGTATGCTTAAACAGGCAAGAGTAAGGGAATAAATATGTTGCGTAGTCTAGTTAGCCAAGCCATCGCGGAGAAAAGTGAACTAGCTTTGATTAAATCATGGGCAGAACTAAATTTTGACTCCAAGGATAAAGAGCAACTTTGTAAAATCGATTATTTCTCAGAGGTTATGGATTCGTCTATTAGGATCGATATTAAGGCAACTAGCACCAATAAAGAAGATAATGTTTGTATAATTCCAAGCCAGTATATTCTTTACGCAATTAAAATAAAAAGCTTTGCTGACAACCTATACCAATACATTGAACATCTTGAGGTAATGCGTCAAAGTGGAGATAAAAGTGCCCTCCAGTCGATAATAGATAATCAATCTACGGATATAAAAGTATTTGACGGTTTGGATGATTATAGTAAGGCACTCGTTTTAAAGCCGTTTACCAATAAAACGGAAAGAG
The DNA here is from genome assembly GCF_001756615.1 of Glaciecola punicea. Classification (NCBI taxonomy): domain Bacteria; kingdom Pseudomonadati; phylum Pseudomonadota; class Gammaproteobacteria; order Alteromonadales; family Alteromonadaceae; genus Glaciecola; species Glaciecola punicea. The sequence goes on from NZ_LZXY01000018.1 coordinate 16,005, forward strand.
TGGATGGGAAAGAGCTGATAAATAACCGCGATGGGAAAATAATAGTTAGACCGAGTATAGATTTCTTTGGTTCCATAATACTCAAAGTTCTTAATATACCCGATGACAGCTCAGTCGTTATCGGTAAAGTGATTTTTCACTTATGCGCTAATCCTAATGTATTTACTTACCTGCAAAGTAAATTTAATGATAAATTACCTTTTGTTAAGCAATCGAACAAAGTACGTAGCATCGCTGAGGGCGTATTTAGGTACTTTATGGAGTACGATGGGTTACAAAGCCTAATTGCCCCTGCCTCGCTTAAACTAGAAACCTATAAGGCTGATTCGACTCCCTTTAACAGTAGTTCATTATTTAAACTTTCACCGTCGGTTCTTTCTTCCGACGAGCTGACAACTGGAGATACTTTAAGATATTTTGTAGAGCCACTTACATATTTAAATGAAACAAATACTTACGTATATCTTACTACGCAATGGATGAATAAAGAAAAGGATGACCGTTCCCTTAATTTCATAAATATAAAGCGCATATTTGAAAATGCGTACCCCGCTTTTAAACTAGATAATGATGGTGGACAGTATAAACTTTTCTCAAGCGGCGCTGTTAAATCAGCGGACAGTAAAACCAAGAACGCCGGTGGTAGAAATATTATATATTATGGTGCTCCGGGCACGGGTAAAAGCCACTCAATAAAGGAGTCGGCCATAGAGGAATACACAGTTCGTACCGTCTTTCATGCGGATACCCTCAATAGTGATTTCGTTGGATGCCTTAAACCTAAAATGGCGGGTGATTCAATAAGATATGAGTTTCGTCCTGGACCATTTACGAATGCGATTACTAATGCATTGAATGAGCCTAGTGAACACCATTGGCTTGTGATCGAAGAGATTAATCGTGCGCCAGCCGCGGCTGTGTTCGGAGAGATATTTCATTTACTGGATAGAGAGATAGACGGTGAAAGCACACACTTCATCAATTTAGCAGATCAAGATATGATAAAACATATTGAGGATGTTACAAACAGATCCTTACCCGACGGTAAGCTTAAGCTCCCAAGCAATCTTAGTTTGCTAGCTACTATGAATAGTAGCGATCAGGCCGTGCTGCCCCTTGACACTGCATTTAAACGAAGGTGGAACTATAAATATATCCCTCTTGATTTCGATAGATCTTACACAGAGACCGGAAAACCCTGTGCCGAGGGTATGCTCGTTGTTTACGAACAAAGAACGATTGAAGATAACATAGAGGAAAAGCTTATTACTTGGCGAGACTTCGCTATGGCTATTAATGCGATACTTACTGTAAACAGCGTTCCAGAAGATAAACATTTAGGGCCTTTTTTCCTGTCTGACACAGAACTGACACCGGAAAATAGAAGTGAGGCTCTGACAGGAAAACTATTTATGTACCTGTGGGATGACGTACTGAGGCATGGTATGTCTGACTTAGTATTCAACTCTGACATCCATACTTACGGCCAACTGACAAGACAACATCAAAGTAAAGAGCCGATATTCAGCGATTCTTTTTACGATCTAATTATAGATAAGTTAAAACCAATAATAGCCGATGCAGATGAGTAAGGCTGTTACGTTGAAAAGTGCAAACGTTACCAATGCTGGGCCTTTGTTTTTCTTGGACAGAGAACCCCTCGGCAACTTGCCTTTGAACATAGCTAGTGAATTGCGATTGAAGAGTTTAGTGACGCTAGGAAGTCAACCAAAGTGTTCCTTTGTTGGTCTTCTACTCATTGATAAGCAAAGCTATGTATTTCTTCCTAGAGGATCCAACTTAGATTATGGACTGGATCAAATTGCTTATGCCTCGAAGCTGCTAAAAGCAGTGGACAAGTATGGTCGTATTAGCAGAACGAATATCGACTTAATGGATGAGGGCTTGGGGACGAAATATGCTAACAAGCTCAGACTAATTAGATATTTGCTAGAAGACTACCGACAGAATGGTATTTATCAAAAGCGACAAAAAGTAAATAAACTTAACTACGGAAGAGAGGACTGGAAGAGAACGGTAAACAAAGTTGTTCCGTCTATGGGAATAAGTGGTCAACCCATATACCTTGACGTATATGGAAGCCGCAATCGATTCTATTATGATTCAGACATTACGTTAATTCATGCATCAGTAATTTTAAAGCTGGATAAGAGTTTTTCTTGGCTAGTGACAGGTAACCTAAGAACAATGGCTGCAGAACTTAGTGAGTATTCGCCGCCAAGAGGTGCCAAATCTCTTCACTTAGCACTCATCAAAGGAGAGCTTAACCAGACCTATTCCGATCGAGATATTACCCTACTTAAATCCCTTGCTGAATACCTCAAGGGCGAAGCTGGTTCTGACGCTACAAATATGACAATTGGCTTGAGGGACTTTCATCATTGCTGGGAACATATGCTTTCTAAGGTTTTATACTTTACCGTAGCACTCAATGATAAGCTCCCTGCTCCAGCGTACTTCGATCAGAATGGGAATGTCCTCACAGCAAATTCAAAAAGTATGAGAACAGATATCATTATCCACCATAAAAGTAGTGAAAAATGTGCTGTTGTAGACGCCAAGTATTATGCAGCGACGTCTTTGCAGAATGCGCCGGGTTGGGGTGATATTGTAAAGCAACTGTTTTATGAGAAAGCACTTAGACAACTGGATATAGACTGGGATATAAGAAACGTATTTCTTTTCCCAGGTAACAGTGGATATTTATCAAAAGCGTTAATACGAGACAGAGTAAAGAGCCAGCCGCATAAGAATATCTTTTTAGATGAATTCCCACCAATCTATTGTCACTATGTTGATCCAAAAGCTGTTGTCTTTGACTACGTTAACGGGTCCAAAATGAAGGCTTTAACTGAAGAACTCATGGGAAACTCGATAGGAACGCAAACCCACGCATCTAGCGACACCTAATTTCTAAAATTACGATCTTTTAAGTCTTCACAAATACAGAGCTTGAAGGCGACAATGCTGACCAATAAGAAGTCATGGGCATAAAAGGAAAGCGTCGTTTAGCACAACAACCTGGCAGTTACATGATATTAGCCTATCGCCGCAAAGTGCTACGCCTTAAATCAGAGTCAACCTTAATAGAAACTCCTGCGCCGACTAATGTGTTAGACGGCTGTTATGCGGATGTATCATTACTGGCAGGGTTAATGGTCGATAAAGCGGTATTTTGTTTTGGTGATGGTTTCGAATTAACCTTAGTTGAAGTAAACACCGGTCCAAAACCGCTGTTATTTGCCGAAGTTTAAATTTCTTTTATATATCCGCCCTTTTTTTAATGTTTTTGAGTTCTAGCCAAAGTTGGTTATAAGTGAGTTTTTATAACGTGAATTTGGTTTTCTTTAGTAATCGACATTGGCTAATTTTGCCAATGAGCTAACAAGCTACTATTCGCCAAAAGTTAACGATAATTCTTAACCAAGGTTTTGTGATTTATATGCATGGTAGCTCTAGACTGTATGGTTGTCTCAATTGTAATATCCCAATAGTTATTTGTAGGCATTGTGATCGGGGAAATAGATATTGCAAGCCATGTGCACCAGCCATGTATCTAAAAGCTCTTCGACGGGCTAATAAGCGCTATCAAAGTACCTATCGAGGCCACATCAATAATGCCGCAAGACAAAAAAGCTATAGAGAGCGCCAGAAACACAAAGTGACGCATCAGGGTTCCAAAGGTCGGTCTGTTCGTGATTTACTAATTAACAAGCGAAAATGTGCCTCATTGACGCTAGAGACAGACAGAAAACGACCCAATAAAGATGTTTATTGCCATATATGTAATGAAATTTGTTCACCGTTCCTCAGACATGACTGGTTAAGGAGCACCGATTATCGTAAACGTGCAGAGGTAGTTAATGCTAAAAAATTAGTCTTTGGATAAATGATCTAGCTGTGCCTGTTTTATACCGTTTTTGAATCAAAACTTGGTTTTTATGCTTTTAACGTCAATTAAACTTCGGCAAATAGCTGCGGATCTTCACCGGCGCTAACAGCACCCTCTGTGGGTCAGTTTTGGATGCAAATTAACCCTAAACTATCCCCCCAACCAACTCTGCCATAACACCATGAGCCTCAACCCTCTCCTCAAAAAACGTATCCCGATTATAAATCCCTTCAACTCCTTTTTTAACATGGTTAATAGCCTTCTCAGCAACCTCAGCGCGGACTTTATTTTTTGACATGATAGTTCGCGTAGAGCGCCGAATATCGTGGATCACGAAATAGCCTATTTCCGCTTTGCCCAATACATCACCAGTACTACTATTTAGCTTTCCTGTTTTCTTTCCAAATAAATTAGTCAGGGCATGGTTAAGCGTGTCGTCGCTAATATAACCTCTGCGTTTACTTGCGCGACGCGAGGGGAAAACATATTCAGACATATTAGATCTTGTTTTGAGTTCTTCCAGCCATTCAATAACTAACGGTGGCAGAGGTATATCAAGAGCATAGCCATTCTTAGATTTTTCTTTACTTAAAAACCAAACCTTCTTGTTAAGATCCATCTCATCCCAGCGAAGTTCTATTATCTCGCCTTTTCGACAGCCAAGTACTAACAAAAGTGCTACTGCCAAATAGTTTTCCCGGCTGAAGTGGACTTGGTGCGTTCGCATAACAGAGAAGATGGTTTTCCATTCTTCAATAGTAGGATTTCGAGTGCGTGATTTTTCGGTACCTCCGGCATGTTTGGCTTTAAATGCAGATGCAGGATTGTTATTAATTACGCCAAGTGTGATGCCATGATCAAAAAGTTGTTTGAGGAATGTAAGGGTGTCGTTAACAATGGTAGGTCTTGGTGCCTTTTTACGGCGCTTTACAAAATCCAATGTGTCTCTTATATCCAAGCCACTAACGTCATTAAGCTGCAATCTACCTAGGCGTGGTTTGATCTCTTGTGTGTAAACGCGAAGAGGTATACGAGGGTGTTTCAGGTCTTTCGAAATTTCGCTTAGCCAATCTTGAGCAAGATCGTCAACGGTTTTAAAGTCACTTCGCTGCGCGCGATGACGCTCAACAAGCGGGTCTTTATCGCTATTAACCAATGCTCTGGCTTCGGCTAACGCTGCACGAGCATCAACAAGTGGCATAGCATCTGGCCGTTTGCCGTAGGTGCCCAATGTCATTCGTCTTGATTTGCCAAAATGAATGTATTGAAAGATGAAAAAGCCGGAACCTTCCTCGCTAATTCTTAAAAATAGTCCTCGTTCAAGACGTATCATACTTTGCTGCGCATTCTTAACTAATGCTTTAATCACAGCATCGTTGATTTTCCCAGCCTTGATTTGTGCCACTAGATGACTGTGCTTGACTTGCGTACCCATAAAAACCCAAAAACATGACAGATTTTGCAATTATACAGAGGCTTGCAAATCTGTCACGTTTTCTGTCCTGTTTTTTTCTTAATTCTGTCATGTTTTATTTAATGCTAATTAATATGGGAAAAATATAAACCATTGATATTTAGACTATATTTTATCTAAATTGATGCTATTTAACCTTTATTCAATATTC
>NZ_LZXY01000019.1:0-2979 GCF_001756615.1 Glaciecola punicea
ACTTAGCGTGTTACTTGTCACACTTTATACCATCCTCTAAATTTCATGAGGTGTTGTATGGTTAAGCCTTACGGGCAATTAGTACAGGTTAGCTTAACGCCTTACAACGCTTCCACACCCTGCCTATCAACGTCGTAGTCTACGACAACCCTTCAAAGCGATTTAATCGCTAGGGATGACTCATCTTTGGGCTCGCTTCCCGCTTAGATGCTTTCAGCGGTTATCGATTCCGAACGTAGCTACCGGGCAATGCAATTGGCATCACAACCCGAACACCAGCGGTTCGTCCACTCCGGTCCTCTCGTACTAGGAGCAGCTCCCATCAATCATCCAACGCCCACACCAGATAGGGACCGAACTGTCTCACGACGTTCTAAACCCAGCTCGCGTACCACTTTAAATGGCGAACAGCCATACCCTTGGGACCGACTTCAGCCCCAGGATGTGATGAGCCGACATCGAGGTGCCAAACACCGCCGTCGATATGAACTCTTGGGCGGTATCAGCCTGTTATCCCCGGAGTACCTTTTATCCGTTGAGCGATGGCCCTTCCATTCAGAACCACCGGATCACTATGACCTACTTTCGTACCTGCTCGACGTGTCTGTCTCGCAGTTAAGCTGGCTTATGCCATTGCACTAACCTCCTGATGTCCGACCAGGATTAGCCAACCTTCGTGCTCCTCCGTTACACTTTGGGAGGAGACCGCCCCAGTCAAACTACCCACCAGACACTGTCCGCATCCCGGATTACGGGACAACGTTAGAACATCAAACGTACAAGGGTGGTATTTCAAGGTTGACTCCACGTCATCTAGCGACAACGTTTCATAGTCTCCCACCTATCCTACACATGTAGGGTCAATGTTCAGTGCCAAGCTGTAGTAAAGGTTCACGGGGTCTTTCCGTCTAGGTGCGGGTACACAGCATCTTCACTGCAATTTCAATTTCACTGAGTCTCGGGTGGAGACAGCGAGGCCATGGTTACACCATTCGTGCAGGTCGGAACTTACCCGACAAGGAATTTCGCTACCTTAGGACCGTTATAGTTACGGCCGCCGTTTACCGGGGCTTCGATCAAGAGCTTCGCTTACGCTAACCCCATCAATTAACCTTCCGGCACCGGGCAGGTGTCACACCGTATACGTCATCTCTCGATTTAGCACAGTGCTGTGTTTTTAATAAACAGTCCCAGCCTCCTGGTCACTGCGGCCCTCGCCCGCTTCTAGAGCAAGTCTAGTCACAGGTAAGGGCGTACCTTCTCCCGAAGTTACGGTACTATTTTGCCGAGTTCCTTCACCCGAGTTCTCTCAAGCGCCTTAGTATTCTCTACCTGACCACCTGTGTCGGTTTGGGGTACGGTTCATATAGCAATACGCTTAGAAGATTTTCCTGGAAGTATGGCATCAACAACTTCGACTCCGTGGAGTCTCGTCTCGTGTCTTAGTCTTCTCATTAAAGAGGATGGTCCGGATTTGCCTAAACCATCAACCTACGCACTTTCACATGGACTACCAACGCCATGCTTGCCTAGCCTTCTCCGTCTCTCCTTCACTCACTATATAAGTACAGAAATATTAATCTGTTTCCCATCGACTACGCATTTCTGCCTCGCCTTAGGGGCCGACTTACCCTGCCCTGATTAGCATGGGACAGGAAACCTTGGTCTTCCGGCGGGGGAGTTTTTCACTCCCCTTATCGTTACTCATGTCAGCATTCGCACTTGTGATATGTCCAGCATGCCTCCCGGCACACCTTCATCCACTTACACAACGCTCCCCTACCACTTGACTCGAAAGTCAAATCCGCAGCTTCGGTATATTGCTTAGCCCCGTTACATCTTCCGCGCAGGCCGACTCGACTAGTGAGCTATTACGCTTTCTTTAAAGGATGGCTGCTTCTAAGCCAACCTCCTAGCTGTCTTAGCCTTCCCACATCGTTTCCCACTTAGCAATATTTGGGGACCTTAGCTGGCGGTCTGGGTTGTTTCCCTCTTCACGACGGACGTTAGCACCCGCCGTGTGTCTCCCGGATAGCACTCATCGGTATTCGGAGTTTGCAAAGGGTTGGTAAGTCGGGATGACCCCCTAGCCTTAACAGTGCTCTACCCCCAATGGTGTTCGTCCGAGGCTCTACCTAAATAGATTTCGGGGAGAACCAGCTATCTCCCGGTTTGATTGGCCTTTCACCCCCAGCCACAAGTCATCTCCTGATTTTTCAACATCAGTGAGTTCGGTCCTCCAGTTGATGTTACTCAACCTTCAACCTGCCCATGGCTAGATCACCGGGTTTCGGGTCTATACCTAGCAACTAAACGCGCAGTTAACACTCGCTTTCGCTACGGCTCCCCTATTCGGTTAACCTTGCTACTAAATATAAGTCGCTGACCCATTATACAAAAGGTACGCAGTCACCCCACATTTCTCCTAAGAGAGTAAGGCTCCTACTGCTTGTACGTATACGGTTTCAGGTTCTATTTCACTCCCCTCACAGGGGTTCTTTTCGCCTTTCCCTCACGGTACTAGTTCACTATCGGTCAGTTAGGAGTATTTAGCCTTGGAGGATGGTCCCCCCATCTTCAATCAGGATAACACGTGTCCCGACCTACTTAATATGACCAACATGTCGCTTCGTGTACGGGGCTATCACCCGGTATCGCTGAGCTTCCCAACTCATTCCACTACGCCATGCTGATTCGGCTGTTCCCCGTTCGCTCGCCGCTACTAGGGGAATCTCGTTTGATTTCTCTTCCTAAGGGTACTTAGATGTTTCAGTTCCCCTCGTTTGCTTCATATAGCTATGTATTCACTATATGATAGGTCCTAAGACCTGGGTTTCCCCATTCGGAAATCATTGGGTATAACGCGTTTTGTCAGCTTCCCAATGCTTATCGCAGACTTACACGTCCTTCATCGCCTCTAACTGCCTAGGCATCCACCGTATACGCTTAGTCACTTAACCATACAACCCTCATAAAACT
>NZ_LZXY01000021.1:0-588 GCF_001756615.1 Glaciecola punicea
GAGCGTCAGCGCTAGCGCTGGTTAAGCTCACCGTTTTAGCATCGCCTGCATTTTTATTAGAAAACGCACCGGTTGTCGATACGGTTACCGTATCGCCTGCAATTAAGCCGGTCAGTGTCTTTCCGCTCACATCCAGCGCGGCGTCTACGTTACCGTCGTAGACTTTGCCACTGGCGGTGATCCCACCTACGCTTAGGTTAGCACGGGTAATGTCTGCGGTGGTTGATGCTTGACCCGTAATAAGGTAGTTGCCGGCGTCAGTCCCGGCGCTAGTGCTGGTTAAGCTCACCGTTTTAGCGTCGCCTGCATTTTTATCAGAAAAGGCGCCGGTTGCCGATACGCTTACGTCATCGCCTGCAATTAAGCCGGTCAGTGTTTTTCCGCTCACATTTAGCGTGGCGTCTACGTTACCGTCGTAGACTTTGCCACTGGCGGTGATCCCGCCTACGCTTAGGTTAGCGCGGGTAATGTCTGCGGTGGTTGATGCTTGGCCCGTAATAAGGTAGTTGCCGGCGTCAGTCCCGGCGCTAGTGCTGGTTAAGCTCACCGTTTTAGCATCGCCTGCATTTTTATTCAGAGAACGCGCCG
>NZ_LZXY01000022.1:0-486 GCF_001756615.1 Glaciecola punicea
GTTAAGACAATTTGCAAAAGAAGAAGGCATTGGCGTGTCAACATTGTATGATTGGAAGTCTAAATATTTAGCGCAATCCGATGGTGAAATAGTGTTGCCCAAAAATAGTAGTAAATGCAGTTGGTCATCTGAGCAGAAGTTTGCAGTCGTGTTAGAAACGGCCGCATTGTCAGAAGCTGAGTTGAATGAATATTGTCGTAAAAAAGGTGTTTATCCTGAGCAAGTGAAAGAGTGGAAAACCGCCTGTATCAGCGGTAATCAAACGAGTGCTCAAGTTAAACAGCTTCAAACTGCCGAGCGTAAAGCAGATAAAAAACGTATTCGCCAGTTAGAGAAAGAGCTCAGACGTAAGGAGGCGGCGTTAGCGGAAACCGCAGCATTACTGGTGCTTAGAAAAAAGTTAAATGCCTACTGGGGGGAAGACGAGGACAATTAACGTCTCTGTCAGGTAGGCTGTATTATGTTGAATTAATTGATGAAGCTGTC
>NZ_LZXY01000023.1:0-300 GCF_001756615.1 Glaciecola punicea
TAAAAAGATAGAGTTCAAAAAGTACCGATAGACCTACTAAGTGATGTCATGCTCATAAGGCACGATAGGCTTGTAGCTCAGCTGGTTAGAGCGCACCCCTGATAAGGGTGAGGTCGGCAGTTCAAGTCTGCCCAAGCCTACCAATCGCATTTGGTTATGGTAGGTAATCGATACTTTTGCACCCTTGTAAGGGGCTTTAGCTCAGCTGGGAGAGCGCCTGCCTTGCACGCAGGAGGTCAGCAGTTCGATCCTGCTAAGCTCCACCATTTCACGCAATGTGTGAAATACCTTACATGCACC
>NZ_LZXY01000024.1:0-270 GCF_001756615.1 Glaciecola punicea
TAAAAAGATAGAGACACACCATACCTTACCGGTTTGCGTTCAAGTAATTGAGTGATAAAGCGGGGCTTTAGCTCAGCTGGGAGAGCGCCTGCCTTGCACGCAGGAGGTCAGCAGTTCGATCCTGCTAAGCTCCACCATTTGCTGCTAGATATAGAAAGCAGGCTTGTAGCTCAGCTGGTTAGAGCGCACCCCTGATAAGGGTGAGGTCGGCAGTTCAAGTCTGCCCAAGCCTACCATTTTTAGTTGGCAGTACGGTATGTGTGAAATAAT
>NZ_LZXY01000025.1:0-258 GCF_001756615.1 Glaciecola punicea
ACGCTGCTTAAGAAGAAACTTCGGTTTTTTCTTAAGCGGAGTGGCGGACGGGTGAGTAACACGTGGGGAACCGTATCCATCAGCGGGGGATAACACTTGGAAACAGGTGCTAATACCGCATACGGCTTTTTTTCACCTGAAAGAAAGCTCAAAGGCGCTTTACAGCGTCACTGATGGCTGGCCCCGCGGTGCATTAGCCAGTTGGTGAGGTAACGGCTCACCAAAGCAACGATGCATAGCCGACCTGAGAGGGTGATC
>NZ_LZXY01000026.1:0-255 GCF_001756615.1 Glaciecola punicea
AAACCTTAATGAATAGGTTCATTCTTAGAATGAGACACGAATATATTCATTAGGGTTTTTTAAACTCTGATGTTCAGCTCTAAGGTAACTTAGCAGCCAGACATGCTCTTTAACAATTTGGACAAGCTGATAAAAAAAGTAATCTATATTTATGAAAGAATAGTGAAATGAACAATATTTACGCATAGCGTAAGTACGGTTCTTTCAAGAAGCTACTCTATCTGACAATAAGCTTATTTATCTTCCACCGAAGAT
>NZ_LZXY01000027.1:0-230 GCF_001756615.1 Glaciecola punicea
CCGAACAAAGTTTTAATTAATAGATTCGTCTATTGCTTAGAGCTTTGCTCTAATATCGCAAAGCGATATGCTCTTTAACAATTTGGACAAGCTGATAAAAAAAGTAATCTATATTTATGAAAGAATAGTGAAATGAACAATATTTACGCATAGCGTAAGTACGGTTCTTTCAAGAAGCTACTCTATCTGACAATAAGCTTATTTATTTTCCACCGAAGATAAATAAGTAA
>NZ_LZXY01000028.1:0-207 GCF_001756615.1 Glaciecola punicea
TCCGTTTGCCCTCGCCTTAGTGCGCTATTTGTCATCTTCACTTCTTAGTCGTCAGTTACGTACAGACGTACGTGCCTTCCTCCTTCGTCGTGATGATAACAACTATCACCCAAATGCTTGGCAAAAGATGTTGTATATAACTACTAGCCTTTTGACTTCTAGTAGCGTTTGATTATATGCGTGACAAGTTTTGCTAATCACTTACTT